>CAUJEY010000103.1 GCA_963169325.1 Bacteroidota bacterium
GCCGGCGCGGCAGCCAAAGCCTCATCGAGTTCGCGCATGGCCGGCCGGAAGTCCGTCTCGGGGTCGAAAAACCATTTATCGAGCGCTTCTACGAGTTTGCAAATGTTCAGGCCGTCTTTGTCCTGCGATTTTTGAAAACTCTGTCCGGCGTAATGCCCGCGGAGTTGCCCGGCCAAGCGTCGAATACTTTGCTCCAGGGCCTGCTCGAAACCGGCGGGATGGTCCACGCTGTGGTCGGCGGTGAAGGGATAAAGTTCCCAGTGGTCGTCTTCCGCCGAGAGCACCCGCAGCAGATCGGCCTGCCACTCGGCGCCGGAGGTGACTTTGATGAAGGCGTTTCGCCGCACGCCGTTTTTTTCAGAATGACCCGCATACCAGAGTTCCTGAGCGGTCGTATCGGCGATATAACTCACGTAGTTTCGCTCCTCCCAGTCCGGGCGCTGGTCGTCGTCTTCGATGCGGGCGGCGAGGTTGCGAGCCTGCACTTGCTTGTACCCCCAGTAGAGCGACAGGCAAAAGGCTGCGTTGAGGCAAAACGCCACTTTCATAAGCAGGTGGGCCTTGCCGGGCGAAACGGCCGGCATCAGGTTGGGATTCGCGAGCAGGACAGCCGGCGCGAGGGTCAGTAGTGGCCACCAGATGACCCCGTGGTGCTGAAAAATCCAGCGCATCCAGAACGGAAACTCATCGGGCAGCCCCATGCGGTAACTGGCACAGGTCATGGTTGCAACGCCGAAAATCAACCAGCCGGCGCCGATGAGCAGTTTTCCGCCAATGCCCTGGCCGGGCGTCCAGGAAAAACCGCCGTTGGAACCAATGGCTATGGTGGCCGACAGGCTTGTGACAAAAAGTGCCAGACCGAGGAAAAAGAAGTACCAGGCGTAGCCCACTCCATAGTCGCCGCCTGGTGGTTTGATTTTGCTGAACTGGACAAGGGCGAGGTACACGACGAAGGTCAGCAAGAGGGAGATGTTGGCAAACATGGCAGGTCAAGGTGTTGAAGGTGAATGCCGGCAGCGGCGTGTGGGATGCTTTCTTTGTAACAAATCGGGGGCAAAATTTCGACTTTTTTGTAACAAAACGGGGGGAAGTCTCTTTCCGTTGCAGGGTGACGATAAATCACACTGCAAACATCGGTTTCAAGAGGGGATTCCAGGAAAGGGCGCAGCACGAAAGGTAGACAAACCTGTATTTTCTCCTACATTAGCTTCAAATCTATCATCATCCCCTGGCTATCTCGCTTGTTATGAACGACAAACAATGGCACGCAATTGATATTCCTGCGCTGGAGCAGGAGATTAAAACCCAGATGGCAACAGGCCTCGCAACGGAGGATATACCTGCCCGCCAGGCCCTCAGCGGGCTGAATGAATTGCAGGAAAAAAGGGGCGTTTCGCCGCTAAAATTATTGATCTCCCAGTTCACCAATACGATGGTGCTGATCCTCATAGCAGCCGCCGTCATATCGGGCCTGCTGGGAAAGACGACGGAAACAGTCGCTATTGCCGCCATCGTCGTACTTTTTGCACTGCTCGGCTTCTTGCAGGAGTACAATGCCGAAAAAGCAATGGCTGCACTCAAACGGCTGTCGGTACCGCTGGTGCGGGTGCGCCGCAACGGGCAATTACAGGAGCTGTCAGCCAAGGAATTGGTGCCCGGCGACGTGGTGTTGCTGGAGGCCGGAAATGCCGTGCCTGCCGATTTGCGTATCGCGGAAAGCGTCAACCTGCGCATCCAGGAAGCGGCCCTGACCGGCGAGTCGGAACCCGTGGAAAAAAATACGGATGCACTGCAACAGGAAAATGTACCGTTGGCCGACCGCCGCAACATGGCGTACATGGGCACCGTAGTGACATACGGGCGGGGCACGGCAGTGGTCGTAGGTACCGGCATGGCCACCGAGTTGGGCAAAATCGCCACGCTGTTGCAAAGTGTGCAAAGAGAGATGACCCCGCTTCAGCAGCGGCTCGAAAAACTGGGCTTGCAGTTGGCGATTGGCGGCGTTGCGGTGGCTGCCCTGGTGATGGTCATCGGCCTGTTAAATGGCGAAACACTCGACGAAATGTTCCTGACGGCGGTTTCCGTGGCTGTCGCGGTGGTGCCCGAAGGACTGCCTGCCGTGGTGACCGTAACCTTGGCGCTGGGCGCACAGCGTATGTTGCGCCGCCGTGCCCTTATCCGCAAATTGCCTGCCGTGGAAACCCTGGGGTCGGTAACCACGATCTGTTCAGACAAAACCGGTACCCTCACGGAAAACCGCATGACCGTTACCATCATTGACGTAGCGGGGCATAACCTGGCATTGCAGAATTCGGCAAGCCACCAACAGGGCGCACCCGGCGCGCAGGGCGGGTTCCTGGAATCCCAACCCGTGGAAATCGGACTGGCCCTGGCTGCCGGCGCCTTGTGCAACGACGCATCCATGCAACCCGATCCGCAAACCGGCCGCTATCTGCCCATCGGCGACCCGACCGAAGGCGCTTTGCTCGTGGCGGCTGCGCAGGTGAACCTGCAAAAAAGCGAACTTGAAACGGTCCTGCCAAGGGTAGAAGAATTGCCCTTCGACGCCGTCCGAAAACGTATGACAACGGTTCACCGCCTCCCTGCCTCGCCGGAAAGTTTGCCCGGGGCACTGCATACACTGGCGAACTCCCCCGGCGCTTTTGTCGCTTTTACGAAAGGGGCCGTGGACGGGCTGCTGCCCTTGTGCAGTCATATATTGCTGAATGGCGCCGCCGTCAGCATAGATGAACACTGGAAACAGCGCATTGATGCCGCCCATGAGCAAATGGCCCAAAACGGGATGCGGGTACTCGGCATGGCCCTTCGCTGGCAGGATACTGCCGGCCCCCGGGAAGACGACCTGATTTTTATCGGCCTGACAGGTATGATTGACCCACCCCGGCCGGAAGTGAAAAAAGCGGTGGCCACCTGTAAAATGGCGGGTATCAGGCCGGTGATGATTACCGGCGACCACCCCCTCACGGCGCGGTTCATCGCCCATGATCTCGGTATCACCGACAATTTCCGGGTAAAAACAGGCAACGACCTGAACCAGATGTCCCTGGAAGAGCTGGCCGCAGTGGTGCAGGAGGTTTCCGTGTATGCGCGGGTAACGCCTGAACACAAGTTGCGCATTGTGCAGGTCCTGCAGGATCAGGGGGAAGTGGTCGCCATGACCGGCGACGGCGTGAACGATTCGCCGGCCCTGCGAAAGGCAGATATAGGCATCGCCATGGGTATCACCGGCACTGACGTATCCAAAGAAGCGGCCGAAATGGTGCTGCTCGACGACAACTTCGCCACCATCGTGGCAGCCGTGGAAGAGGGGCGGTCCATCTACGACAATATCCTCCGTTTTATCAAATTCTCCATCGCCGGCAACATTGGAAAGGTGCTGGTAATGCTCCTGGCGCCGGTAGCCGGCATCCATGTGGCCCTGCTCCCGCTCCAATTGCTTTGGCTCAACCTCCTGACCGATGGCTTGCTCGGCCTGGGTCTGGGTCTGGAACCGGCCGAAAAGGGCACCATGAAAAAACCGCCCCGTTCGCCACAGGAAAGCATTTTCAGCAGCGGTGTGGGTATTCACGTGCTCTGGGTAGGCCTGGTCATCGGTCTGATGGCCCTGGGGGCAGGACTGCTGTACTTCGACCCCGCCAATGCTGCCGACAGACGCTGGCAAACCATCATCTTCACGGCGCTTGCTTTTATGCAAATGGGACAGGCCATGGCCTCGCGTTCTTCACAGGAGTCGCTTTTTTCTATGGGATTGTTGTCCAATCCGGTACTCCTGGGGCTCGTGCTGCTCACTATTGTTGCACAGCTTACCGTAGTGTACCTCCCTGCGCTCGACCGGTTTTTCCAGGTGACACCCCTGCGTTGGGATGAAATGTTGCTCTGTGCCGGATTAGGCCTTGCCACGTTCCTCCTGCTGGAGGCCGAAAAAATGTGGAGGAGGCGTGTCCGTGCGGGGAAGCCTGTATCTACATAGTTTGGCGGGGGTTCATTTTTTTGTCTCAATCTCTTCGGTGTGAGAAGCCTCCCTCTCTCCTACCAAACTCAAATTCGGCACCACCTCCCGAAAGTCGCCGGGATTGTAATAGTGCAGAAAAAATTCAAAGTGTTGGGCCACAAAATCCGGATTATCCATCTGGGGAAATATCAGATTTTTGCCTGTATAGCGTTCGACAAGCAGCCGCGCGAGGGGTGGAGTACATTCCTTAAACAAGGTGTAGAACAGTTCGTCCGATTCTTCCGTGGAGAGCTTGTCTGCCTGGAGTCGGCGGATTAGTTCTGGAACCACCGGCGACATAAATACGCCTTCGCCGGGGATAAAATAGGCGGCCACGCTGTTCCGGTCTCCAAAATTGAGGTCTTTAAATCCCGTGTATTGCCTGGCGATCTGTTTTGCAAGTTTGGATTTGGCTGTTGCAGGCGCACTTTTCTGCACTTTCTTTTCATTCCAAAATGCTTGCTGGGCTTCCATGGCAGCGGCCATGGCTTTCTGATTGGGGAATACGACCAACCGGTCGCCAAAATATTCGATAAAGGCCGACTCCATTTCGGCAGTCCTGTTTCGTATCAACTGTTGTTCTGCATCTGTCCAGCCATAGAAATTAACTGCCTTCGGATCTAAACGCATTTTCTCAATATCTTTTGCGGATAATTCCCAACCCATATAGGTGCCACTCAGCCACCACTCGTCGCACCAGTTGACAATACCGAACACGCCGGCTTCAACTCCCGTTCTCATATCGTCCGTTTCGAGATTGACCGACTCGCGCCGGATATGGAACAGGCGGTTCGAGCGGATAAAACGGAAGTGATAATAGTGGTCATCGCAACCGTCATAGAGAAAAGTACCGCTCACGCGCTGAAACAATCGTCGGATTTTGGGGCGAACATCGTCGGTGCAACGCGCTACTTCAGCCAGCCAATCCGGCGCAGTCATAGCGCACCAGGATGCACTTTTTTGGTATAAATATTCGTCTTCCATACCATAGGCCAACCTTCCCGGGTCTATTTCCTGAAACATTTCCGAATGTTTTTCTGCCATTTCGTCCAGCTCTGCGATCATGCCGCGGCCAAATTCAGGTCCGATCAGGTAATTCTCGAAAGCCATCCACTTCAACCGGCGTTTCAGGTCGAAAAAGGGCGTGTCCGGGCCTATTTTTAGCCACTTCTCGTAGAAATCGGTCACCGGGGCTTCATCTATGCGCACCTCGAAATGCTGGTAACATTGGTAGGCAATGTGTCGAAGGCCCGGGCTGAAAGGGCCCAGTGTTTTTTGCGCCATTTTACCCAGATGATGCCAAATCAGGTAAGCAAAATCATGTGGATTCAAATATTCAGGATCATAACCCTCCGGCTTGTAAAACGGAATTGCATATCCGTATAGCTCCCGGTGCTTGCGTACCAATGCCTTCCACAGCCCTATATCGTTGATGAAGTCTTCAAAATGGCAGGTGATCAGGATGGCCAACTCCAGCAGGTGCTCCCGTTTGAAATATTTACGGAACCCCTCGGTCGGATGGTTGAGCAGGTTGAAAATGGCATTGGCTTGCTTCAGGTAATACCCGTCGTAGTTTGAGAAACGTTCGTAGGGCCGGTATTTCATCCAGTCTTGTATGGAAAGGGCCTGCGTGGAAAGGGAGCGTTTGCGCATGATGTGGTATTGAAATTGGAGCGGGAAGGTACGGCGAGGTGAGGGATTGTATACAAACCTTATCAATCCTGATAATCGAAATATACCTTTGTCGTCATGTCCGAATTTCAACTCTATCACTTCCGCTCCATCGACCGGCCGCTCACCGAGGCCGAGCGCAAAGAAATCGGTTCCTGGTCGAGCCGTACACATCCAACGGCTACATCGGCAACATTTAGCTATTCATACGGTGATTTTCCGAAAGACGAGGAAAAGGCCGTGGAAAAGTATTTCGATGCGATGCTGTACGCGGCCAATTGGGGCGCCAAACGACTGATATTTCGCCTGCCGAAAGAATTGGTCGACCCGGAGGCGCTGGCTGCTTACACCTTTGAGGGCAAATGGGCCAGTGATTATGTCAAACTGACGGAGCACAAGGCTTGTTTCCTGCTCGATATCTATTTTAGCAACGAAGGTGGAGGCACGTGGCTTGAAGAAGACAGCTACAGCCTCGACGATCTGGCTCTAATCCGTGAAGATATTCTGGCAGGCGACTACCGGGCCCTGTATCTGCTGTGGATGCAGTTTGCTCTGGGATTTAGCGCATATTATGATGAAGAAGATGAGGAAGATACCCCGGATGAAGAAACGACGGACAAAACGCCTCCACCTATTCCTGCCAACCTGACCAAACTGACCGGAGGCTTACAAGCCTTTGTCGAATTTTTTGAAATCGACTCCGATCTGGTGGCCGCGGCACAATCGATCAGCCCGGTGATAGAAACCCAGGGACCAGATTTCCATCAACTCATCGAAGCGCTCCCTGAAAATGAACGAACGGATTGGTTGGTACGCCTGGCCAATGACGAACCGCGCTTAGGCAAGTCTTTTAACAAATTCCTCCGGCAACTCACGCCATCAAAAAAACACACATCTTCGGCCAGCCCTTCCCTGGTAGCAATGAGAACACTGATCCACAAAAAAGAAAAAGAACGGCTAAAGCGGGAAGAGCAGGCGACAAAACGGGCGCATATCCGGCGTATGGAACATATGGCCCGGCAGGAGGCAGCCCTGTGGACCAGTGTGGATGAAAACCTGCTGAAAGCGACCGGCTCCTCCTACGATAAAGCCGCGGCGACGTTGAAGGATTTGCAGGATTTGGCAGTTTATCAGGACGAAATACCTGCTTTTAAAGATAAAATGAGTGCACTGCGGGAGCAGTATGCGCGAAAAAAGGCGCTGATCGGGCGGTTTGATGGGGTGGGGTTGTATTAAATACGGTTGTTTATGGGTAAAAAGTTTACTGTTTCAATACCTTTTTCACTTCCTTGTCAAAATCCGATTCGTACTGCCGGTCCTGCACGACCCGGAATTTTTCATATTCCTTCTCCGCCAGGCTTTTGGCCACTTCTGCCGACACCGTACCGGCATTTTGCAGCACTTCATACTCATTGAATTTCAGGAAGGCGTCTAATTTTTCAACCCAGTCTTTCATAGTCATATATTTCTGGCGTGCTGCCTGGTTTTCGGCGTAATCCAGGTACATGCTGACGATGCGGTTCAATTCGGAGATTTTTTTTTCATCCAGGTAATTTTTGGCAACCGACACGTCACTTTTAAGAATTTTACCGGCCGGGGCATTTTTCCAGGTCAACAAGCCCATATTGGGCTTGTCGGCGCCGGCGCGTTCGGCAATGAGTTCGGCGGCTGTTTTGCCGGTGATGGCCCATTCGAGTTTGTTTTGCACCGTTTTATAAAAGGTTTGCGTCAGTTCGGATTTGGGATCGTAATCCAGGCTGCATTCCGCATAGATGTCGGTGATTTTTTGGTAAAACCGCCGCTCGCTCGCCCGGATTTCCCGGATGCGTTCCAGCAGTTCTTCAAAGTAGTCTTTGCCAAAACGTTTGCCTTGCGTCAGACGCTCATCGTCGAGCACAAAACCTTTGAGGATGAATTCCTTGAGCGTTTGAGTGGCCCATATCCGGAATTGCGTTGCCCGCTGACTGTTTACGCGGTAGCCGACGGCGATGATGATGTCGAGGTTGTAAAATTGTGTGTTGTAGGTTTTCCCGTCGGCAGCAGTATGTGCAAAAAATGCACATACTAAATTTTCCTCTAGCTCACCTTCTTTGTACACATTCTGGATGTGCTTCGTGACGACGCTTCTATCCACTCCAAACAGCTCCGCCATCTTCTTCTGACTCAGCCAGAATGTCTCGCCCTCATAAATCACATCAACCTTCACTCCGCCGTCTGGGGTAGTGTACAGCAAAAGATCATTGAATTGTGGTGTGGTTTCTTTCATAGTACCTGGTGCGCTTTTGATAAGCCGTTTCAGCAAATATCAGTGAAGCGCGTCATTTTTTAAAACATTTTGTAGAACTCAAACACATTTATTGAAATTTAATATTTACTAAGAAGTTCGCAATCATAGGTTTATCCGGAATTTGCTTGATTCTGCCCACAATACGGACAATACGAAAACATCTTTTCCAACTGACTAAAACACGTCGGGCAAAGCCGCACCTCTTCCACCACCGATGGCATAGGAATACCCGTGCGCACGGTGTATGTGTCCGGTATTTCCTTTAAAAAACTTGACTCCCGGCCCTTTTCCGTTATCAGGAACAGTTTGTCTTTGGCGCGGGTGAGCGCCACGTAAAACAATCTCCGTTCTTCTTCCAATAACAAATCCAGGTTGGCCTTTTTTACCACCTGAAAAATCCGGTCTTCCAACCAGACGTCCGGGAAGCCGCCAAAACCATCGGTCAGGCCGACAATAAACACTACCCGGGCTTCAAGGCCCTTAGCCGCGTGGATCGTTTTGTACGGCACGCTCAAGCCTTCCTTCTTCAACCCTTCAAAAAAGGGGTGAAACATCTTACTGCGCCGGTAAAGAAACAGCATTTCTTCCGCCGGTATACCTTCCTCCAAACACTCCCGCACCCGCTGCATACAATACGATACATTCTCCTCTTCATCGATGCCGGCATACACCACGATCTTGTGCTCCGAATTTTTGGAAGCCCGGATATCTTTTTCAATCTTGTACCGGTTGTTTTTGATCACTTCATTGCTGGCTCCCACGATGTTCTGCGTACTGCGATAATTCAAATTCAATTTGATAATAGTGGAATTTGGAAAATGCTTTTCGAATTCAATAATGTAGCCTACTTCGGAACCGCGGAATCCGTAAATACTTTGCCAATCGTCGCCTACACAAAAGAGCTGCGTTTGGTCGGTCAGCAACAGTTTTATTAAATCAACCTGAAGGTTATTGACATCCTGGAACTCGTCGACCAGCACATACGGGTAACGCGTCCGCACTTTATGCGCAATATCTTCCTGGTTTTTAAGCAGGGAAACCGTTCGGGAAATAAGGTCGTTAAAATCTAAATAAGATTTGTCGATACAGTATTTTTCATATTCCAGAACGATAGGAATAGCCAGTTCGTAAAAATTTCGGACGCGCTCGTGCTGATCTTTACGGGCATTTTCCAAAACCTCTTCCGGACTCAGGTTTTCCACTTTGATCAAATCGGTGATGCGCATGACCGTCCGGACGAATTCCTTTACATGGTCCAAATGCCCTTTGAAGGCCTCCTGAAAACTGATTGTTTTTGATGTGTTGTAATTGGAGGGTAAACGTCCGCGTAACAGGTTATCCAGCGCGAGATTGAATAGTGCAGAGTTTTCCGCCATCCGCTCGAATGTCTTTGCATAGAGAATATCCCCTTTGTGGAATTGCTCCTCCTTGTCGCGCATGGAATAACTTTTGTTACTCACGTGTTCGAGGTACAGGTTGGCGGCCGGGATATAGAAGTCGGGACGGAGGGGAAAATCTTTAATTTGTATCTGGGGTTCATATTGGTATGGAATACTGTGCCGGTACAGGTAATCGGCAATGTATTGTTCCGATTTGGAGCGCACCTTCGTGCCGTCTAACGTGGTGTAAAACTTGCCCTCCCCATACAAACGCTGAATGCCGCCTTCCTTCAGGTGAATTCTATCCACGATATAGTCCAGCACATAACGCTTCAGCGCAAGCAGGTATTGATGATCCTCGCATTGCTGAATCAGGAGTTTATTAAAAACATCTGTTGCCGTTTCCGGAGCGAGGTATCGTGCAAACTCATCCTCCTCCTTACTTTTTTCCTCGCTGACAATCCGGAATCTGTTATCAAACTCGTTCACGCCAAAGTTGCGCAGCAAACTGTACCCGAAACTGTGAAAGGTGCGCACCGTCAAACCTTCAATCCACTTGTATTTTCGGACAAAATCGCGCCTGGCGGCGTCTTTCTCCGACTTTGTTTTCTTTTTATCGTGCATAACCGCCTCGTATCCACCCGTTTTATCGGCCACCAAAATGAGCCGGTCGATCATCTCGTTAGCCGCGTTTTTAGTGAAGGTAATGGCCATTATATCCAGCGGACTCACGCCCTTCTCCTCGATCAGGTAGATGATTTTTTGCAACAACGTTTTGGTCTTGCCGGAGCCTGCCCCGGCCAGTACCAGCAACCGTTTGTCTTCGCTGACGACGGCTTCACGTTGTTGCTCGTTGAGTGCGTCGAGGTTGGTCATGATTCAACTTTTAAGCGATATTACCATATTATTTATCTGCGGCAGATGCTCCCCCATTTGCCGGCAAAAATTGATCAAATCGGTAGCCACCTGCATAGAATAGGCGTCCCGATGGGCAGGAAGCAAATTCAGACATTCGGCAAGGTTATTTAAATTGACGCCATAGTACCGGTACATGAGCCATGGGGTAAGAAACAGTATGCAGGCAGTCGTTACCCCGGAGTCGTATCTGATCTTCCCCGGACATTGAAGCCGGAGATGGAACATTGCCGTATTTAGTGAGGTAAACAAGAAGTATTTTATCTTCAGGGTAACGCAATTGTTGGCCCGCATATTCGAGATACCGGGATAGTTGACGAGGCTGGTCGCCGGCTTCTATCTTGTTTTCCACGCCGAAGATTGGATATTATTTTATCTACACTTCCTATATAAACCGCCCTCCCCTACTTCCCATTCAACGCCACCAATATCTCCCGAAAACTCGCCAGCCCCGCTTCCAGGTTCTCGATAATATTCTCGGCCAGCACATCCGGGTCCGGCAGGTTGTCCAGATCGGCCAGAGATTTGTCTTTGAGCCAGGTAATATCCAGGCTGGTTTTATCGCGCGCGACGATATCCGTGTAACTGAACTTCCGCCAGCGACCCTCGGGGTTGGTGTCAGGATGCCAGGTCTCTGCGCGCTTGTGCCGGTTCTCCGGATGATAGCAGGTGATGAAGTCGCGGAGGTCCTCCAGTTTAAGCGGGTTCTTTTTGAGGGTGTGGTGGATGTTGGTGCGGTAGTCGTACACCCAGATTTCTTTTGTCCAGGGTTCCTTGCTGCTGGGCTTGTTGTCGAAAAACACTACGTTGGCTTTTACGCCCTGGGCATAGAAGATGCCGGTGGGCAGGCGCAGGATGGTGTGCACGTCGGTGGTTTCGAGCAATTTTTTGCGCACGGTTTCGCCGGCGCCGCCCTCGAACAGCACATTGTCGGGCAGCACCACGGCCGCCAGACCGGTGGTTTTAAGCATGGTGCGGATATGCTGCACGAAATTGAGTTGTTTGTTGCTGGTGGTAGCCCAGAAGTCCTGACGGTTGTAGGTGAGGTCTTCTTTTTCCTGTTCGCCTTCTTCGTTGGTAAAGGTTTGGCTGCTTTTTTTGCCGAAAGGCGGATTGGCCAGCACGTAGTCGTAGCGGGTGCCGGCGTCGGCGATGAGGGCATCGGCGGGAGAGATGAAGTTGTCGCTGTCGATGTCGCCGATGTTGTGCAGAAACAGGTTCATCAGGGCCAGACGGCGCGTGTTGGCCACAATTTCGTTGCCGAAAAAGGTCTGGTATTTCAAAAACCGGCTTTGTTCCTTGTCTAGTTTATGGTGGGCCACTAAGTAATCGTAGGCTGCCAGAAAGAAGCCGCCCGTGCCGCAGGCCGGGTCGGCGATGGTGCGCATGGGTTCGGGCCGCACACATTCCACCATGGCCCGGATGAGGGCGCGCGGGGTGAAGTACTGCCCTGCACCGCTTTTGGTGTCCTCGGCGTTTTTCTCCAGCAGACCCTCGTATATGTCACCTTTATCCTTCACGCCCATCATCAACCATTGCTCGGCGTCAATCATGGCGATGATCTTAGAGAGTTTGGCAGGGTCCTGTATCTTGTTCTGGCTCTTAGTGAATATCTGCCCGAGTATGCCCTTGCCTTTGCCCAACTCCCGCAGCATGGTATTATAGTGGGTTTCCAGTTCGGCCCCTTTCAGGTCGACGAGGCTTTCCCAGTTATACTCTGATGGAATAGGCAACTTGCGATTATGCGGCGGCTTGCTGTATTCGTCGGCCATTTTCAGGAACAACAAGTAGGTGAGCTGTTCCAGGTAGTCGCCGTAGCCCACGCCGTCGTCGCGGAGGGTGTTGCAGAAGGACCAGACTTTGGTGACGATGGCGGAGTTGGTGGTGGACATGTTTACAAACTTAACTTGGGGATGGGACGCAATCCTTCTTGAACGACCCGCCGATATTGAGGAGATGTGGATGCAATGGCAAATTTGCCGGATTGAATCCAATAAAAAGGTTGGCCTTTTGCTTTTAACCTGTTTATTTCCGGAGCATGGTAATTAAGCCAGTCCTTGAGCCATTGCAATTTTCGCAGAACAGTTGACACTTCACTTGTATTTGCCGAATGTACTTCGACAAAATACACTTCAGAATTATAAGAAAATGCATAATCCCAACGGTTTTGACCCGGGTAGTTATTCAAAACACAGCTGTCAATATCGACACTTCCTTCACACAACCTTCTATCGGTAAGATCAATTTTATTGGAGTATGTACCCAAAGCCTGAAGGCCATTCTGGTAACAATTCGAAATGTCCGGCGTTTCTGCTACGGCCTGTTGAAACGTCATCGAAGCGGTTTTTCGTTGTTTATTTTTCTTCATGGCTTGCTAGTTTTGAGACAACATCGGCAGCTTTTCCAGCAAATTCAGACAGCCCCCCCCAATTAGCAATCGCTATATCTTCACTCCCGGCATCAAGGGAGGATATATCTTTTATCTGTACGCCAGCATCCTGTCGTTGAAAATAGTATGTCCTGAACGTTTTATTTGCAATTACATGGTTGAAGTCTTTTTTCAAACCGGTACTTTTAGGAATAGAAAATAACTCGAACAAACTGTCAGCAGTACCTCCATATGCCTGAATATAATTCATCGCCCACGCCAATTCAATCAATACCGGCGAATGTGTGGATACGACGACTTTGTAGCCTCGCTCAATCAATTCTAGGCAAACCAAAAGAACGGATTGAATAGCCCGGGGATGTAGCCCCATCTCTGGCTCTTCAATAACAACCCATTGAATGTTACCTTTGGTAGAAACTTTTGAGGAAGGAATCAAATGATAGAGGGATAAGAGCAGTGGCATAAATTCTTTTTGACCGGCCGACCAATTCATAAAAGGTAATTTGCTTCCGCCCACCTGAAGTAAAAAGCGCTTTTTCAGGCTTGACCGGTCCATCTCAATCGTAGCGCCATAAAAAATACTTTCATCGAGGGCTTTCCGCAGCGGCTCCTTGATCCGCCCGCTTGTGGGGAATACTTTACCCGGATGTCCTTTCCCGTTGGAGGATTCTTTTTCCATCAGCACTCTCACCGTTTCACTGAATGACTTGAGCACATAGGGATCACCTATATCAAAGGCGCCAAAACTCCGGGGCCATCCCTGGTACATCGTCACTACCCGTTGTGCCGGAATATAAAAAAGCCGCTCTTCCTTGGCTGCTTCTCCCACACCTTGCTTGGGCAAAAAAGAGGCCGGAGTATAGGACTTGCCTTCGAACTTAACTTCCGTTTCCGCCCTCCATATCCCCGACATGGATTCTCCGAAAAATAATTCCAATAAGTTTTCCGCTCGCCCACCCCAATCAAAGCCATTGATCCGCAGCGTATTGGAAATATGATGCCGGTCGATGATCAATTTAAGTAGCTGTAAAAAAATACTTTTTCCACTGGCCTGAGGGCCAACCAATAGTGTAAAATCTCCAAATGCCACTGCACCGGACCGGATTTGAGCTAAATCCTTAACTGCAAGAATTGATTCTCCCTTTTTCATAACCATTAAACAATTATCTGCCCCAAATTTATTAAGAACTGCGAAAGAACCCGGTATAAATTCTCCTAAATCCCCGGCGGTGTCTGTGCCATTTACACCAACTTCCCCTCAAACGCCCGCTTCAACACACTTTGCCGCAACGCCTCCGCCTGCCCCAGGCTGTGCGCGATTGTCGCCTCCATCTGGTCGCAGACGCTCAGGCGGGATTCAATTTCTGCAACGATGCGGTGTTGTTCGGAGAGGGCGGGAAGTGGGAGAGGATAACTTTTAAGTTTTTGTCCATTAATATTTGACTGGTTGACACCGTCTGTTTTCACTGAATTCCCATAATGCTTTGCAAGTTCGCTATTCATAAAATAATTCAGAAAGTCCCCATCAATCATTTCTTCAATTCTATTTATTCGAATCAAATAGCCAGCAAAAATCGCAGGTCTTTCCCCTTTGTAAATTGCAGTTTTGCCTACCAATTCCGGACTGTTTGTTCGGTTGAAAAGCACATCGTTTTTATACAAAGAATACTTGCTAATCTCTGCCTCATCATTAGTATAGACCAAGTCTGACCAATCAAAACGCCCCTTTTGAATATTGCCCATCCTTAAAACCGGTACTTTCCCGAATTCTTTTGATTTCGCCGCTGAACCATATTCCACATTTTTGCAAACCTCCCCCAACTTCACCCATTTCCACCCCTCCGGCAATTCCCCCTCCTTTACGTCCGTATTCGTCAATTTCCCCTCAAACGCCCACTTCAACACCGCCTGTCGATACACTTTGAGTTGCTGCCGGGCGGTTTCGAGTTGTTCTTTGCCTTTGTCCAACTCGCTGAAGAGTTGCTCGATTTTGGCGACGATGGCGTGTTGGGTGGGGAGTGGCGGGAAGACAAATCTTTTATCATAAGCATCATTGCGATTAAGCCCTGGGATGGCAGTCGATTTGTCCAGTGAGGTTAATTGAAGCGATTTCAATTGAAAAAACAAAAACTTAAGATCGATACCGTCTTCTCTTCTTACAAAATATGTTGTGTCGATAGGCCAACAAGGTGAAGTTGAAAGATGGACTTCTCCGGCAGCCCCTTTTCTCCCAATAATGATACAAGGCTCTTTGATTAAATACTGAGAATGTCTACCCACAATACCATTTGAGCCAAACACATTGTAAATTCCAGTTTCATTTCTATTTCCCTTGGTTAAACCTTTGCCATATTCAAATGCACACACCTCCCCCAACTTCTTCACTTCCCATCCTTTCGGCAATTGATTTTTATCGATCATCGGTTATGTAAATAAATGGGTAACTGCTTAGCACAGGGGCAGCGCCCCGGTAATATTTGTAGCAAAACATGGGACAATGTGGTTGGAGGTGCAGCGCACCGGAATATGTTACGGTGCGCTGCACCTCCAAAACATATAGGCCGCCAAAATACTACAAATATTACCGGGGCGCTGCCCCTATGATAAGCAGTTACCAAATATTTAAATAAAAAATTCGTAACTACTTAGCCTAAGCCCGTAGGGCTGACATTTTGGTAGAAAAATAAGGGCCAAGTGCAAAACCGCGTAGCGGTGATATTACAATACCACCGCTACGCGGTTCCGACGGCGAATAAATGACCAAATGCTACCAAAATGTCAGCCCTACGGGCTTAGGCTAAGTAGTTACAAAAATCTTCAATTACACAGTACTTCAATTACACAGTACTTGCCTGGTATTGTTTGTAAACAGGGTGGAATATATTTTCCTTGTGCAATGCCTGTCACTATTTGCCGGTTTTCCAAAAATGGTATCCGTTGGACAAATTTATCCAATACGGTTCAGATGTTTTGAATACTTCGGCCAACTGGTGTGCCAGGTCCGGGGTAAGCGGTTGCAGGTCTTGCAGGATTTCATTCAATTGCTGCGCCGTGATACCCATTGTTGTAGCGAGGTCGTCCGGCGACCAATTGCGCAATGCCATCTGCTCCCGTATAAAGTATCCGGGGCTGAATTTTTGTGCGGCCTCCAATTCCGTTGTGCGGATCATAATTGTTTGTGTGCGATTGTTTAAGCCTGATTTTTGACCGGATTTAATAAAAAACTAACAATTGATGCAACGTTTTATCCCTTGCTCCGCCGGATTTTGTGTATGGGGAACGGGAAGAATACGTTTACGAAACTTTTAAAGTTTCGTAAACGTTGCCGGCGCTGATGCACAAAACCCGGCGGAGCAAGGGATAGTTTCGGATTAAAGAAGACCGCAGATTAATTTACCCAATTGTACAATCATCACGCCGCCAACACCTCATTCAACTCCTCAATAATCTCCTCCGTCTCTCCCCCGAACAACTGCCACATTTTCCCCAATCCGCCCTGGGCATTGAAGGGGCTAAGGTCGAAATCTTCCCGGTCGATATGAAAGGAGGAGGCCACGTAATCTTTGATCATGCGCAGCCACTGCATTTGGGCTTCGTCGAATTTGCGGGCGCCGGCTTGTTTGCGGAACACCCAGTCCTGGAAGTTTTTGTCCACCGTTTTGTCGTAGGCGGTCAGGGTGTCGTCGATGTCGAGGGCCCGGCGGAGGAGCGATACGAGGGCCATGAGTTCGTTTTTGGGCTGGCCCTGCACGGTTTCCAGTTGTTCGTAGGCACGCCAGAGGCTGAGCGGGGCCAGGGTGGGTTTGGCGGTCCGGAGGGTTTCCACCAGATTTTTGATCATGGCGTAGGTGAGTTCGCGGCGCTGGTAGGGTTGTCCATAAAAAATCTGGAGGGCGGTGATTTCGGTTTTATGCGCCTCGATCCAGGTGCTGAAATCCTGCACCAGGGCTTCGGCGGCGGTTTTGTTGTCCTGCACCCAGCCCATGCGCAGGATTTCGTCGGGGTTGATATGATCGATGACCTGGTCGTATTTTTTGCGGATGTCGATCACGAAGTTGCGCAGTTCGTAGTCGTCGAACACGCTAACCGCCTGCTCTATGAGTGATGAGTGATGAGCGATGAATGATGCATTTTTTTCGTCGGGGCTGGCGCCGGGCATTTCCTGGTGCACCTTTAAGCGGATACCTTCGAGCGTGTCGGGGTCGTGGGCGTTCAGCAGGGCTTTTACCACCTGGGGGATGCTGCGGCCGCCGGCTTTTTCGGCGAAGGCCAGTTTTTCCTTGTCGTTGATTTGTTTGTCGAGCCGGATGAGGCGGTTGGCCAGCGTGCTGAGCATATTGGCATCGGTGTTGCCCATGGCCACGCCTTCCAGCACTTCTTTGAGCGAGAGTCCCGGTTTTTTCTCCAGCGGCCGGCTGTCGGTCTTCTGGCTTTTTTCCACGCCGATGGCGTCGATAATCACAAAATGGTCTTTGGTGTATTTGGCAGCGGGCGTGCCGGTGGCGCGCAGTTCTTCGAGGCTGCACGTGCGGGTGCCGCGGCCTTTCATTTGTTCGTAGTAGCTGCGGCTTTTCACGTCGCGCATAAACAGCAGCACTTCCAGGGGGCGGATATCGGTACCCGTGGCAATCATGTCCACCGTGACGGCCACGCGGGGGTAATACTCGTTGCGGAATTGCTGCAACACCGACTTGGGGTTTTCCTCGCTGCGGTAGGTGATCTTTTTGCAGAACTTGTTCTCTTCGGCAAATTCTTCGCGCACGATCTGGATGATATCGTCGGCGTGGCTGTCGCTTTTGGCGAAGATGAGCATTTTGGGTACTTCGAATACCGCGCCCGTCGGGGCTGGTGTAAAGCGGTCGGGGAAAATGGCGGGCAATTGTTCCTTAACCGCCCGGACAATCAGGCGGATCTGATTCACGTTCACCACTTTGTCGTCCAGTTGTTTGGCGTTGTATTCGAGGTCTTCGTCGAGGGTATTCCAGAATTGTTTTCGGGTGAGTTTTTCGCGGGTGCCGATGTATTCGCCCAGTTCGAGTTTGGCGCCTTGTTGTGTTATCCTGGTGGTTATTTCGAACACGTTATAGGGTACGAGCACGCCATCTTCCACGGCGCGTTGGTAGCCGTAATCGCACACGAGGTTTTGGTTGAAATAGCCGAAGGTGCGGTTGTCGGGTGTGGCGGTAAGGCCGATCTGGAAGGCATCGAAGTAGTCGAGCACCTGTTTCCAGAGGTTGTAGATGCTGCGGTGACATTCGTCGATCACGATAAAATCGAAGAACTCCATCGGTGCGCGGTCGTTGTACACCACGGGCATGGGTTCTTTAGGTGTCCACCGGGTTTCGTTGGGGTTTTCTTCTTCTTCGCGTTCGTCCAGTTCGGCGCCTTTCAGGATAGAATACAGGCGCTGGATGGTGCTGATATACACCTGGCTGTCGCCTGGGATAAATGAACTGCTCAGGCGGGTGACGCCGTACAATTCGGGGAACAGCCGGTTATCGTCCTGCGGTTCGTAGCGTTTGAACTCCTGCTCGGCCTGTTCGCCCAGGTTTTTGGTATCCACCAGAAACAGGATACGTTTGGCCTTGGCAAACTTCAGCAGTCGGTAGACGAAGGTAATGGCGGTAAAGGTTTTGCCCGAGCCGGTGGCCATTTGGATCAGGGCTTTGGGGCGGTTTTCGCGGAACGATTGTTCGAGGTTGGTGATGGCCGTGGTCTGGCAGTCGCGCAAGCCGACGGTGGGTAGTTCCGGGATGTCGAACAGGCGAGCCCGCAGGGTTTTGCCCTCTTTGATCCATTTCTGAAAGGTTTCGGGCCGGTGAAAGGTGAACACGGGTCGCGAGCGCGGTTTGGGGTCGCGGTAATCGGTGAAGCGGGTTACTTCCCCGGTGCTTTCATATACAAAGGGCAAGGGATCGTTTTGCAGGTACTTGAGTTTGGCCGTCGCGTATTCGGTGGATTGTTCTTCATGGACAGTGAGCCGCACGCCTTCTTCTTCGCGTTTTGCCTCGATGAGTCCGACCGGTTTTTTGTCTACAAACAACACATAATCGGCGGGGCCGGCGTCGGTTTGGTACTCGCGGACGGCCACGCCAATAGCCGCGCCCAGGTTGATTTTAGTTTTATCCTGAACAAGCCATCCGCTGCGCAGAAGTGCGGCGTCTATGTTGTCGCGGGCGATTTGTTCGGGCGTTTGGTTCATACGGTTGGGTGCTGGTTTGCGATAGCAAAGTTGGGGATTCTTTTTGGAAAACAAAAAACCGCCGTAACACATCAACATGCGTTACGGCGGCTTAAAATAATTCCGGAGGTATCGAGCGGATTCGAACCGCTGTAGCAGGTTTTGCAGACCTGTGCCTAACCACTCGGCCACGATACCTTATTGTTTTTTCCTCTTGATGGGAGGGGCAAGGGTTTACTTAACCGGATTTGAATTTTCCGGGCCGCAAAGATAAAGGCTTTTTCTTTATTTCGCACAACACAATTAAAAAAAGAAATTTTCAACAGAATCATCTCCGGGCATTGCGGTAATGCGGCAAACGCTGTTCTATATTTGGGCGCCTTAACCGACGTTACTTTTTTTTTCACGCCGCCTGACAGACGGCATTACCATCAAAACGCATGGGCAACCAACTACAAACCTTAGACTACATTGTCTTTATCACGTATTTCTTCATTGTGTCCGGCTACGGCTACTGGATTTACCAGCGCAAAAAAGCCGCAGTCACCAATGCCAACGACTTTTTTTTAGCCGAAGGAGCACTCACCTGGTGGGCCATCGGCGCTTCGCTGATCGCTTCCAATATCAGTGCCGAGCAGTTCATCGGTATGTCGGGCTCGGGTTTTGCCATGGGCCTGGCCATTGCCTCCTACGAGTGGATGGCGGCGCTCACGCTCATCGTGGTGGCCGTGTTTTTTATGCCGGGCTACATCCAGAACCGGATATTCACCATGCCGCAGTTCCTGGAGAAGCGGTACAGTCCGCTGGTTGCCACCATGATGGCGGTATTCTGGCTGCTGGTATATGTGTTCGTCAACCTGACCTCCATCCTGTACCTCGGCGCTATTGCCATATCCACCATTTCCGGGTTCAGTTTCACGGCCTGCGCGATGTTCATCGCCATTTTTGCGATCGTCATCACACTGGGCGGTATGAAAGTAATCGGTTATACCGACGTAATTCAGGTGGCCATCCTCATTTTGGGCGGCTTAGCCACGACGTACCTGGCGCTCAACTTAGTGGCTGACCAAACCGGCGGCGGCGGTATGCTGGCCGGCCTGAGCCAACTGAAAGCGCAGGCGCCGGAGCACTTCCACATGATTTTTGACAAATCCAACCCCTACTACAAAGACCTGCCCGGCATGACGGTGCTGATCGGGGCCATGTGGATCGCCAACCTCAACTACTGGGGTTGCAACCAGTACATCACCCAGCGGGCGCTCGGCGCCAAACTGGAAACGGCGCGCAGTGGTTTGCTGTTCGCGGCTTTTCTCAAACTGCTCATGCCGATCATCGTGGTACTCCCGGGCATCGCCGCCTATGTGCTGCACCAGAAAGGTATGTTCCAGGCAGAAATGGTGAACGCCGCCGGCGAAGTGAAACCCGACCGGGCCTACCCGGTGCTGCTCAACCTGCTCGGCCCCGGCCTGAAAGGACTTTCCTTTGCAGCGCTCACAGCCGCCATCGTGGCCTCGCTGGCCGGTAAAGCCAATTCGATTGCCACGATATTTACCCTGGACCTGTATAAAAAATACTGGAACAAAGACGCCGGCGAAGATACCCAGGTGCGTATCGGGCGCTGGGCCGTGATCATCTCCATGCTGATTGCCATTCTGGTAGCGCCGCAACTGCAACGGCTCGAACAAGGCTTCCAGTTCATTCAGGAATTTACCGGCCTTATTTCTCCGGGCGTTGTCGCCATCTTCCTGCTCGGGTTCTTCTGGAAACGCGCTACCGCCACTGCCGCCCTCGTGGCTGCCCTCCTGACGATCCCCATGGGCTTCGGGATCAAATTCCTGATGCCGGAAGTGCCCTTCCTCGACCGGATGGGCTGGGTGTTCCTCGTGTTGGTAGCCCTGATGGCCGTGATCAGCTTAGCCGATCCCAAAAGCAAGGATAACCCGAAAGCGATGAAAGTGGATGTGGAACAATTCCGCACCTCGCAGACTTTCGCGATCGGCGCATTGCTGGTGATCGGTGTTTTGGCGGCGTTGTATATTGTGTTCTGGTAAAATTCGGGGTTAACACGAGACATTCCGGGTATATTTCAACAAACAAAATCCGTGAAAATCCGTGTACAAAGTCTGTGTCATCCGTGTTCCCATCCTGCTTGAGCGGCCCTCGTAGGAGGATGGGAACACGGATGACGCAGACTTTGTACACGGATTTTCACGGATTTTCACGGATTTTGTTTTTGTCAAGGCAAGCGCACACATTGTTGTGGGCCGGATATCTTGGCTCTTTTCATTTTTGTTAAAATTTCCGGATAGGTTTTAGCAAATCTGACCTGCTTCCGACGTTGTATCTTGTGCTATCAAGCCATTCCCCTTCCACGCACATGCTTCGTCCACGCTCCCTATATTACTCCTTTCCCATCCGGTTGCTGATCCTGCATTTTCGCAACCACCTGATGCTAATCGGGTTATGGATATTTCTGGCCTTGTTGATGACCGGCGCGGCGGGGCGTTTTTTCGGCATTTATTACCTGCTGCTTACCCCCGAATACCACGGTGAAACGGATTTCTGGAGTTTTTTCATCACCGGAGCGGCCTGCGGGGCATTTTTCCTGATCTGGAACCTCACCACTTACCTGCTCAGCGCGCACCGTTTTCCCTTTTTAGCCACCCTGGAAGCGCCGTTTACCAAGTTTAGCGTCAACAACTTTATTATTCCCCTGGCTTTTCTGGTCACTTTTCTGATCGCGTCCACCCGTTTTCAGTGGTTCAATGAACTGACGAACGGCTGGTCGATCTTGTTGAATATCGCCGGCTTTCTGACCGGTATGTTGTTCCTGGCCGGGGCGCTGGCGGTGTATTTGCACCTGACCAACAAAGACCTCGCTTCGTTCGCGCTGGCCGGGCAGTTTGTGCCCCGCCCCGGCAGCAAATTGTTAGCGCCCGGATACCGGCTGCCCACCCTGTGGGAAATTCGCGCCGGCGCCACCCGCTGGCGCGTGGATACTTATATCACCGAGCGCCTGCACCTGCGTCTGGTGCGCAGCGTCGCCCACTACGACCCGGAGATACTGGGGCGGGTGTTCCGCCAAAACCACTTCAACGCCGTCGCCGTGCAGATCATCGCCGTGCTTTTGCTGATGTTGCTCGGGCTTTTTATGGACGAGCCCTGGGCGCGTATTCCCGCAGGCGCCACCATATTTCTGCTGGCCAGTATGGCTATGGCGATGTTCGGCGCCATCACGTTCTGGTTCCGGCATTGGGGTACCCTGGTGTTTATTCTGGTGATGGTGATCGTCAATTACACCACGGGGTTGGGATTTTTCCACTATTGGAACCGCGCTTACGGCATCGATTACCAGGAAGAAAAACGGGTGGAGTACAATTATAAAGTCCTGGAGCAAATCAGCGCCCCGGACAGGATAGCGCAGGATGAAGCCGCTACCCTGGACATCCTCAACAACTGGCTGGCTAAAAACCGCGCCGCCGGGGTAGAGCGCCCCAAACTGGTTTTTCTTTGCGTCAGCGGCGGCGGTATGCGCTCGGCCATCTGGACCATACAAACCCTGCAACGCGCCGACGAAGCAACCGGCGGACGCCTGTTCCGCCAAACGGCACTCATCAGCGGCGCTTCCGGCGGCATACTCGGCGCCGCTTACCTGCGCGAACTGTACCAGCAAGTACAGGAAGGGGCGCCCTATTCTTTGTACGATACCACCTTTGTGGACGATATGGGCCGCGACCTGCTGAACCCCGTGAGCTTTGCCATCCTGTCGAACGACCTGTTTTTTCCCGTCGGAACGTTCCAGTCGGGCGGATTTACCTACCGAAAAGACCGGGGTTACCTCTTCGAACGCCAACTGAACGAAAATTGCCGGGGTGTTCTGGGTAAACGCCTGGCCGACTACCGCCAACCCGAGCGGGAGGCCAAAATACCCATGATGGTCATTTCACCTTTCATTCTCAACGACGCCCGACGCATGCTCATCAGCCCGCAGGGCGTATCGTACCTCATGCAGCCGCCCGATAACCGCCGCCGTTCCATCCAGCCGGAAATAGACGGCGTGGACTTCAGCCGACTGTTCGCCCACCAGCAGCCCGACAGCCTTGCTTTTACCACGGCCCTGCGGATGAACTGTACTTTCCCTTTTATTTTGCCCAATACCCGGCTGCCGGCGCACCCGGCGCTGGAAGTTATGGATGCCGGCTTTCGCGACAACTACGGCATCACCATCGCCGCGCGCTTCGGCCAGGTATTCCAGGACTGGATTCGGGAAAACACGTCGGGAGTGTTGATCGTACAAATCCGTTGTTGGGAAAAAATTAGCCCGGTGGAGGAGGCCGACAATAAAGGAATCATCGAGAGCTTGCTTTCTCCGATCAGCGCCGCCGCAAACCTCACCGCCATGCAAGATTTTGAACAAGATATGGCCCTGGGCCTGCTCAATGACGTGTTGGGCGACGACCAACTCGAAGTCATTCGTTTCACCTACCGCCCAATGAAAAAAGAAAACGAGGCATCGCTGAGCCTGCACCTGAGCAAACGGGAAAAACGCGACATCCTGGAATCGTTTTACCGGCCGGAAGTAAGGGTGAATGTGGAGGCGCTGAAACGGGCTTTGGGAATGTGAAAGGCAGGGAAATGTAAAAGTCAAAATGTAAAAGTCAAAATGTAAAAGGGGGCATCCGAAGTATGGAGCCCCCTTTTACATTTTGACTTTTACATTTTGACTTTTACATTTTACATTTTGACTTTCCCTGCTTACGCGTGCTTGCTCCACCACTCCTTCAACTCCCAACCTTTCAAATACATCACCGGCAGAATAATCAGCGTGATAAATGTGGCGAAGCTCAGGCCGAATACGATCGTCCACGACAGGGGGCCCCAGAACGCCACAGAGTCGCCGCCGAAGAAAATTTTCGGGTCGCCGTGGGCGAACAGACTTTCGAAGTCGATGTTGAAGCCTACCGCCAGCGGCACCAGGCCCATGATGGCCGCCGTAGCCGTGAGCAGTACCGGCGTCATCCGGATACGGCCCGCCTCGATGACGGCTTCGCGAACGGCCATCCCTTCGGCGCGCAACACATCGGTGAACTCGACGAGCAGAATACCGTTTCGCACCACGATACCCGCCAGCGCCACAATGCCCACGCCCATCATGATCACGGAGAAGTCCATGTTGAATATAGCCATGCCCAACAACACCCCGATGATTGAGAAGACCACCTCGGTTAGAATGATGAGCGTTTTACCGAAGGAGTTGAACTGCGTAACGAGGATGAGCAGGATGATAAACAACGAAATGATCAGCGAACGCCCCAGGAAGTTCATGGCATCCATCATTTCAGCGTCTTCGCCGGCAAAACCGACTGTAACGCCGTCATAAGCCGGCAGGGCGAGCAATGCGGCTTTCACGGCATTCACTACCTGCGTTTGTTTGGGCTGGTATTCGGCCGTGATGTTCGACGACAAAGTGACCATACGTTCCTGGTCTTTGCGGCGTACACCGCCAAAGGTGTTGGTGTATTTTATATCGGCCAGCGCCGCCATGGGTACCGAGCGCAGCACCCCGCCCATGTTCATGTCGCGGAAGGTAATATTTAGATTTTCCACGGCATTGATGTTCTCGCGCTGATCCTTTTGCAGGCGAATATTGATCGGAATCTCGTCTTCGCCGTCGCGGTATTTACTGGCTTCTTTGCCCAGAATGGCGGTGCGGAATTCGCTGCCGATCTGCGCGGTGCTGATACCCTCACGGTTGGCCCGGTCGCGGTCGATCCGGACGTTTATTTCCGGTTTGGACATAATCAGGTCGCTGCGCAACTCTTCCACACCGGGAATCGCCAGCGAGTCGAGGTAATGTTTTACATAGGTGGCGACTTCGCTCAGTTGGGTAAAATCGTCGCCGCGTATTTCCACCGAAATCGGCTTCGGACTCGGCGGGCCGCCCTGTTCCTGGTCCACGGTGATCTCGGCGCCGGGGATAATCCCCTTGGTGGCCTCCCGAATATCGTCCATGTACTCCTTGGTGCTTACCCCCTTGCGTTTGCCGAATTCCACGAATGCCACGCCCACTTTGCCTTTATTGGACACGGCGGAGCGGTCGAACTGATCTTCCGAAGCATTCAGGGCTACATTGGCGATTACCGACTCCACGATCGGATTGTCCTTACCGAGTGTTTCCACTACTTTTCGCTCCACAATCCGGGTCAGCGAGTCGGTGATGTGCACGTCGGTACCCACCGGCATATTCAGGTAAACGTAGATAAAGTTGGGGTCGGCTTTGGGGAACAGCACGATGTTGGCTTCCCGACTGGCCGTGATACCGCAGGAACCGATAAGCAGCACGAACATGCCGATCAGCATGGTCCAGGGCCGGCCGAGGGCGAAACTGAGAAAACCGGCGTATAAATTCTGCATAGCCGGCCAGGCTTTGGTTTGGAACCGGGTAACGAGGCCGTTGAGCACATAGCGGTACAACACGATCAGGAGCGCCATGACGACCATGAGATTTCCCATGAACATATTGCCATTGGCATAGAAATACACCAGCGCCAGGGCGTACAACACGTACCCGGCAATGGTGCGGCGCCGGACTTTCGTCGGGTCCACTTTCATGGAGTCGTCGCCTTCGCGCCGCATAAACCACACGGCGAAAACGGGATTCAAAATATAAGCCACAACCAGGGAGGCCGTCAGGGTAATAATGATCGTAACGGGCAGGAAGTGCATAAACTTCCCGAATATGCCGCCCCAGAACACCAGCGGAAAGAACGGCGCCAGGGTAGTGGCCGTGCCCGACAGTACCGGGAGGAATACCTCGCCCGTCGCTTTTTTTGCCGCGGTGATGATATCCGTTTTTTCGTCGTGATACACCCGGTGCGTGTTTTCAATCACCACAATGGCGTCGTCTACCACGATACCGAGCCCCAGTAAAAAGGCGAACAGCACGATCATGTTCAGGGTAAATCCGAATGCAGGCAACACCATAAAGGCGATACACATGGACAAGGGGACAGACATTGCCACGAAAATAGCATTGGTGCCGCCCATGAAAAACATCAGGATAATGGTCACGAGGATAAACCCGATAATAATGGTATTGATCAGGTCGTGCAACGTCACGCGGGTGGCGTTGCTCTGGTCGCCGGTGATAACCACGTCGAGGTTGGCCGGGAAGTCCGACTTTTTCATTTCCTCCACGGTTTCCTTGATCTTGTCGGAGGCGTTGATCAGGTTTTCGCCGCTGCGCTTGATGACGTTGAGGGCGATCACGTTTTTGCCGTTCAGGCGGCTGAAACTCTCCTGTTCGGCATATCCCATTTTCACCTCGGCGACGTCTTTGAGAAACATTTGAGCGCCCGACTGCGAGGAGACGATTATATTTTTAATTTGTTCGACGTCTTTAAAATCGCCGCGAATAGAAATGGAGCGCGTCATGCCGCCGATATCGACATTGCCCGCAGAGATGGTCATATTTTCAAAAGCAACGGCGTTTTCAATGTCGCGGAATGTGAGTTGGGCCGCGGTCATTTTGTACTTATCCACGTTGATTTGCACCTCTTTGTCGAGCGCGCCCACCAGGTCAACCCGGGTAATTTCGCGCATTTCTTCAATGCGGTCTTTGAGCTTTTCGGCGTAGTCTTTGAGTTTGTCCAAACTGAAATCACCCGAAATATTGACGCTCATAATGGGGATTTCAGAAATATCGAACTCCGACACGATGGGATCTTCGAGCAAGTCGGTAGGCAGGTCGCGTTTCGCTTTGTCCACGGCGTCCTTTACCTTTTGCTTACAGATGACAACATCGAGGCTGGTATTGAACTCAACGATCACGTTCGAAAAGTCCTGAACCGAGGAGGAGGTAACTTTTTTTACCCCGGTGATGCCCTTGAGTTGTTTTTCAATGGGTTTGGTCACGAGTTGTTCCATATCCGTCGGCGAAGCGCCCGGGTAGATGGTGGACACGAATATCGTGGGCACCACTACGTCGGGGAACTGTTCCTTCGGCAGGGAGTTGTACGACATGATACCGGTGAGCGTAATGAGCACGGTAATAATAAAAATGCTCGTCCGGTTATCGATAGACCAGGAAGTGGGTTTGAATTCTTTCATATCGTTGCGTTGAGAGGATTTGCTTAAATGCGATTTGACTTGAAAAAACGTTTAAAAGGTTTATTTTTGCAAAGGCAAAACGAAATAAATGGACTTTAAAAACCTTTCTGAACGGGAATTAATAAACCTTCTTGAACATCAGAAACGCATACTTTTTTTAGTAACTCAGCCGGTTTACGGCTTTGAAAAATATTCAAGCCAAACCATTCAGTCTTTGATCAACGAAGCATTAGACAACCTTTTGCTCCTTCAAACAGAACTCGAACGCCGCAAACATGAAAAAGACAATCAATGAACAAATAGAACAAAAGCTTGAGCGTTTGGTGTCCCTTTCTCCGGATGCGGTTGAAGCGTTTTTTTCCCATGAATGGAATCCGTTTATTGAATCGCTTCCATCTGAATCTGACAAAGTATTGGCGTTTGAATTGCTCTGGCAACGCCAGGTTGAAAATCTAAAACTTATTGCGGCGCATATACCTGCCCTATCTGACGCTGAATTTGAAAAAATTGCGCCTCAGCTTAAAGAAATGGTATCTGCCCGGGAATCGATCCTGACACGGCTTGAGGCAGCGCCGGCTCCGGCAGCCTAAAACGCCACCGTTTCGCCGTTATTCACATCCTGGAATCCGGTCGAAATCACCCAGTCGCCTTTTTTCAGACCTTCTTTTATTTCCACCATACCGTTGTAGTTGTCGCCCTGGCGGATCGTCGCTTTTTTGACGACGGCCTTTTTATCGCCGGTTTTTTCGGCCAGTAACACGAACTCGCCTTCGCTGCTGGTCTGAATCAAATTGACCGGTATAACGATCGCGTTCGGATTTTGGTAGTCGACAATTTTCATCACGGCAATCATGTTGGCGCGGTAGTCGATACCGGCGGGCAGGCTGCACTCCACGGTGAACGTACGGTTGGTGGGGTTGATGCTTTTGCTCACGTAGGTGACGCGCGACGTAACCTCCTTGTTCAAATCCGGGAAAAATACCTGCACCGGGAAGCCCTGGCGCACTTTAGCGGCGTAGGCTTCGGTCACGTTGCCCACGATTTTCAGTTGCCCCAGGTCGATAATACTGCACAGGGGTACGCCCGGCGCGATGGCCTGGCCGGCCTTCAGCAGCACCATATCCACGGTGCCGCTGATGGGCGCGTAAATGAACGATTGTTGCATTTGCTCCTTCGTGGTCGCAATCCGCTGCTCCAGCGATTCCTTATTGGATTTTGCCTGGATAAACTGGATTTCCGTACCGATTTTTTGATCCCACAGCCCTTTTTGCCGGTTGTAAATATCTACGGCGGTTTTGAGTTGCAGGTCCAGTTCGGCGAGGCCTTTTTGCATCACATCGTCGTCCATGCGGGCTACGAGCTGGCCTTTTTTCACAAAGTCGCCGTTTTTAACGAGCACCTTGGTGAGCGTGCCGGGCATTTTGGACGTTACGGGCACATTGTTTTCAGCGTCTACCCGGCCTTGCAGGTCGATGTAGTGGCGAAAGGGTTGTTGCTGCAATTCGGTGAGCCCCACGAGATGGACACGTGCCGGGGCGCCGTTTGCAGCCCCGATTTCTTTTTCGAGTTCTGTGATTTGCGTTTCCAGTTGGGCTTTTTGTTCTTTCAGGGCAGCCAGTTGAGCCGGTTTGTTTTCGGCCTGCTGTCCGCATGCCGCGAGTAAAACAGTCGCCAGGGCAAAAAAGGATAAGGAGACAAGGGTGGTATTTTTCATGAATAAGTTTTTTAATAGTTGATGGTTTGGAGGTTTTGGGGGGGGGTGGGGGTTTAGGGGTTTGGGGGTTTAGGGGTTTGGGGGTGTGGGGGTGTGGGGGGTAGCATTGGGAGGAT
>CAUJEY010000104.1 GCA_963169325.1 Bacteroidota bacterium
AACGCTGTTTTTTTTTATGGTTTGTGGTTTTGGGTTTGGTGGTTTGGTGGTTTGGGGTTTGGGCGGTTTGGGGGTTTGGGGGTTTGGAGGTTTGGGGGTTTAGGAGTTTGGAGGTTTAGGAGTTTTGGGGCTGTCCTAAACCTCCGTCCCCCCAACCCTCCAAACCACCAAACCTCCAAACCCCCAAACCCCCAACCCTCCAAACCTCCAAACCTCCAAACCCCCAAACCCCCAAACCTCCTTTTTCCAACCAAACACCATCATGGTTAAACGTTTTACACAAAATCCAATTCTCACCACCAAACAAATAGAACCGAGCCGGCCGGGCCTGGTGGTGGAATGTGTGCTGAACCCCGGCGTGTTTCATTTTGAAGGCAAAACCTGGTTGTTGTTGCGTGTGGCAGAGCGGCCGGTGCAAAAAGAAGGCATGGTGTCTTTTCCGGTTTTGCGGGAAGACGGCAGCATGGAAATCCTGGAATTTGAAAAAAATGACCCTGCCGTCGATCTTACCGACGCGCGTTTTGTCGTCTACAAGGGCAAATCATACCTCTCCACTATTTCGCACCTTCGTTTGGTTTGCAGCGACGACGGGGTACATTTCTACGAGCCGCTCGATTTTCCGACCAAAATAGTTGGGCAGGGCCCACTGGAAACCTTCGGAATCGAAGACAGCCGGGTGAGTCTGATGGAAGGCGCTTACCACCTGACCTATACCCAGGTGTCGGAGAACGGCGTAGGCGTGGGCTTAATGCGCACCACCGATTGGCGGCATTTTTCCCGCGAGGGCATGATTATTCCGCCACATAACAAGGATTGCGCGCTGTTTGAAGAGAAAATCGGCGGCAAATATTTTTGTTTTCACCGCCCCTCAGGTATTGCACTCGGTGGCAATTTTATCTGGATCGCTTCTTCGCCCGATCTGCTGCACTGGGGCGGCCACCATTGTATTCTGCGCACCCGCGAGGGCTGGTGGGACAGTGCCCGCGTGGGCGCCGGCGCTGCGCCGATCAAAACAGCGGCGGGCTGGCTGGAAATATACCACGGCGCCGATAGCAATCACCGGTACAGCCTCGGGGCCGTATTGCTCGATTTGCAGGACCCGTCCAAGGTATTAGCGCGCTCGCACAATCCCATTTTTGAACCGGCGGCCGATTACGAACTCACCGGCTTTTTCGGCAATGTGGTGTTCACCAACGGACACCTGGTTCATGGCGATGAAATCACAATGTACTACGGCGCATCTGATGAAGTGATTTGTGGTGCTACCTTGTCGATTGAAAGCATTTTATCTGACATTTTAACCACGGCGTAAGTAATGCTGCAAAAACTGACACGCGAAATCCACTTTTTTAATACGCACCCGCTCGGGATGCGAATGCTCCTGCTGACCAACCTCATCTATGCGTTGGTGATGCCCATCGTAGAGTTGTTCATCGGGGCGTATATCATGCGCAATTCGTCGGACATCAGTCTGGTGGTGATTTTTCAATTAGCCGTGTACACGGGCATCCCGCTGACGTTTATGATCAACGGATTTTTGCTCAACCGCCAGCCGATTGCGCGACTGTATTCGCTGGGCATGCTGCTGAGCGGGGTGTCTATGTTCGCTATGATGTCGCTCGACAACTTAGATACGCTCGGGGTGTTTTTCGCCGGCCTGATCATGGGCTTGTCCTACGGTTTTTTCTGGGCCAACCGCGATTTTCTGGCGCTCAATACCACCCACGATGCCAACCGGAACTACTATTACGGGATAGAAACGTTCTTCTATACCATGACGGGCATTGCGGTGCCGCTTGCTGCCGGCGCTTTTATCGCCACTACGGAGAAAAACGGCTGGTTCGGCGGCAATGTGAATGTAGCCTATTATTGTTTGACGGTTTTCGTGTTTGCATTGTCTGTTTTTGCTTCTATTTTGGTGCATCGCGGCCAATTTAAAAACCCGAGAAAGTTACCTTTTCTATTCCTGCATTTCGACCGGCTCTGGAATAAAATGCTCGGCCTGGCCGCGCTCAAAGGCGTGGCACAGGGGTATATCGTGACCGCTCCTACTATGTTGATTATGAGCCTTGTGGGTAAAGAAGGCGCCCTGGGCCTGATCCAGGGTATCGCGGCGCTGCTATCGGCTATTTTGTTGTATGTATTGGGCCGGATTACGTTCCCAAAACACCGGTTGTTGATCTACGGCATCGGTTGTTCACTGTTCGTATTAGGCGCTTTGCTGAATGCCGGGCTGTATTCGGCAACAGGGGTTATTCTATTCGTTCTATGTCTGTTATTTGCGCGGCCCTTGCTCGATATCGCGTATTTCCCTATACAATTAAAAGTCATAGACGTGGTGGCCGAGAAAGAAAAGCGGAATGAATTTGCTTACATTTTCAATCACGAACTGGGCTTGTATCTCGGCCGCTTGTTCGGCTGCGGATTGTTTATCGTGCTGGCGCGGTATGTGAGCGAGTATGCGGCGTTGCGCTATGCGCTGCTGGTGATTGCGGTGGTGCATTTTATGGGGTGGTTTATGATGCGGAATATTGTGCGGGATTTGAAGGCTTGATTTTTTTAACACCTAATTTTTTAAACACATAGACACATAGATCTCATAGTTTTCTTGTTTAAAAAGTTTTAAAATCTATGTGCCTATGTGTTTAAAAAATAAAAAACAAATAATTTTTTTCAAACACATAGACACATAAAACTCATAGTCTTCTTGTTTCAAAAGTTTTAAAATCTATGTGCCCTATGTGCCTATGTGTTTAAAAAATAAAAAACACATAGATTTTTAAAAATTAGGTGTTTTAAAAATAACTACTTATCAGGTAAAAGACGGAACAAATCATTGACAAATGTTTTTTGGCCTTGCTTGAAAATATTAGAACAAGTAAAGTTTAGGAGCATGGCTTTGGGCACTTCGAGCAATCGGGCATACGACATAACTTGAGCATCAAATAAGGGTATCATTTCCATGACCGCTTTCAACTCTACGACAATACAATCTTCTACCAATAAATCATAGCGTAATTCGGCATTCAGTATAGCGCCTTTGTAACAGACCGGTACAATTTGTTGGCTTTTGACTTTAATACCCCGTAACTCTAATTCATGTATAAGGCAAACCTCATACACTTTTTCCAAAAGCCCAGGACCCATTTCTTTATGAACCTCAATAGCGGCGCCAATGATTTCGTAAGTCAGTTCTTTTAAATAACTTTTTGTGAGATTTTTCATAACCATCTGGTTTTTGATGTTAAACTTTATGTTTTGCGCGGCAAGTTAATATTTGTTTTATTTAAAACAAGTAGTTTTAAAACAATTTAGTCTAGCGAATTTTAAATTACGTTTTTAATGTCACTCATATTACGATTCCTACTTTTTCTGCCCCTCCTCTCGGCCTGCGCCCGTCAACCAGCTTTCACCCCCACCGCCCCACCCGTCGCCCAGCGCCCTATCCCCCGCGTGGAAAAAATGCCCAACCACCCCCAGCCCTACGCTTATAAGGACTGGAAACAAACTGCGCTCGACTTCGACCGCTACGTGTTCGACTTTTCGCAAAAAGGCGAATTCCTGCCCCTCGTCTGGCTCGACAAAACCGGGCGTAACTTTCCGGAAACCACCTTTGGTATTTATACGGCCCTCGGCGACATCCGCATGGGCGCAAAGGTGAACAACGGCGAAAACCACGAAGCCCTCGGCGGCCTCGGCGCGGTGCTGGGTGCAACGTTGGTGGGCATCGACAAGCGCCAACAGGACGGCCACAACTACGTCCGCATGTTGCGCAACTATTTCAACCGCGACAACGGCTGGAACGTCATCATGAATTTTACCAACAAAGGCGCACATATCGGCGGCGGCTACGGCAACGACTTCTGGTACGAGGTACACAACAATGTGCTGTTTTACAGCGTCGCGGATCTTTATCCGAAAGAGGAAGGTTTCGACCAGATACTGCGCACCATTGCCGACCAGTTTTACCGCTCCGATTCGGTGATGGGCAATAGTTACAGCTACTCCTATTTCGATTTCAAAAACATGAAAGGGGAGCGCAACCATATCCCCACACAAGAGGATGTGGCGGGCGGTTATGCTTTCGTCTTGTATTCAGCCTGGGTCAAATTTGGTGACGAAAAATACCTGCGCGCCGCCAAAAACGCCATGAACGTGTTGTATAACCAAAAGGAAAACCGGTTCTACGAGGCTATGATGCCCATTGCCGCCTACATCGGTGCGCGTATGAACGAAGAAGCCGGCACCAACTACGATATTCAACGTTTTTTCGACTGGACTTTCGACGGCACGGCTGTGGGACGCGAGGGCTGGGGCGTGCTGGCCGACAACTGGGGCGGCTACGATGTGAGCGGCCTGGCCGGCAGCACCGTACACAACGGCGGCTACGGCTTCCTGATGAATACCTTCGATCTGATGATGCCGATGTCGGCCATCGTGCGCTACGACCAACGCTACGCCCGCGCTGTGGGCAAGTGGGCGCTCAACGCTTCCAACGCGGCCCGTTTCTGCTACCCTTACGAGATGCCCGACTCCTTGCAGGCCATCCCGCAGCATAAAACCGTCACGAACAAAGTGATTGCTTATGAGGGCATTATCAAAGAATCCGTGTACCCGGAATTCAAAGGTATCACGCCTTTTGCGCAGGGCGACGGCCCCCTGTGGGAAAAAGGGATGCCGCAGCAAACCATGTTTTCGGTGTATGGCAGCGGGCACGTCGGCTTTTTCGGCGGTACTATTGAAAAAACGGATGTGCCGGAAATCCTGCGGATCGACTGCCGCGCCACCGATTTTTATAAAAAACAGGCGGCCTACCCGACCTACCTGTTTTTCAACCCGTACAACACGGGTAAAACGTTGGAAACCAACGTCGGCGTCCGGAAAGTAGATGTGTACGACACGGTGAGCCGCACGTTTTTAGGGCGCGGGGTGAGCGGCGGTTTCCGCTTTACGATACCTGCCGATGGTGCGCGGGTATTGGTGTTGGTTCCGGCGGGGAAACGATTTGAGGCGGAAGGCGGGATGCTGAAAGCGGGTGGCGTAGCGGTGGATTACCGGTATGGGGGGTGATTGGCACATCGAATTTTTCCCGTATCTTTGTACATCAAACGTACGCATACATGGAAGTCAGCTCCGCTCATTCAACCCAGGAACAAGCCCATAGCGCTTCATCGCCCGAGATCGCCCAAGAAGGCGGCAAGGGCTTTGCCGTGCGTAGCCGAAAAACGGCAACAAATCCCTTGGTAGCACTGGCTGAAACCGGGCCGGTCATTTTCAAAAGCAAAATGACGGTTGCTCAATTCGACGACTTTATTCTCTCCAATCCGGAACTAAAGATCGAACGCGACAAACTTGGAATTATAACTATTCATCCTCCCATGACGCTTAATTCCGGTCACGACGAAGGGGAAGCCTTTTTTCAATTAAAGGCGTGGGCCAAACGAAACAAAGACTTGGGCTATGCCTACAGCCCAAGCACATCTTTTAATTTGCCGGACGGCGCTAATCTCAAAGCTGACGGCGCCTGGATTACAGCCGAAAAGGTGGATAAACTCAGCGAGAAAGAGCGCAACAGCATCGCGCATATAGTTCCCGATTTCGTGATGGAAGTGCGGTCCAAAACCGACAGTCAGAGCGTGTTAAGAAAAAAAATGACCGATGGCTGGATGGCCAACGGTGTTCGATTAGCCTGGTTGATTGATCCTATGAAAAAAATTGTATTGGTGTACAGGACCGGCCGCGCAGAACCCCAAGTGTTCAGCGGTTTTAAACAGGCGCTTTCGGGAGAAGACGTATTGCCGGGGTTTGAATTTGATTTGACAGAAATGTTGTAGGCCATTATCTGCTCGCTTGCGGCGATCGCCACCATCCCTTCCCTTTCATCACCAGAAACGCCCCCATTCCAAACCCCAAGGCAGCCAGTGTCGCCAGCGTAAATCCGCCGTAGAAATATTGCACGGCGTTTTCGTGGATTGCGGCTAAGGAAATATTGCTGTCGAACGACAGGGTTCCCGCTTTTTCGCCCATCCAGAAGGCGCCGCATTGGTAGCTGGCGTATAAAATGAAAGGAATGGCCGGCGGCAGGCTGATATTGGCAAACAGGATTACCAGCGCTTTATTCAGGCGCAGCAGGTAAGCGCCGGCGATGGCGCCGGCCAGTTGAAAACCCCAGATGGGCACAATACCCATGAACACCCCAAAGGCGATGGACAGCGATTTTTTGAATTCGGTTTCATCCGCCCTGGCGAAGGCCTCTTTCAGGTGTGTGCGAAGGTTTTTTTTTAAGAGGCCCCGGATAAAATCGCGGGGTTTGATGTAGAGGAAGGTGATAAAAACCAAAACGGTGTTGAGCACGCTCACCCGGGAAAAATCGCGGAAGGGCCGGAAATGCGATACCCGCGTTTCTTTTGGGGCGTAGTACACTTTTACCGGCACGAAGGTGACGGGGATACCGGCCCACGCGGCCCGCACGATCACTTCGATCTCAAATTCATATTTGGTGGTAAAAAAGCGCATGTTACGCAGGCGCTGCACCGGGTAGAGCCGGTAGCCCGATTGTGTATCGGGGGCCTTGATCCCCGTTTCCACCCAAAACCAGAAATTGGAAAACTTGTGCCCGAAGCTGCTTTTACCCGGCACGGAGGCTTGTTCCATATTCCGCGCACCGATAATGACCGAGCAGGGTGTTTCCGCAAGTTTATCAAGAAATGCCGGTAAGTCCTCCGGGTAGTGTTGTCCGTCCGAATCGATGGTAATGGCATATTCGTAGCCTTTTTCCGCGGCATATTGGAGCCCCTGCCGCAGCGCCCAGCCTTTTCCCACATTTTGTGGGTAGCCGACCACCTGTAGAAAATCATATTGGGCCAATATTTCCGCCGTGTTGTCCGTCGAGCCGTCGTTTACCACCACGATATGGCGGGTAAATTGTGCCACGCCCTCAATCACCTGCCCCAGCGTCGTGGCGTTGTTGTAGGTGGGAAGTAGCACACAAACGTTGTAGTCGTCAAATTTTTGTTGAACCGGCTCCATGATATCCATAATGATGGCAAACTTAACCCGGAACGAAGGATTTTGTTGCTAATTGGATGAAAGATTGTCAAAAACTTAATGGTGACTACAAACTTTGAGCAACACGGAAGCCGGTATTGTTATTTCGCAGACCCGGGTAACTTCGGTCGCGGTAAGGGAGCCGGCACAAACGGTCAATATTCATCCAGGAGCCGCCACGAATAAGACGCATGTTGCTATCGCCATCTGTTATCCATGCACTTCCATCGGTGGGAGCATTAACATAATTGTCATGCCAGTGGTCCGCACACCATTCCCACACATTACCGTTCAAATCGCAGATGCCGAGTTCATTCGGTTGTTTCTCACCCACGGGGTGAGTTTGACAATTGTTTTTGGCAAGAATTTCCATATCCCAGAAATCAGATAATTTATGGTCACCGGAATTTTCCCAGAACCACCCCACTTGGTCCAATTCATTGCTTCCCGCATACCGGTATCGTTTGGTCAAATTTCCACCGCGGGCTGCAAATTCCCATTCTGCTTCGCTGAGAAGCCGGTAGCATTCTCCGGTTTTTTGGCTGAGCCATTGGCAGTATTCCAGGACATGTCTCCAGGAAACATTAATAACCGGCCGTTGGCCACGTCCCCAGCCATTGTCTCCTGGTTTTTCTCGATGCATTTCGGTGCAAAAGCGGTCGTATTCATCAAAGGTTACCGGGTATTTACCGATGCGGAAAGAAGGCACAAAAACGGCATGCACCGGTTTTTCCTCGTTGTTGGATATGCCGCCCATTTCGAATACCCCGCTTTCGACAAAGATCATTTCGGGGGTGTAAGGCAAATTGATCTGATACAGACTGGTTTCTGGGGGTGGAACATTTAGATTTTTGAGCTGTAGCGGTTCCGTTTTAGCAGATGGGGGTATGCTTGATTGAAAGGGAGTGTCAGGTTTGGATATTTGTTCGAGATTTTCATCTGCGGCCCGGCGCATCAGCAAACGGTCGATCAGGCTTGCGAGGCTATTGGCAATTTCGGTAAAGACCTGATCGCGGTATTTCCAGGAGTTGATGGAGTGGCCGCCTGCCGGCAGTACCTGGATATCTTTTATGATATCGTAAGATGTCCACGGGCAATCCCGAACGATAATCGGAACGATGAGCGCTTTACCTTGTTCAAAACGCTCTTTCGCCCGTTTGAACTCAGTTTCGCGTATATACTCAGAGTTGTAAAAATCAACGCTTATCAACAACAGGATCACTTCTGCTTCCTCCAGGTTCTGTTTGATGCTTTCATCCCAATATTCGCCCGGATTAATCTTTTTATCGCTCCACAGGTTGATTTTTTGATCAAGATGGCGTAAAAACTTCTCTAATTCCTCTTTATACGATAGGTCTTCGTGCGAATAAATGATGAATGTTTTAAGTGGTGCCGTTTGCATAGTAGTTAACAGCGAAGGTGGCTTTGTTCAATAACTGATAGTGATACTTCTATATTTTTTTAATTCCGCTTCTCTGACATCACTCTTTTCCCAGGTGGTAAATTTGTCTTTTGACCCGATTTTAATGATTGGGTCATAGAAATCCAGGAAAACCTCTTTGTCAACGGTTTCGACCGATTTTAATTCAATTAATATATGAGATGCCCGAATTTTTCTTGGATCTATTTCTTTCACTTCGGCCCTGACGCTGGCTCCTCGCTCGATAAGAACAATACCATCCCAGTAGAATTGTGCAGTCACTTCCAGGTACACGGTTTCGCCAACTTTTAATTTTTCCGAGTCGAGGGTGTTCCTGGGTGCTATTTTAATTCTTTTATTAGCTGGAATAGTAATAGTTTTGGTTCGCAGCGTTTTTACAGGTTGGGGTTTTGCTTCAGGTTTTGGCTGTTCCGGTTTGGGTATTTCCGGCGTTGGCGTTGTGACTGGTGTGACGATCTGATTTGTTGTAGGGGGGACTTGCTTGGGTTGCTGTGCTGGCAGTTTTGGTGTACCAGACTTTGTACTTGGTTTTGTTGTGCCGGGCTTTTCTGTTTCCTTGGTAATTATTCGAGTATTTTGGCTTCCCGACGTTAGGGTAGATTCATCAGGCGCTTGTTCAACTGTTGATTCCTGGACAGCAGTACTGTTATTTAAATTTTGCACAATATTTTCGGACGGATAAACGGTGGGGGCAATAGTGGTGGTAGATTCTGGCTCCTTTTCTGCAACTTCCGGTTTATCTTTTATTTTGGAACAAACTAACTCTAACATTAGCAGCAACACGATTACTGCTGCCGCAATAAAAAATATTTTTTTCGCCGTGTTACCGTCTTCTACAATTTTCTCCCACCATTTAGGGCTGGCGGCTATAGGGTTCGGGCGATTATGGGTTGGGCCTGGGTTGTTAAAACTGGTTAGTATTTGGGTTTCTTTGGGTTGAGTAAGCCGGGTTGCTTCAAAGTCGGCTAGCGAGAGGAAGCGCGGAACGGCGCCGCTGAGCGTTTGTCGGAAAGCTGGTGCGCTTGGGAACCGTTTGCCTGGGTCTTTTTCGAGCGCTTTGAGCACGGCGTTGTTCAGGGCATCTGGGATATTAGGCAAGCTGGTGCGCAGTGGTGTTGGCTTTAGGTTGATCTGAGATTGCATCAGGTTAAATTCACTGACGCCTTTAAAAGGCACCTGGCCAGACAGCATTTCGTAAAGAACGATTCCCAACGAATAAATATCAGATTTTGGAGTAACTTCTTCACTGCGTATCTGCTCGGGCGACATGTACTCTAGTGTGCCGATGGCGGTGCCTACCCGGGTAGAGCGGCTGCTGCCCATTACCCGGGCAATCCCAAAATCCATAATTTTGACTTTCCCATCGTGGGTGACCATCAGGTTGGCGGGTTTAATGTCCCGGTGTATGATATCTTTGTTATGTGCATAATGAAGTCCGTCAAGTACCTGGCTGGCAAGGTTTGCAGCGAGTTCAGGGGGCAAGGCGCCGTGCTTGCTGAGCAGTCCCTCCAAGGTTGTGCCATCAACATATTCCAAAACCATGCACAACGATGTTCCGTGTTGGACCAGGCTATACAGGGTGGTGATGTTCGGATGATTTAGTCGGGCGAGTGTTTTAGCTTCGTTTTTAAAACGTTCCATTAACATTTCGTCCTGTACCAGGCGTGGGTGCAGCACTTTAATGGCGACTTGCCGGTCCAGCATAAGGTCATCGGCAAGATAAACGGTACCCATACCGCCTTCTCCTATTTTGCTGGTAATGACGTAGTTGTGAATAGTTTCTCCGATCATGATTGTTTGTTTTCTTGGTGGGCGTTTTCAATATTTGATTCACGGGGGCATATTTCCATCAGGATTACAGTGATATTATCGGGGCCGCCATATTGTTTGGCTGTTTCGACCATTTGCGCAGTGGCGTCATCCGGATTTTTAATTTGCATCAGCGTGGTAATCTCGTTATCGGTGACAACGTCGTGCAGGCCATCGGTGCATAGCAAATATTTGTCGTTGATCTGTACAGGCAACCCTTCTTCTGTTATATCCACCTCCACCTGCTCTTTGGTTCCCATGGCGCGCAAAATGATGTTTTTATTTTCATGGTTCGCCGCTTCTTCCCGGGTGATTTGGCCTTCTTTTACTAGTGACATGACATAACTGTGGTCCTCAGTTAATTGAGTCAACGTGTTTTGGCGGAGCCGGTACAATCGGCTGTCGCCCACGTGCGCAAAAAAGATACGACCTTCCCGGATTGCTACGGCAATACACGTAGTGCCCATTCGCCGATAGGTGGGGTTGGCTTGTGCCTGGTCAAAAATTTCGGAATTAGATAAAACGAGGGCCTCTCGCAGGGCGAATCCGGTACGTTTATCCCGGGATGCCCGGTATTCTGTTGGAACCACTTCGATGACAATACCGCTGGCTACCTCACCGGCGGCATGGCCGCCCATGCCATCGGCAATCACCGCCAGCAGCCCCTGACCAGTGGTTTCTGGGGTTTCGGGAAGTATGAGGGCATTATCTTCGTTATTTTCACGGATACAACCGGGGTCGGTTTTAAGGGAAAAGGATATTTGATAGTCCGATGCTTTCAAGTCGGCTATTATGATGGTGCGGGTGGTCGCTGGTTCGGACGGTTGGTCTGTTTGTGCGAATCCGAAAAAAGATTTTAAAAAAGCGAAAGCCATTGCTTTTATAGGCTGTTTAAAGTGGTTTAGAAGATTTATATAGTTTAGGCGCGTTGATAGTCAGGTATTTCGGGTATTTGCTGTTCAAAACCCCTTTGCGCTGGCTTTAAATGATTAATCAGGGTCAATATAAGTTTCCCGATCATGGTTTCCAAAGGTTACTACCTGGCTATTGGGTTGATACCCTTCTGCTTTGACAACCACTTTTACTTTTTCTCCTTTTTCTCCTTTCAAAATATGCGGCATCTTATAACTGCTTCCATTGACTGAAATAGTAGCATTCGGCACGGTGGAAAGGATTTTTATCTCGATTTCATCCGATGCTTTCTTTATGTCGGAGGACAAAATCCACCAAGAAAAGCCGGCTAACAAAATCAAAACAGCTGTAATCAGAAAACCTTTGTAAAAGGATCGATTCGCTCGCTTTTCCGGCTGTTGGCCGGAACGTGGGTCCGTAGCAGCATGTAAGTATGGCGCAGGTCGCTCATGTTCCACCTCCCGGGTCTGTGCCAGGAGCGGTTTCCCAAGAATGGAAGTTTTTCCAGAAGGAGTATGTTCCAGATCGTGCAACAAATCTTCAATATTTTGATAGCGTTGGTCGGGGTTGAGCTTGAGGCAACGCGCAATTACCTTTTCTATGTGCGGGGGCACTGTATTATTCATTGTTGTCACCAGAGTATATTGTCCTTTTCGGATTTGCTCTTTTAATGTATACAATTCTTTGCTGTTGAACGGCAAATAACCTGTGAGCATTTCATAGAAAGTGACGCCCAAGGACCAGATATCGGAGCGCTTATCGGGTTTGCCGCGCAATTGTTCAGGCGACATATATTGAAAAGTACCAATTGCTTCGCCTGTGCGGGTTAGGTGTTCACTGAAATCCCCCTTAGCAATTCCGAAATCAAGAATTTTTACATTACCGGTATCATCTACCTTGATGTTACCCGGTTTAATATCCCGGTGAATAATATTGTTCGAATGAACAAAGGCAACACCTTCAAGCATTTGCTGAAAAATTCCTTTTGCCTGATTATAATTCAACTTCCCCTGTCGGCGAATTAACTCATGTAGAGTTACTCCACCGACATATTCCATGATAATACAGGTCTTCTGTCCAACCTTACTAATGTCGTGAAAGGAGGTTATGACCGGATGTTGAATACGCGCAAGTATCTCCATTTCATTCCGAAACCGTTGCTCAAATTCCGGGTTGTTTAAAATTTTAATGGCCACCTTATCACCCGTGCCGGCATGTATGCCGAGATACACAACACCCATGCCACCGCGACCCAATTCAGAACTCAGGCGATAGCCATTTATCAGGTTTTCATAAAACTCCGTGTTTTGCATGGGTCAAATGACTAATTTACCACCTTTTTTAAGGTCATTAAAGAGATTCCATATTTAATCGGAACAGCGAAGGTATAGCGGGTACCGTTGTTATTCAACATCGAATTGACGATACCAATCACCTTGCCTTGGTGATCGAAAAGCGGGCCGCCGCTATTGCCCGGTCCAGTATTCAACCCGTTGATCAAATACAAATCGCCTATTTGACTGCCGGAACCTTTTTGGATCTGGCCGATAGTACCCTCGTCAAAAATGGGAGATCGCACCAAAATTTGAGTCGTTTTCGGGTCGAAAAAGTCTTTCGATATGGTTTGAAAGACTTGTTGCGGCGCGGCACCCGGATAACCCATCATAGAGACGCCGTCGCCTTGGCCGATCGAGTCGAAATTGTCGGCATATTCAACTTTTTCCAGGTGTGCCGGGTTGTTGATCTTAATCATTGCCACATCGTGTTCCTGACTGATCCGTTCAACATTTGCTTTCAGTTCGGTATTGTTACCGGAGAACATGACTTCCAAATACATAGTTTGACCATCCACCCGTTTTTCATCGGAGGAACTGGGTATACTGTAGTTCGGGTCTTGTACAATAGCCTGTGGATTTGTTTTTGCCGGTATCCATTTATTAAGCATTTCTTCATAAGAGACTATATTCTGTCTGATACTTGCCTCCGAACGGGAGCGGTCGATCAGGTGACCGGGAAAACGTTCTGGTCGAAAATTATAAGGAGCCCGCCAACCGGCGGCCACATGCCGGGCCGTCAGGATATAACCATCATCCGTGACAATAAACCCGGAACCTTCACCCCGTTCGGCAATCATGACCGGGTTTAGTTGTAAATCCTGAAATACCTCCGGATTAATGGTCAATACCGGTTCGATGGAATTATCCGGCATTCGAAAAAAGTATCCTTTTCCGTTTACGTCACATACATGATATACTTCTTTGCCAGACTCAGGGTTTACTAATTTCCATGCTGCCCGGATAAAAACGACCTTATCTGTATTTTTTTTCGCAATCTCTGCCGCCGTCATAACTACTTCGGTCGACTCCGAAACCGTATCGCCGCTTTTCCACCATAGATAGCCAACTATGGCTCCAAACAACAACACGACTGTTGCCAAAATATAGATAAAACCCGTACGTTGTTTTTTATGAGCCTCTCCGATAATTCGCTCTACTGTATCCTTGCCAACAGTGCGGGGCACCGAGGAAGAGGCAGATGGCGTACTGCTAAAGCCTCCGCTAATATTGGTGACTGTTGCGGCTGATTCCGATTTGAAGGATGGCACAACACGAGTCTTATTATTTGTATCATCAGGTGGCGGTGGGGTGAGGCTGAACATGAAGCCAGGACCATTCTGGCCGAGGTTTACCCTGTCACCGTGCGATAAGGGTGTATTGCCCTCCACTTTATTACCGTTAATATAGACGCCGTTACGGCTACCCAGGTCTTCAATGATGAACTTAGCCGGATTTTGTAGATTCTGGCTAATTTGGGCATGCTCCCTGCTGACTACATCATCTTTTACCGCGTCATAGAGCACATCCGACTGGTTTGACCGGCCAAATCGCACTTCCTTTTTTTTAGAGAGGGAGAAAATTTCGTTTTGTCCGGTTTTTGAACCGCTCAGGTGAGTAATAGTGATGGTTTCTGGGGTGTAGCCATCATGTTGATGTCCATCCATTTTGCTTCAGAGTTTTGGTTAAAATAGTAATACATCTTGCTAAGTAGAAGATGGCTTCAAAGGTAGATGTTTTTCAGATTCTATGGCAAATTTGCCAAATTATTTAGGGGAAAATGGCTTATAGGCGTCGAACAACGTCTATAGGTTTATGAAAATAAGCGCTAATGTCTTTTTATTGTTGACTTTAGGCATATTTTCTTCCGATTTGTGGAAATGAATGGAGGCGATTATGAAAGGAAATTTGACTCCTTATTTGTAGGAAGTAGCACGCAAACGTTGAAATCGTCAAATTTTTGCCGGGCCGGTTCCATTACATGCATCATAAATAAAACGTGCCTTTCATCTTGAAAAAAACCGTACCGCCGTCGGGAAGGCGCAGGCAGTTTTCTACCGAGATACGCCCGGATTCTTCCATGTCGTAGCTTAACTCGGAATGAATGATTTTGTTTTCATTCGGATTCAGAATGGTTAAAAACTTGAGGTTACGCGCCGTTACGAGGCGGGTTTCGCGGCCAATCGCCTGTTCCAGTAATTCCTTCGTTATTTGAATCATACACACACCGGGTACCACAGGAAATCCCGGGAAGTGACCCTCGAAAATCGGATGTTCGGGGTTCATCGACAGGGTGACCTGACAGGCGCCCGCCACCGCATGAAGAAATTCTTCTACCTGGTAAAAATCGTGAAGTAATCGCTGTTGCAAGGGACGTATTTTAATGGTTGCCCGGATTAAGAACCGTTAATCGAATAGCAAAGGTAAAATTCCGATGCACAATTCGTACGTTTTCCGGCATGCCCCCTTGAAATGGTTCCATCGCTACGGTCACTTTTGTTTTCCGCCGTCCCGATTTTTCGATCCGCAGCAGGTTTTGGCAAAGGGTGTCAGTGACGTAATAATTGGTTTCTTTACCCGACACAAAAGGAAAATACAGGTGCGCGCTGTCGCGCAAAACCGCCGCTGCCGGCCGGCCCGGGTTTTGCATCAGCAACAGTTCGAAATTTTTCCGGAGTGTTTGGATTACCGCTTTCCGGTTCAGTTTTTTCAAACAATAGACCACCCGGAAGCGGTCTTGTTTAAACTCAAAATCGAAAAAAGTCGGCCCTGTTTCACTGGTAAAAACCACCCGCCGGCTGCTGTCGGGCATTGTTTTGAACACCAGAATGCCGTTGAATTGGTTGCCCACCACATCCACCTCGGTTTTGTACATAAACGAAGAGAAGGTCGGGCGGAATTTTCGGACACAATCTGGCGAAATACCGGGGGCTTCCACCAGGGTTGCGTAGGGGGATCGGCAGGCAGAGAAGAGGAGGAAGAGGAATATCGTGAGGTTCAACCCCACCCCCATCCTCCCGACTAAAGTACGGGACAGGCTCTCCCCCAAATGGGAGAGGGGCTTGATCCCGCTTTCTATTTGGGACCAAGGGAATCGTAATATTTCCTTTTTCAATACAGAATTGGTTTTCTGCTCATCACAATTCAAGAGCAAAACGGGATCAAGCCCCCCTCCCATTTGGGGGAGGGGATGGGGGAGGGGTTGCACCACGCGATCTTCCAACGTCCCCTTCATAATCAATTTTTTACGTCAAACTTTTCATCCTGAATTATTTGATTCAGCACCGGCCGGCCAAAATGCATAACCGTGTTGTCGCCCGACAATTCGTTCATTTCCACTTTGGCCACGGAGTAATCTTTTCGGTCCACAAACACCCGGATGTTTTTAAAAAACTCTTTGAGTGTTTTGGAGGTCGGCGTCAGCACCAGGGCGTATTGTGTTTTGTTTTCAAACGTCTGCACGCTGTAGTTCGGGCTGCCCAGCGCGGCGCCGGACAGGCAGTCCACGATGATTTCGTTGATCTGGCGGAACATTTTATTGGACTTCGCCGAAAACTTATTAGTCTTCTTATCGTCCTGCACCATGATGTTGTCGCCGTTGATGATCATCAGGTATTTGTACGGCGTCGTGTATTCCAGCCGTACTTTTTTTTCTTTTTTGAAAAAAAACTGCCCCTTGGAAACGATTTTTTCCTCCAGCATACTCAGGTTTTTCTCCTGGGTGAAATCGCTTTGAATGGTTTGTATCTTTTTTCCGGCCTGCGTGAAATTCTCCCGGAAGGCTTTTTCGTCTTTTACCGGGCTGAAGCCGGTGGGTTGCTGGGCGGCGAGTGAGTGGGTTAGCAGCAGTAGGAACAGGGTAAATATTTCTCTAAACATAAGGTTGAACATTTATCAATTTATCGAGCGGTTCAATGGTGTACCCTTGTTCCTGCACCGCCCGGATGAATTCCGGCAGCACTTCGAGGGTCCTTTTTCCGTGATCGTGCAAAAGAACGACGGCGCCGGGCCGAAGCAGGCGCATGAGGCGGTGCATTAACTTATGCTTATCATTTATCATTGTGTCGTACGAACGCACATTCCAGCCGATCACCCGGTGCCCGCTTTGCCGTACGGCGTCGCGAACATGGGGATTGATGACACCAAAAGGCGGGCGAAACAATACCGGACGCCTGCCCGTAACCGTTTCGATAAGCCGGTCGGTTTGCTGAAGTTCTTCCGCCATTTTTTTTACAGAAAAAAGATCGAACCACAGGTGGTGCGTAAAACTATGGTTGCCGATCACGTGCCCTTCCCGGGCGATGCGTTGCAACAACGCCTCGTTGCCGGCAATTTTTTTACCGATACAAAAAAAAGCGACTTGCAGGTGGTGCTCTTTTAAAATATCGAGTACCCGGGGTGTGTATTCCGGAGAAGGCCCATCGTCGAACGTGAGCGCGATGGCCCGGCCCGCTTGCGGTGTTCCCTGGCAAATGGTTTTCAGAAAAAAGCCCGACTGGATAAAATATACGCCGTAAAACACTACCAACGAGTAGGCAAACACCACCAACCCATACCCCCACCAGGCCACGGAATGCGCCCAATCCCATGCCACCAAGGAAAGGACCAAGAGGCCGAAAACGATGTTGGTGTTGCGGAAAGTCGTCATTTTGTCGTCATTGAGCATCATTGATCCAGCAATTCTCGGTTTGTAGGATCGACCCGGTTTTCGAGGTGTAGTCTGCGAGGTACGAGCAGGCGACATCTCGAAAACTAGATAAGTATACACCATTTTAGATTGAAAAAGGTGTCGTTTCAACTGTTTTTGAGATGTCGCCTGCTCGTACCTCGCAGACGACACCTCAAAAATCGGCCATTCCCGACAAGCCGAGAATCGCTGTCATTTATCGTTATTGACCACATTGACCACATTAATCTCATGGACCGCCGAGCAGGATCAGGGAGTGATGAATGTTATAGAAGTGATTGTAAATCAGTATCTTTTTGGGTAAAACTCCGGTATTGGGCAACAGGCCTTTCGGAATGGTTTTCCCCGAAAGTATCTGAACGGCCAGCCAGGTGGCAAACGCGGCGGCGGTCGGGTATTCGCCGCACAGTTGTTTAAATCCTGCTGCCGGTATGCTGGGGAGCGCGTGTTCCGCCACCGCATCATACAGGCCGTCGTAGCGGCTGTCGCCGTTTTTACCCCAGAGCAGCAGATCGATATCTGAAGCGGCCAGGTTGTTTTTTTGCAGGAAAACAGCCACCCGTTCCGGCATATTTTCCGGTTTGTAAAAGGTGGCCACATCGAGCAATTGGGCTGTAGTCGCCGGGGTCTTTTCCGGGCTTAGCAGGAAAAAAGCGGCGCCTTCGCCGGCTATCGTTCCTTCGGAGGCATCGGCTGTTGCATGGTCTGCTGCCGGTTTATACAAATCGAAGCGGCTCAACACACAATACAATACGTCGGTTATTTCGTCCAGGCCGCCCACGAGGGCGTTGGGGGCTTCTTTTTCGCGCAATAGCAACACGGCGTCGAGCAGCGCGTGTTCGAAGGAAAAAGCCCGGTGTGCGTAGGTGTTGTTGTAGGCGTGGCATTGCAGCAGCAGCGCGATTTGCGCCCCGATGGTGTTGTGGGTCGACTGGATAAACGCCGTTGGAGTCAGCATTTCCTCGTTCTGTGCCACCATCTTGTGTAAAAACTGCTCGGTATCCTCCAAACAACCGTATGTCGTGCCGGTCAGGATAGCCCCTGGCATGTCCACCCCTGCTTCGCGCAGACAGGCGACGGCCGCGGCAGTACCTATTTTCACCACCCGGCTCATCCGGCGGATCATGCGCGGATCGATGAAGTCTTTGTAGTCCGGCTCGATGCAGCGCAGGCGGGGGTAGGGTAGGGGGGGCGACGTCTCTTCCAAGGCATAAGGAGAGATGCTGGCGGAGGCGTTGAGGTAGATCGGAGGAGGCGTAGGCATGGCCAGGTTATTGAAACATTTCAAAAAATCGTGGAACTAGGCATTGGCAAAAAAGTGGTTATCGAAATTCGATAATATTCTCACCTTTTCGAAAACACCAACGACGAACAATTTCCCCCAAACCCGAACGAATTGCTCAACACGTGTCGCACCTGCTCGCCCTTCCGGAACGCCACTTCCGGCGTCAGGCCGAGTCCTTCGATGGGCGTGGTAAATCGCAGGTTTGGGTAAATCAATCCCAGCTGAACGGACAATACCGATAACACCGCTTCTATGCCGCCGCTGGCGCCCAGGGTATGCCCCGTGAATGCCTTCGTGGAACTAAACTGCGGGCAGGCGTCGCCGAACACCCGCCGGAGGGCTGTGCTTTCCGACTGGTCGTTGTTGGGCGTTCCGGTGCCGTGTACGTTGATGTAATCGATGTCGGCCGGTTGCAGGCCGGCTTTGTTCAGGGCGCCGGTCATGGCGAGGTACGAACCGGTGCCTTCGGGAGAAGAGGCCGTTTGATGGTAGGCATCGGTCGCATTATGCCACCCGCTGAGCCGGCACAAGGGTGTGGTGCGGGTGGCTTCGAGCACTTTTTCCGACATCAGCACGACGTAGCCGGCGCCTTCACCGAGGTTGAGCCCGGCGCGATTTTGGTCGAAAGGGCGGCAGGGTTCCCGGTCAAGGATCATCAGGGTATTAAAGCCGTTCAGGGTGAAAGCCGTCAGGGCATCCACGCCGCCGGCCACGGCTACATCCAGCAACCCCTGCCGGATCATACGAGCGGCGAGCATGATGGAATTGGCCGAAGAAGAACAGGCGGTGCTGACGGTGCTGACAAAATCCGTGAGGCCGAGTTGCTCCGCCACCAATTCGGTGACGCTGCCACATTCGTGATGTGCCACGTCGCGCAGGCGGCCCGAGGCGGGGTTTTGCATAAAATAGCGGTAAAATTCCTCGGTTTTGTCCATGCCACCCACGGTGTTGGCTGAGATGAAGCCGGTTTTCCATTTGGCCGAAGGCCGGAAACCCGCCGATGCCATCGCCTCACGGGCGGCAATGCCGCTGAGCAGGGCTGTTCGGGTGAGGTGCGCGGACATTTGCGCGGCAGCAGCCAGCGATTCGTTGCTTTGTTTGACCTCGGCCACGGGAAATACACCGCGGTGTACGCTTTGCAGAAACTGCATGTCTGCCACGCCGCTGCGCCCCTTTTCCAGGGATTCCAGCGTTTCGGCCACGTTGTTGCCGATGGCCGAAATCAGTCCGATGCCGCCGATCCAGACCTCCCCGTTCATTTACGCCGTTTTTTGGTGTGCCGTGATGTACTCGGCAATGGTGCGCACCGATTGAAAAATTTTCGGCCCATCCTCCGGGTTTGCTATTCTGATGCCGTAGTGTTGCTGAAGCATCACGATGAGTTCCAGGGCGTCGATGGAGTCCAGGCCGAGGCCCTCCATAAATAGTGGCTGGTCGTCCCCGATTTGTTCGGGGCTCACATCCTGCAAGTTGAGTTGTACTATGATCTTCGCTTTAAGATCCTGCATCAACGATTCCATATAAGTCGCTTATTGTTTGTTGGTTGTGAATGATTGAACCGGGTATTTGTTTTTTTTCAACAAGGTATAAAAAGGCCTCATATTGGTCTTGAAAAATATCGACCCAGCCGCCGATAACGGCCTGTGCGTTGTTTTGCTCCAACAGTTGGTTGATATAATCGTTCAAAAAAGGAATGTCGTATTGTTCAAAGACAAAAAAAGTGTTCTCGCCTTTCAGTTGGTGGCGGATGCAAATTTCGCCGATGACAATATTCGGCAAAGTGTACACGAACAAGGCCGGACTGGGTATGGCCGACATGGATTGCTGGTAGCGGACGTCGGTATCGAGGCTGCTGTGCGCATTGGCGAGTACTACGGCTACGGCCTCGGCCGGATATTCCTGTTTGTCGAAACGGTCGTGCAACAGCATTTCGGCAGCCAGAAAACCCAACTGGCTGAGCCGGTCCATTTTGTAAAATTTGGGATAACCGATATCCAGGCGCCGGTAAGCATTGGTCAGAAATACGGAAACATCTGCCCCGGGTTCCTCCCAAACCGTTTGCCCGTTGGCAACGATGATATTCCGGCGGATCCGGCACCAGCTATTGATGTATGGCATGTTCCAGTTTGATGAGCCGCTCCAACCGTTTCAGGTTCGCATCCGGATTATTAACATAGGGATTATCCAGGTCCCACACGTAACCGGCTAACACAGAGCATATTTGGCGTTTGATTTCCGGGTCCTGCCGTTCGGCAAAAAAGATGGTTCCGAGCGTGCCATCGTACCAGCTGTTGACGTAGGAGCGGAAGGTATCCACGCCTTGCATCATGTACTGCATGTAGTCGCGGTCCCAGTCCACGGCTTCACCGTTCAGGGTACGCACCACCAATTCCCCGGCCCGTTGGCTCGACGCTACGGCCAGCGTGACGCCGGAAGAGAATACCGGATCAAGAAACTCCGTGACGTTGCCGGTCAGCACAAAGCCCTCGCCGTAGAACTTGTCCGTGGTGGTCGACCAGCCTTCGATGGTGCGCGGTTCGAATAAAAATTCCGCGTCGCGGAAACGCTCGCGGATATGCGGTTCGGCTTCGATCATGGCGCGCAGTTGTTGATCGGGCGTGCCGTCGTATTTTTGGAAAAATTCGGAATCACCGACATACCCGACCGAGGTGACACCGCTGGAAAAGGGAATTACCCATATCCAGGTTGTCGGTTCGTGTACGATAATGGTGATTCGGTTCGGTTCGCCGTCGGAGAAGCGATTCGGGTCCTGTGCGTGCGCGAACAGTGTTTTACGCGGGGGCAACGACGACGGCCGGTCCAGGTTGAACAGGCGCGGAATTACCCGTCCATAGCCGCTGCCGTCGATGATGAAGCGGGCTTCGATTTGTTTGGAGGCGCCGTCGGGCATCTCCACGGTGGTGACCGAGTTGGAGCCGTTGAACACGATTCCGGTCACGCCGGTTTCGTACTCTACGGGCACCCCCATGCCGGCCAGGGTATCCGCGAGGGTTTTGTCGAAATTGCCCCGTGGCACCTGCCAGGTCCAGGTCCAGCCGGGCGTGAAAGCGTCGGAGAAGATATAGTCGCACACCTTGCCGTCGCGCACGAATTTGGCGCCGAATTTCTCCTGGAAGCCCTGTTGTTTCACGGCTTCCAGAAAGCCGGCGGCTTCCAGTGCTTCCATACAGCGGGGCAGCAGGCTTTCGCCGATGACAAAACGCGGAAATTTTTGTTTTTCCACCACTTTTACCCGGTATCCCGCCTGGTGGACAAGGGAGGCCGCTACGGTGCCGGCCGGGCCGGCGCCGATGACGAGGACGTCTGTTTGTTCAGTATACACAGCAAATAAGGTTTCGACATACGGCTTTTCAGGAAGGCGAAGATAGGTAGAAATCAAACAGCTTGGGCGTGGGTATATTTAAACCGTTTGAGTGAGTGTCACTTCATGACGAATGACGTAATGACGAATGACGTAATGACGAATGACGTAATGACGCATCACCCGCCCTTCCCAAACACCACCGCCCCGTTGCACCCGCCAAACCCCGACGCCGTTTTTAAACAAATTTGCAACGGCTTATATACCGCTTCAGCGCACACCTTAACCGGCCGGCTCACACCCAGGGTTTCAAACCCCCGCGTGGGTAACACGGTGTTTTCGCGCAGCGACTGGATGGACAACACCGATTCAATCAATCCGGCGGCGCCCAGCGTATGGCCGAAATTGCCTTTTAAACTGTTCAGCGGCACGGCGCCCAGACCGGCCAGGTCGAAGGCTTTGGCTTCCATCTCGTCGTTATAGAGCGTAGCGGTGCCGTGGGCCGAGATAAAATCGACATCGGCCGCGCGAAGGTCCGATTGGTCCAGGGCGCGGTTAATAGCCTCGCTCAGTTCCGCGCCGGTGCGGGAGGGGCCCGAAATATGGTTGGCGTCGTTGCTGAGTGCGCCGCCGAGTACGCGGACCGGCTCCGAAGTAGCGTGTTCGGGTTCCACAGAAAGTATCATGGTGGCGCAGCCTTCGCCAAGGTTCAGCCCTTTGCGCCGGCTGTCGAAAGGGCGGCAGGGCTCGTCGCTGAGCGCCTGAAAGGATTGAAAACCCGACCAAACAAAACGCGACACCTCATCGGCGCCGGCCACCACGGCGTGGCGGTACCGGCCGGTCTCCAGCAGCCGTTTGGCCAGCAGGATGGACGCCACTCCGGATACGCAGGCATGCGACACGACGAGCGGCGTATTCGGGTTTTTAAAAAAAGCGGCTACTTTCCGGGCCGGACTGGATAGTAATAGCCCGGGCTCCGAGGAATCGCCGGCTTCGAGCAAAACGATATTACCTTTGGTTGTGGACAGGATAAAAACGGTGTCCGGGTCGCTTAACCGTACCGATGAATGCCGGAGCGCTGCAGTGACCGACAATACAACCATTTTTTCGAATCGGGTCCATGGAACGTCGTCCCCGACCTCCGTGGCAAACCGTTCCGGGAGGGCCTGGTTGTCGAACATGGATGCCTGGAACGGCGCGTCCGTCCAATCGGCGCGGTCGTGTTGCCGTACCCCGCTCCGGCCTTGCAATAAGGCGGCGAAGTTGTCGCGGGTGTTCCAGCCTAAGGGCGACACGACGTTGTCGGATACGATGTAAACAGCGGTCATTCTTGAAGCAACCATTTCTCCTTCCACGCTTCAAAAAAAGCCGGGATGTTCAATTGAAGCGCCATGTGTTCTTTGTCTAAAAAAACCTGAAGGGAATTGCCGGTAGCCACCAGATCGCCGGTTTTGGCGTGCAGGAGCCGGTAGTCAAACTGGATTTTGGCGGCCTGGCAGTCTACGAACCGGGTTTCCACAATCATAGAGTCGCCGTAACGCAGGGGTTTTTTGAACTGGCAATCGACCGAGACGATAGGAACGACCAATCCGTTGCGAAAAAAATCGAGATACGTGAGGCCGTATTTGGCGCCGAAGGCCTCGCGGCCGTCTTCAAAATAACGGATATAGTGTCCGTGCCAGACAATACCGAGCGGGTCGGCTTCATTGAATCGCACGGACACTTCCGTCCTTTCGGTGAGGGTTTGCAGCATTATGATTTTGCGTACTTGGTTTTCCAGGCCTTGTATTTGGATTTTTTGATGTCATTGAGCACTTCGTACACGGTTCTGGCCCAGTGGTTGCGGAATCCGAAGCCCATGGCTTTACCCGACAATTGTTCGGTCAGCAATACTTTTTTGGAATCAAGGCTGAAAAAAGTGACCCACATGGTGCCTTTCTCTTGCGGTTTATCCAGGGTTTCCATGAAGAAAACCAGGCCGATGCCTTCCGCTTTTGCGTTGTAGCCTTTTACCAAATCGGCTATTGTTTCCGGGGTGATCCGGCCTTTTTCTGCGGAACTGGTGGAGAGGATTTTTTCGCCGTCTATCTGTTCATTGGCTTTTGTGACGGAACCTAAATCGTAGGGGATGTCGTCTTTGTTCAGGGCTTTCTTAAAGTCGTACTTTTCAGCTTCGTTGATGATTACGTCGTTTATTTTGGTAAACAGCCCCACCATTTCCGAAGGAGATACGGTACCGGTTTCGCCTAAAACCTTTACCTGCGTGAAGTCGACACCCAGCCAGGTGATTTTGGTTTTGGTACTGTTGAAAATGTCGGCGGCGCTTTGGGCGGTCGCGGAAGTGAGGTTCAGGGCAAACAGCAGGCCCAGCGTGAAGAGGGTGAAAATCGGGTTCTTTTTCATGGTGTAAAAAAGATTGGTTAGCAATATTTAGTGGCAAAGTTAGACCTCTTGAGACGCCTCGGGGTGTCAGTTCCGGAGAAATATTTTCATTTCGCACTCGGCGATGGTCTCGCCGTCGCAGCGGATAGTTCCGGCGATGATCGTGACGTTCATCACCTGCTGTTTGACCCGGATGCTTGTTTCAAGGGTGGAGTGGAGTTCCGGCAGTTTGTGGATGTGCAGGTGATCTACGGTTGCAATATAACCGAGGGGAGCTTCGGGGATTCCGTTGAGTACGTTGCTGTGGCCGGCGTGCGCGGCGGCGGTTTGGGCGATGTTCTCCACCAGGCCGGGTTCGGCGAGCCGCCCGTTTTGCACGAATATATTATCCGGGCGAACGACCAGGTGGGTCACCGCGCCCAATTCGGTGAATTCTACCAGGGCATCCACCATCACCATTGGCGGTTTTTGTGGTAACAACAGGGAGAGCTCCATAAGTCAAAGGTTAATCCCAAAACGGGTAATAATTGAACCATTGTTCCGGGTATTTCCGTACTTTCTTTTCCAGTTCCATCACATACGCCCGCAACAGGTGCTGCGGATCGGTGCTTTTTAGTTGTTCCGGCGTTACCAGCGGGCTGGCGGAAAACCGGTATCCCATATCGCCCGCTTTCATAGCAAAAACAAAACAAACGGGTACCCGCAGTTTTGCGCCCAACAAAAATGGCCCTTCCGGAAATTTTGCCGGCCGGCCAAGAAACGGAAAGGTAAGGGTTTTGTGGCCTTCCATGTACCGGTCGGCGTGCATACCGATCAACTCATTTTCGGCCAGCGCATTGGCAATTTTAAAAATGTGCGAATTATCCGGCTGGATGAGGATCACGTTGAACGACCGGGCGCCGGTAATACTGCCCAGGTATTCTTTAATTGCCTGGTGTTCGCCGTCGTACATGACCAGGTTGATCCGGATATTCAGCTTTTGCAAAAAATGCCCGGCAATTTCCCAGTTTCCAACATGCGCGCTGAGCAGGATGCCGCCTTTATTACCCGCGGCCATGGCCTGAAGATTTTCAAGTCCTTCTGAGTGCTGCCCAAAGTTGCCGCCGAATCCGGCCATTACCGCCACTTTATCTATCAGGGTCTGGCCGAGCCGGTAGTAATTTTGATACAAGGTAATCAGCGCCCGGAACCGGCCCATGTGCAGGCCTTGCCGGTAGCATTGCAGGATAGCCCGGGAGGTTTTCCAGGAAGTCAAAAAATAGTACAATGACACAAAACGCAGCAAAAAATAAGCAGACCAGACGCCGAAATGGCGGAGAATCCACACGAATATTTGATAGCCGGTTCTGGTGCCTTTGGATTTGCCCTCCCACGAAGCCATTACGCCGTTTCTTTTGTCGCAACTTTAGAGGCGATGTAATTATAAAAATCATGGAAGGTGCTGATGCCCACGAAATCTTCCGGCTTTACTTTAAAATGGAAATTATTTTCGATGACCACCACCAGGTCGATGTAGTCTAAGCTGTCGAGGCCGAGGGTGTCTTTTAAAATGGCTTCCGGGGTGATGGCTTCCTGCTCTACCTCGAACTCTTCCACCAGAAACTGATTCGTTTTCTCAATAATTTCGGTATGACTCATGTGTTTTGAATTTTTTGTTTTTGTTATTTTTCAGCCGATAGTGATCCGATGACTAACATCGTCGGATGACTATCGGCTGAAAAGGAACTTTAGTTTTTCCATGCGCGGACGATCAGGGAGGAATTGGTACCGCCGAAGCCGAATGAATTGGATAAAAAGGTATTTATTTCTTTTGAAACGGGTGTTGTGGCAATATTCAGTTTGGCCGAATCTTCGTCCGGATGCTCCAGGTTAATATTGGGCGCCACGAAACCGTTTTGCATCATCAGCATGGAGTATACGATCTCGCTGGCGCCGGCCATCCAGCATTCGTGGCCGGTCATCGATTTGGTGGAGCTGATCAGCGGCCGGCTTTCACCGAATACCGTGTCAATGGCTTTGGCTTCGCTGGCATCGCCGGCCGGTGTGGAGGTGGCGTGCGCGTTTATGTAGTCGATGTCGGCGGGAGTGAGGCCGGCATCGCGGAGCGACATTTCAAGGGCGCGCACGGGGCCGTCTACACTGGGGTTGGAAATATGGGCGCCGTTGGACGAAAAGCCGTACCCGATCACTTCTCCAAGAATGGGCGCCCCGCGCCGCAGGGCCGATTCGAGGCTTTCGAGGATAACGGTGGCGGCGCCTCCGCTGGGCACCAGGCCGTCGCGGTCGCGATCGAAGGGGCGGGACGCTTTGGTGGGCTCGTTTTCGCGGATGGAAAAAGCGCCCAACGCATCAAAGGTACCCATGGAGTAGATGTTGATCTCCTGCGCGCCGCCGCAGATCACACATTCCTGCGTGCCGTGTTTTATTAAAAAATAACCCAGACCGATGGAATGCGAACCGCTGGCGCAAGCCGCGCTAATGGTGAAATTGACGCCTTTAAGCCGGAAAATGGTGGACAGGTTCATGTTCACCGTGGAATTCAAATTTTGAAAAACAGCGGCCGACCCCACCATCATGGTATCTTTTTTCTCCCGTACGATATCGGTGGCCTCTACCACGGCTTTGGCCGAACTGTCGTTGCCGAAGATAATCCCTACTTCGTGGGCATCGAGATAGTCCTGGTCCATACCGGCATTTTTCAGCGCCTCCACGGTGGACATGTACGCAAATTCACCCTGTTCGGGCAACATGATGCGCGCCCGACGATCGAGTACGCCCTTCAGTTCTGGCCGGTCTACATAACCGGTTAACCCCGAACGGTACCCGAATTCCTTGCGGGCCATATCCAGGATTATTCCAGACCTGCCCTGGTACAGGGAATCGGCCATTTCGGCCAGATTTTTCCCAATGCAGGAATAAATACCCAATCCGGTAATAACGACTCTGTTCATTTCAGGGCAAAATTAAGGGGATTAGTGAATTTTCGCTAAGTTAAATCAATCCTCCACTAACCGTCAGGACTTCTCCGGTGATGTAGGATGCGCCGGGCGAAGCCAGAAATGCCACGGCGGCGGCCACTTCTTCGGGGGTTCCGAACCGTTTCATCGGTATTTGCCCGGCAAGTATTTTTTCATCCAGATCTTTGGTCATATCGGTGGTAATGAAACCGGGGGCCACGGCATTTACAGTGACACCGCGGCGGGCAACTTCCTGTGCCAGGGCTTTTGTGGCGCCAATAACGCCGGCTTTGGCGGCAGAATAATTGGTTTGGCCCGGCAGCCCTCTAAGCCCCGACAAAGATACGATGTTGATGATGCGGCCGGATTTTTTTGCCAGCATTCCGTTCAACACCTGCCGGGTGACGTAAAAAAAACTGTCCAGGTTGGTATGCAGCACGTCGTGCCACTGGTCGTCGGTCATCCAGTACATCAGGCTGTCCTGGCGAATACCGGCGTTGTTGATCAGCACTTCGATGACATCGTCCGGGCGGGTTTC
>CAUJEY010000105.1 GCA_963169325.1 Bacteroidota bacterium
ACTCACGAGTTACATCCGGGTACATGAAAATATTTCGTTCCGCGATATCGCCGACGCCACCGGTGTGGATTACGGGGTGATTCGTACCCTGAACGCCGGCTTCAAACGCGATTATGTTCCGGCTTCCGAAAAAGGTTTTTATGTGCTGCTGCCCAACCGGGTGATGCCTTCTTTTTTGCGTTACCTGAACGGACTTGGCGGCCGCCGCTATGTGCTGGAAGGGCTGAGTGCAACACCCAATACAAACCTGGGAGACGGCAAATACTGGCAACTTTCAGTGGCCATACAACAGGCCGATCATGTCGACCGTGTCGCATCCATGCTCGGTTGTCACAGCGAACACCTGAAGGCATGGAATGATCTGCGGTCCGACTATGTGCAGGCCGGTCAGAATCTGAAGGTTTGGCGCCCGGTTTATGTCTTCAAACACTCGCCCCTCCGTATCGAAGCCCCGAAACAGGATGCCGCTAAGTCAAAAAAATTGGAGACGGGACAAGCAAAGCCGGCCCAGGGCGATAAGTTGTCGGAAGCGGATGACCCGGTGCCGGTGCTGAAGCCCGGCGACGCTGAGCAATTCAAACAATATCAATGGCATACGGTACGCCGGAACGAATCGCTCGACGATATTGCCCGCCAATATGGTACGCCGTCGGATGTACTCCGTAAACTGAATAATTGCGATACGATCTCTATCGGCATGCGATTAAAAGTAAAAGAACTGTAATTCGCAGGTAATTGCCATATAAAACACATTAGGCCATATCAGGGATGTTTTTATCCCTGATATGGCCTAATGTGTTTTAAAAAAACCGAACTTTGTCTTTCCAAAAACCGGCCCCCCACGCGCCGGTCAATCTTTCATTACAAAACGTTTGCCAATGATGCGCGCGCTCCTCATCGAAGATGAACCGGAAGGTCTTCAAAACCTGTTGAATTTACTCGAAAAATACTGTCCCGACGTGGAAGTAGTCGCCACGGGAGGTTCTAATGCCGATCTGCTGCGACTTAGCGGCGAAGACGGAGAAACCCAGTTCGATGTCGCGTTCCTCGATATCGACCTGCCCGACGGATTAGTGTTCACCGGTTTACAGCAACTGGAAGAAATTCCGTTCGACATCATTTTTGTAACGGCCTATAACCAATATGCCCTGACGGCGTTCGATTTTTCCGCTATCGACTACGTGCTCAAACCCATCGAGCCCGACGACCTGCGCCGGGCAGTCAGTCGGATACGGCCGGCCCGTAAAAATTCCAGCACCAAACAACGGGTGGAATTGCTTCAGCAAAACTACTCGCCCAATATGCCCAATGCCTTCGAAAAAATTGGTATCTCCGGCTTAGATGGCGTGCATTTTGTACGGTTGAGTGATATCGTGCGCCTGGAAGCGGAAGACAACTACACGCATTTTATCCTCAAAACCAACACTAAAATTACCGCAAGCAAAACGATCAAAGCCTACGAGGATACCCTGCTCCGGCTCAACTTCGTGCGGGTGCATAAAAAACACATCGTCAACATGAACTACATGAAAACCTATATTAAAGGGGAAGGCGGCTACTTAGTGCTGGAAAACGGCGAAACCATCGAGGTGTCGCGCCGGAAAAAAGCTTCGCTCATGGATTCCGTTCGGCGTTTGTATGGAGAGATATAGTGTTTGATACCCTGATTTTGTCTCACGAATGATAGTTGCTAAAATATTGTAAATCAATGATTTGAAATTCATCATTCATCATTCATCATTCATCAATTATAATTCATCATTCCCCGAATGGGCTTTTTTGACAAATTTTTTAACCGCGAGAAAAAAGAAGACCTCGACAAGGGGCTGGAAAAAACCAAAGAAAGTTTCTTTGGTAAAATCACCCGGGCCGTAGCGGGCAAAAGCACGGTGGACGAAGAAGTGCTCGATGAACTCGAAGCCGCGCTGATATCCGCCGATGTGGGCCTGGAAACCACGGTGAAAATCATCGAACGGATCGAAGCGCGGGTAGCCCGCGACAAGTACGTGAATACCGATGAACTGAACGCGTTGCTGCGCGACGAAATCGTGCAACTGCTGGCCGAAAACAATACCGAAGACGCTGAAGATTTTGATTTGCCTGCCGGCAAAAAGCCGTACGTGCTGCTCGTTATCGGCGTAAACGGCGTCGGCAAAACCACCACGATCGGCAAATTGGCGTCACAGTTTCAAGGGAAAGGCCATAAAGTGGTGCTGGGCGCCGCCGACACGTTTCGGGCCGCAGCCGTAGATCAACTTAAAATATGGGCTCAGCGGGTGGGCTGCGATTTTTACTCCAAAGGTATGAATGCCGACCCTGCCGCGGTGGCCTACGAAACCACCCAATACGCCCTCGAACACAACTGCGACGTGGCCATTATCGACACCGCCGGCCGCCTGCACAACAAAACCAGTCTGATGCAGGAATTGGGCAAAATCCACCGCTCTATCGAGAAAAAACTACCCGGCGCGCCGCACGACGTACTCCTGGTACTCGATGCGTCTACCGGTCAGAATGCTTTCGAGCAGGCCAAACATTTCACCGAGGTGGCGCCCATCACCGCACTGGCACTCACCAAACTCGACGGCACCGCCAAAGGCGGCGTGGCGATCGGGATCAGCGAACAATTCAAAATCCCGATCCGTTATATCGGGGTGGGGGAGCGTATCGATCAGTTGCAGATTTTTAATAAACGGGCGTTTGTAGAGTCGTTGTTTCAGGAGTAAAGCTTTAATTGCTTGAAGGAGGGCGCTACCATCAACCTTGAAAAAATGTTGAAAGGGAAAACGATTTCTTAATCAGGAAGCGCCCGCTATTTCTAAGAACCCATGTTCCGCAAACTGACCCGTGACAGAATTTCCATCAAACCACTTTTTTATTAATTCCCCCTGATCCGCCCCCGACTCGTTCCGGTGCCGGAAGGTGCCATGCACGAAATCAGCCTCATAATCGGCCAGATATTTCCCATAGTTTTCTCCCACCGATCGGATGCCTGCTAAAATATAGTTCAATTCCGCATCGGTCATCGTCGGATGCAGGGAAAGCCGGATCCAGCCCGGTTTTTCACTCATGTCGCCGGCGTCTATTTTTGTGACGATTTCGCAGGAGCGTTCCTGCGAAATGTCGAACAGAAAATGGCCGTAGGTGCCTGCGCAGGCGCAACCGCCGCGTACCTGTATGCCAAAGCGGTCGTTCAGCATTTTAACCGCGAGGTTGTAGTGAATGTCTTTCAGGGTAAAGGAAATCACGCCCAGCCGGTCGTGTACCATCGGCTCCAGCACGCCGAGCCCGGGCACTCGATCCAATTCTTTCCAAACGATATCGAGCAGTTCGTGTTCCCGCTCCAGCATATTGCCGACACCCATTTGTTCTTTCAACCGGATCGCCAGGGCGGCCCGGATGGTTTGCAGGATGGGTGGCGTACCGCCGTCTTCCCGGGCTTCGATGTCGTCGAGGTAGTGGTGTCCGCCCCAGGGGTTGGTCCAGAGCACGGTGCCGCCGCCGGGGTTATCGGGTATTCGGTTGGTGTACAGCGCCTGGTTGAAGACCAGTACGCCCGGTGCGCCGGGGCCGCCCAGAAATTTATGCGGCGAAAAGTAAATGGCGTCCAATTGTTGCAGCGGATTGGCCGGATGCATATTGACGTCGATATACGGGGCCGTGCAGGCAAAGTCGACAAAACAATAGCCGCCGAACCGGTGCATCAGTTCGGCAATATCGTAGTAGGGGGTAAGAATTCCCGTCACGTTGCTGCCGGAAGTGACTGCGGCGATTTTGAGCGGGCGCTCCCGGTATTGATGCAACAGTGATTCCAGTTCGCGCAAATCGACCCTGCCCTGTTCGTCGGGGCGGATAATCACCAGGTCGCAGATCGTTTCTATCCAGGAGGTCTGATTGCTGTGGTGCTCCATGTGCGTACAGAACACGACGGGGCGCTCTTCCGGTTTTAGTTTCAGGCGTTCGTGAAATTTTTCGTGTATGCGCAGCCCCAGCATACGCTGGAGTTTGTTCACCACCCCCGTCATGCCGGAATAGGCCGCTACGAGCACATCCTGATCATTGGCCCCCACATGTTTTTTGATGATTTGCTGCGCCTGGTGATAGGCCTGGGTCATCAGGCTCCCGGTGAGGTTGGTTTCCGTATGGGTGTTGGCCATGTAAGGGCCGATATCCCGGCTGATGCGGTCTTCAATGGGCCGGTACAGTCGCCCGCTGGCGATCCAGTCGGCATATACCAGCGGCATGTCGCCGTAAGGTGTTTGGATATGCTGGTCGATGCCGACGATGTTGTTGCGAAAAGGCAGGAAATATTGTTCGAGATTGGTCATAAGCGTTTCCCTACGGTGATAAAATGCCCAAAGTTATAAACCTTTCGGTTTAGACCTTCCAGGTTTTTAAAACCCGGAAGGTCTGGGCCGGTAAATAAAAACGTCCTAATGGCTTCCGTTAAGGAAAAATATCGGGTAGTGTACCCGGTAGTGAAATGATTATGTAAAACCGCCTTACCTTTCGACATGCGAATTTGCCTCTTTGCCCTTTGCATCTTGCTCCACGCTTCCTGTGCCACCACCCGTCGTGCGGAGCGGCATTTTTATAAAAGATTGAAATTAGAGGTTGAAACCTCGCCCGTTTTTTCCACCGCTTACACCGGTTTTAACTTAGTGGATGCCGCCACCGGCCGCGCGCTTTGCGCCGTGAATGCCGACCGGTACTTCACCCCGGCATCGACGACGAAAATTTTGACTTTGGCGACGTGTTTAAAGGTGCTGGGCGATTCGATACCGGGTTTGCGAATTACCGGTGCGCTGTTAGGGGGCGATGAAATACGGGGCGGAACCCGCTGGATACAGGCATATTTTGTGGAAGGAACCGGCGATCCGACGTTTTTGCATCCGAAGTTTCAAGCCTGGCAAAACGTGTTTCAATTTTTGAAAACGAACAGTGTAATTTTTACCTCCGATCCGGGTAAACCGCCCGTCACCCGCCTGGGGCCGGGGTGGTGCTGGGATGATTACTCGGAAGGTTACTCCCCAGAACGATCTACTTTTCCGATATATGGCAATGTGGCGACCATTCGTTGGGGAGGCGATAATTGGGTGGTTCATCCGAAACGTTATCAGGACAGTTTGTCGCACCAGTGGGCGCCGGTTACCCGTCCGTATTTCCAACGCGCTGAAGCGGGAAACCGGTTCATTCACTCCGATGGTGTGCCGGATGAGCAACTGTTCGCGTTTGAAGCCCATATCCCGATATTTAACATGGAGCAACAGAAATTTCACCTGTTGTCGGATACCATAGGGTGGTCATACGATCCAGTGGAGTCAGGGAATGATACGGACTACCCGGATTCGTTCATTTTTTCGACACCCGTGGATACCGTTTACCGCCGCATGATGTACGAAAGCGACAACTTCGTGGCCGAACAACTGCTGCTGACGTGCGCCGGGGTTAAATACGATACACTGCAACAGGAAAAAATCATTCCCTGGGTGAAAGACAGCCTGTTCGGCGCGCTGCCCAACCCGCCCCGATGGGTCGACGGCTCCGGCCTCTCGCGCTACAATCTGATCACGCCCCGTTATTTAACCGGCGTGTTGCAACAGCTATACCGCGAACAACCGCGTGAACGCCTGCTTTCCCTGTTCCCGGCCGGCGGCATTTCCGGCACATTGACCGACTGGTATCGCGGACCGGATGGCCAACCCTTCGTTTTTGCCAAAAGCGGCAGTATGAGCGGCGTGCAATGTTTGAGCGGCTATTTGTTGACTAAAAGCGGCAAAGTGCTGGTTTTCACTTTTATGCATAATAATTTTGTGGGCAGCGGTAAACCCTGGAAAGCGGAAATGCAGCGGTTTTTGCTGGATATTTACAACAGGTTATAGATCGTCATTAATCGTCATTGGGCGTCATTAATCGTCATTTCGAGAGGCCCCCAATGACGCCCAATGACGCCCAATGACGCCTAATGACGCCTAATGACCGGCCCAATGACGATTAATGACGCCCAATGACGCCCAATGACGCAACAACCATCCACTATGTCCAATCTTTTAAAAATCGGCTTCGTCCAACAATCCTGTTCTTCGGACAAACAGGCAAATATTCAAAAATCACTCGCCGGTATCGCTGACTGCGCCGCCCGGGGCGCACAGCTCGTGATCTTGCAGGAACTCCACTGCGGTATTTACTTCTGCCAGGCGGAAGAAACGGCTATGTTCGACCTGGCGGAGCCGATCCCGGGTCCCGATACGGCCGTTTTTTCGGCTGCTGCCAAACAACACGGCGTAGTGCTGGTCACTTCGCTTTTCGAAAAACGCGCGCCCGGTCTGTACCACAACACCGCCGTAGTGTTTGAAAAAGATGGTTCCATAGCCGGCAAATACCGGAAAATGCATATCCCCGACGACCCGGCGTACTACGAAAAATTCTATTTCACGCCCGGCGACCTGGGTTTCGAACCCATCCAAACTTCGGTGGGCCGGCTGGGCGTACTGGTCTGTTGGGACCAGTGGTACCCCGAGGCTGCCCGGCTCATGGCATTGGCCGGCGCCGAACTGCTGATTTACCCCACGGCTATCGGCTGGGAAAGCAGCGACCCCCTGGAGGAGAAAGAACGCCAGCACGGCGCGTGGTTTACTATCCAGCGCGGACACGCCGTGGCCAACGGCCTGCCCGTCGTGGCTGTAAACCGGGTGGGACACGAACCCGACTGGACCGGCGTCACCGGCGGTATCCAGTTCTGGGGACAAAGTTTCGTGGCCGGGCCGCAGGGGGAGGTGCTGCACCTCGCCAGCCCGGACAAAGAAGAAAACGTAGTGCTGGAAATTGACAAACAACGTACGGAAGATGTGCGGCGGATCTGGCCGTTTTTCCGGGACCGGCGGATCGATTTTTATGGGGATTTGATGAAGCGGTATAGGGATTAAGTTTTAGCATTTTATTGCCTTTTTTTCGTCCGGGCAATCCGTACATTGTGCGCTCATTCAACTGCTCGCAATGTTATGCCGACTCGCACCTCCCGTCGCCAGGCCCTGAAAGCCCTCGCGTTCGGCGCCGCGGCCCTCACGCTCGACGCCTCCAACCTCACCGCCTCCGCAACCGAAGAAGACGAAACGCCCGCCTGGAAAGGCCGCATCAACCACTCCGTGTGCCGTTGGTGTTTCAACGATATACCCCTGGAAGAATTCTGCCAGGCTGTTAAAGCGCTTGGTATCCCGGCCATCGATCTCGTTGGGCCGAAAGACTGGCCCGTTTTAAAACAACATGGGCTTTATTCCTCCATGTGTAACGGCGCCGAAATTAACCTGATTCACGGCTGGAACCATACCGAATACCACGAAACGCTGATCAAAAACTACACGGAAATGATCCCCCTGGTGGCCAAAGCCGGCTACCGCAACCTCATCTGTTTCAGCGGCAATCGCAATGGCATGGACGACGAAACCGGCCTGAAAAACAGCGTCGCCGGGTTGCAAAAGATCATGCCTCTGGCCGAACAACACGGCGTAGTGATCATCATGGAACTGTTGAACAGCAAGGTGGATCATAAGGACTACATGTGCGATAAAAGTCCCTGGGGCGTGGAACTCTGCAAACGCCTCAGCTCCGAAAATTTCAAATTGCTCTACGACATTTACCACATGCAAATCGACGAAGGCGACGTGATTCACACGATCCGCGATCACCACGCTTATTTTGCCCATTACCACACCGCCGGCGTGCCGGGCCGCCACGAAATCGACGATACGCAGGAGCTGTACTACCCGGCCATCATGCGGGCCATTGCCGATACGGGGTTTAAAGGTTATGTGGCGCAGGAGTTTATCCCCATTCAGCCGAACAAGCTGGAATCGCTGCGGAAGGCCGTGGAGATATGTGATGTATAATTATTCATCATTCATCATTCATAATTAATCATTCATAATTAATCATTTTCGAAATAAATGGCAGACAATACTTACGACGCCATCGTCATCGGCTCCGGTATTTCCGGCGGCTGGGCGGCCAAGGAGCTCACCGAAAAGGGCCTTAAAACCCTGCTACTCGAGCGTGGCCGCAACATCGAACACGTCAAAGACTACCCCACAGCCATGATGCGCGTGTGGGAATTTCCGCACCGCGGCCGCCTGACCACCGACATGAAGGCTTCGCACCCGGTGCAAAAACGCGACTATCCGTACAACGAGTTTGCGCCCGACCTGTGGGTGAACGACCTGGATTGCCCGTACACCGAAGTCAAACGTTTCGACTGGTACCGCGGCTTTCACGTCGGCGGCCGCTCGCTCATGTGGGGGCGCCAAAGCTACCGCTGGAGCGAATTTGATTTCGAGGCCAATGCGAAAGACGGCATTGCGGTGGATTGGCCCATTCGCTATGCCGACGTAGCGCCTTGGTACGACTACGTCGAACGTTTTATCGGCGTGAACGGCTCCGTAGAAGGGTTGCCCCAACTACCCGACGGACAGTTTTTGCCGCCCATGGAAATGAACTGTGTGGAAAAAGACGTCGCCGCCCGCCTCAAGGCGCACTATGGCGGAAAACGCGCTATGGTCATGGGCCGTTCCGCCAACCTCACCCAACCGCACAACGGCCGGGGCACGTGTCAGTATCGCAACCTTTGCGCCCGCGGCTGCCCGTTCGGCGCTTACTTCAGTACCCAATCGTCCACGTTGCCGGCGGCAGTTGCCACAGGCAACCTGACCCTGCGCCCGTTCTCCATCGTCAACCGGATTTTGTATGATAAAGACAAAAAACGGGCAAGCGGCGTGTTGGTTATCGACGCCGAAACGAATCAAAGCATCGAATACAAAGCCAAAGTGGTATTCGTGTGCGCGTCCACGCTCGCTTCGGCCTTTATCCTGCTCAACTCCGTAGACGAATCGTTCCCCGATGGCATCGGCAACACCAGCGGTCAACTCGGCCACAACCTGATGGACCACCATTTTCGCTGCGGCGCCAGCGCCAAAGTGGACGGTTACGAAGATAAATACTACTACGGCCGGCGGCCCAACGGCATTTATATCCCGCGTTTCCGCAATCTTTTTGGTGACAAACGCGACTACATCCGCGGCTTCGGTTACCAGGGCGGCGCCAGCCGCGAAGGCTGGGCACGGGAAGTAGCGGAACTCAACATCGGCGGCGAATTCAAAGACGCCCTTTGCGAGCCCGGCCAATGGTCCATGGGTATCGGCGGCTTCGGCGAAATGTTGCCATACTATGAAAACCGAGTGTTTATCGACAAAAGCAAACAGGATAAATGGGGTCAACCGGTGCTCGCTATCGACTGCGAGCTCAAGGAAAATGAGAAAAAAATGCGCGTGGATATGGTCAACGACGCCGCCGAAATGCTCGAAGTGGCCGGCTTCAAAAAAATAAACACCTACGATAATGGCTCCTTTCCCGGCATGGCGATCCATGAAATGGGCACGGCGCGCATGGGCCGCGACCCGAAAACATCGGTACTCAACCGCTGGAACCAGATGCACGATGTGCCCAACGTATTTGTCACCGACGGTTCCTGCATGACTTCCGCGGCCTGTCAGAACCCCTCGCTCACGTACATGGCATTGACGGCACGGGCCGCTGATTTCGCAGTGAGTGAACTTAAAAAAGGAAATCTGTAAAATACTTAAAATATGAACAGACGAGAAGCTATTCAACGCGCCGCCATCATTATGGGTGGCAGCTTTTTAGGCGCCGACAGCCTGTTGGCCAATACCATCAATTGGGATGCCATGGACGATGCCGAATACAGCAAAGGCATCGGTATTTTTTCCAAAGCCCAGATTAAATTGATGAACGAAATTGCCGACACCATACTGCCCACCACGAGTACCCCGGGGGCGAAAGCAGCCAAAGTAGGCCAATTCATGGCGGTAATGGTCAGCGATTGCTACGAACCCGCCGACCAGAAAATGTTCACCGACGGGTTGGCTGCGCTGGACCTGCGCTGCAAAGAAAAGTTCGGCAAAACCTTTATGCGCGCGTCCAAATCACAACGCCATGATTACCTGGTGGAACTGGATAAAGCACAAAAAGAAGACGCGAAAACCCGCAAAAACGGCGCCCCGCCCAATTTCTTCAAACAATTCAAAGACCTGACGCTGTTTGGATACTTCACCTCTGAAATCGGCGCCACACAAGCGCTGCGTATGGTGGAAATTCCGGGCCGGTATGATGGGTGTATGCCGTATCAGAAAGGGGATAAGGCCTGGGGAGGGTATTGAAAAGGTAAAAGGCAAAATGTAAAAGTCAAAATGTAAAAGGGTGCCGGGTTGTTCGCTCGGCCCCCTTTTACATTTTACTATGGGGTTAAAAGGGTATGCTAACTTTTTCCCGACGTAGATTATTTTAATTCATCACGGAGGCACGGATTAAAACTCCGTGTCTCCGTGCCTTTTCTAAGACGCTCGACAGCAGAGGATAATCATCTGCGCGTCTTAGGACGCTGGATAGCAGGTAAGACTTAGAAAAGTAGTGGGATTAACCCGTTATAAAAGGATTTAAGATTGCAGATTACATGAATGTTGATTTTTGATGTGCTTAGAGCGTACCGTGACATCAAAAATCGTGTAATCTGCAATCTTAAATCAAAAAGATAGGAAGTTTGGGTGGAAATAAAGCATCTGAAAGTGACTCCCTGCTAGGTGAAGTCTGTGATTCGTTATGGATAAAGTTAATAATCAAAGGGGGCTTCCTCCAGATTTTTGGTGAGCGTTATCTCAACTGATCCATATCCGGCTACGCCATCTCTAGGATAATCGCCGTAAAATGAATCGCCTACCGGGATGTTTTCTGTTTCTTCAAGTTTGTCATTATAAGAAACCAAATATTTCCCAAAAGGCGCAACTTCTCTTAAAAATCTGGGCACCTCCCATGTTCCACGACTAAAAAGTGGATGGTGGGCAATAACTTTCCAAGTACCTTCATAAAATCCTCTTGAACCAAATTGTTTTACCCAAAAAGCGTCTGATTTTTTCAGACTGGTTATATTTAGATGAGCCGGTGCTTCATAAAATTTTAATTTCCAAAAATATCCCAACAATATGTGTTTATGCATTCTGGCAATCATGCCAATGCCATATCCACCTGTGCGAAGTGGCACAAGAAATATATCACCTTCCTTATATATTTTTTTCATTGTTTTTTGTCCTTTGTTTAAAAACAAGCCGCTTCTTTAATATTCTCCTTCAGTAAATCAATAGTCGGAAATTCTTTTTTCAATCGAAATTGGGTAACAAAAACTTTCTTTTTCGTTATTTTATATAATATCAGATTCCTGGATATTGCGAGTCCGCCTTTTTCATAAAAAACAAATCCATATTTTAAGTCATCGCTAACACCGTTATAAATAATCCTTTTGTTTGGATAAGCTCGGATATCAGTATTATTATACTCCTCGCCATATTTAGCAAATGTGTAATCTTCCTTATGCTGCTTCCTTAAAAATTTCAGTATTCTATCTGGAATCATTAATTCTTTGGAGTGCATGAATTGGGATGTTATGAATTCATTTTTTATGTTGTCGCAATTGAGATTGCCCTTGTTGAGGTATACATAGTACCTGCTGCTGATCAAATATGTGAAATGTGCAATTTATTTCCAAAATTGTGTAAGGCTTCACTGGGAGCGTTGAGCAACCTTTGCAAATATAAAAATGAAAAAAAGATGAACATCGTAAAATTAAAAAAGCTATCTATAAAGGTGTATGCAGCCTTTACAATTTTGTTTGCCATCGTAGTGTTACAGTCGTGTGGTACGCCAAAGTATAACTTTGCAACATCAGTGGTAGTTCCGGCTGCAGAAGGTTCGGTAAAGGTGAAGAAAGATAAAAACAGCAACTACAGCATCGATTTAAATGTTAAGCGCCTGGCAGACTCTAAAAGACTTAGCCCTGCAAAAGAAATGTACATTGTGTGGATGGAAACGGAACAGAACGGGACAAAAAACATTGGACAGTTAAAAACATCAAGTGGTATGTTTTCCAGTGGGCTTACAAGTTCACTGAAAACGGTGTCCAGCTTTAAGCCTACGGGCTTCTTTATTACCGCAGAAGACAATGCAAATATTCAGTACCCGGGCGGTCAAACCGTGCTAAGTACCGGGTCGCTATAACAAAAACTAATTCCAGATTGCAATTACCCTGCTGGGTAAAAGCTACGCCCAGCAGGTATTGAAAAGTCAAAATATAAAAACACCGCTCGCCCGGCCCTTTTACATTTTACATTTTGCCTCTTACATTTTGACTTTCACCACCGTCCCAGCCTCCCAACCTTCCCGCCCGCGCTGGCGCAACCGCGCCATCCAGACGTACACGCCAGTGGCTACGGGCCGGTCTTGCGCCATTCCGTCCCAGCGTGCGGCGCCGGATGGTGATTGTTCCTGGTAGAGCCGGTTGCCCCACCGATCGAATATTTGCAATTCCAGCACCTCCAGGTCGGCGCCGCTGAGTTCAAAAAAATCGTTGCGGCCGTCGCCGTCGGGCGAAAAGGCATTAGGTGCGTACAGGGCGAATCCGTTGCGGCAGGGCGCGCGAAAAACGGCCATAGAATCCTCGAAACGGCAGTTGCGGTATTCTACTTTCCGGCGTACCGTGCCGCTGCCGTCGAAGGCGAACGTGGCCAGGCCGGGCTGATCGTTCCAGTAAATATCGCCATCCAGGCTTTCGCCCACATTCAGCAGGAGGGGTTCTCCTTCACACAACACCGTGTCGGCAGGCAATGCAGGCGGGCGCGGAAATAAGCCGACCGAAATGAAATGCGACCCCGCACAGCCGTCCCGGTACGCCGTGACCGCATAAAAGCCAGATTCGCTGATCAGGCGCCGCGGGCTTTCCAGGCCGTCGTTCCAGCGGTAGCGCTCGGCGCCGGGGCTGGTGGCATCGAGCCAAAGGGAGTCGGCGCCGCAGAGGGTCGTATCGGCGCCCAGGCTAATACGAAGCGACTCCCTGATTTCAAGCAAGATAGTGTCCGACACCGTACAGCCGTTGCTGGAGGCCGAAACGGCGTACAGGCCAGAGGTGGTTGCTTCCCGTACCGGCCCGGTGCTGCCGTCGTTCCAGGTATAAGTGGTGGCGCCCGGTGTGGAGGCATCTAACGTGAGCCGGCCCGGCAGCCCGCATAACAGGGTGTCGGGGCCCAGGTCAATGCTCCCGGGGCCTGGTTTGATCACAGCGGAGACGAAAAAACTGTCGCGGCAAAAACCGGAAACGGCTTCCAGCAGTATCTGCGCCGTGCCGGCCGTGTCGAACCGTATGCCATTTACCGCCGGACTGCCGGATAGTTGTCCTGGTATGCCCCCGCCGAAGGTCCAGTTATATTCATCTGCTTGTCCCGGGCCGGTGGAAGTGGCGCCGAGCGCCTGGGTAACGCACAGGGTATCATCCGTCAGGCTAATTCCGTCAACGGGTTTTTGCTGTCCGCAATAGGGTTGTGCAGAGACCTGAAAGGGGTGGAATTCGGACACTGCAACCGGGGCGACAGGCCAGTCGTTGTTTTCCCAGGTGGAAGGCAGTAACATATCATCGACGGGGGTAAGCCCGACGGACACCGCTTCCGCCGGACAGCCGGCGCAATATCCGTCGGCGTCAGTTTTCAGGAGTAAGTGACCGGCCGCCCGAAACCGGATACCGGCTATGCCACCGTCGGCGGTTACCATGCCGGCGCTGATCCCGTGGTTGCGGCAGGCGTCGTAGCGCCGGGCCCATTGAAATGCGCCGTTTTGGGAAATACAAATCAGGTCGGCTACCGGGGCGGCGGCGGACGTTTCATAGTTGAACAACAAGATGTTGCCATTCGGGGAGAGCGCCAGTCCGGGGCTCCAGTTGAGGGCATACGGTATGTCGAGTCGCCGGCCCCAGAGCAGATTCCCAGTTTGGTCTATACGGAGGAGGCAGGCCGCTTGTGGCAGCGGGCCGGTTTCAGTAGCGGCCAGCATCCAGCTGCCATCGGGCAATTCGATTACGGCTTTGAAGAGGAAACGGCTGGACCGTTTGCTCCACAGCACATCGCCGGCGGGCGATATGCGGAGTAAAAAACCGGACGCGGTGGTCAACTGGCTGTTGCCGCAGAGCAGTAACGAGCCGTCTGAAAGTCGTTTCAGGGTGCGGGGGTAGTTGAAGCCGGCATTGCGGTATGCTTTTGTCCATAACAAGGCGCCGTTCGGGTCTACTTTGCTCAGGATGATCCGGTTGGCCTCGCCGGGTGTGCCACTGACCGGGTTGAGTCGCACGGAGGAAACGAATACAGTGCCGTCCGGATCGCTCGTGATGCGGTTGTGCGCCCAGTGCAGCACCTCGCCGTAATAGACGTTCGTTTGCCATAGCGGTTTTCCGTCGGGCGCCAGCCGGGCTAAAATGAGGTGATCGTCGAGCGCATTGTTAAAATTGGTGCGGTCATACAGTGCCCAGGCGCCTCCGCCGGGCGCGCGTTCGAGGTCGTAAATAAAGCGGGTGGTCGTCGTGTCGCCTAAGTGAATATCCCAGCCGTTGAGGAAGTTGCCGGCGGGGTCGAAGCGCAGGATTTTGCCTAAAAAGGTGCCGATCCAGAATGATTCGTCGGCGGTTTGTTCCAAACAAAACAAGCCGGTCACCGGACTTATCTGTTTTTGAAACGTCGGTTGCGCGAATACTGTAAAAGCGCCCCAGACTACGAACTGCCAAATCAGAAACAAGTGACGCATAGACCCCAAAGTATGGTTGGATAACATGAGCGAATATAACGCAAATTGCGACGCAGCCCCGGAGTTTTGCCCGGATTTGACAAAGATGTGTCGAAAACTGTCCTTTTCGCATAAAACGCGACAGGCCCGTGCAGCCTCCACCACTTTGGTTGTACTTTCGATAAAAACTTTATACCATGAAACACAACTTACTTACCCTGCTTTTGCTGTCGGCTTTTGCCGGCCACCTTTTTGCCCAAAAAACCATTTTTGTTAAACACGATGCTGCCGGAACCGGCGACGGCTCCTCCTGGGCTAATGCCTACCCGGCGCTTTCCGGCGCTTTACAGGCTGCCACTGCGGGCGATCAGATTTGGGTGGCCGCCGGGACGTACAAGCCGGACTCCGGTACGCCCAATGCTCCTTTTGCCCTCCTGGCCGGCGTGCAACTTTACGGTGGGTTCAACGGCACGGAAGCCACCCTGGGCGCCAGAAATGTGGCTGCCAACGTCACTATTTTGAGCGGCGACCACGCCGGCGATGACATCCCCGGCGATTTTACGCAAAAACGGACCGACAATGCCACCCACGTCGTGGAGATCGCGGCCGGAATCGGTACGGCCGCCCCGGCGGTGGTGGATGGGTTTACGATCAGCGGCGGCCACACCAAAGTTGGCGCCGCCAACGCGGACCTGAGCCGGCGTGGGGGCGGTATCCTGGCCAATGCGCCGCTGACTGCGCGAAATTGCCGGTTTACGGATAATTATTCGGAATCCGGCAGCGGGCTGGCGGCACTCGGCGCTGCGGCAAGCGGTGTGCTGGTGGACAATTGCTTATTCGAAGCTAACGAAGCGACCGCTGGAAGTGCCGGTATTTTTTTGCGCGACCTCTCGGCCGGCGGTGAAGTGAACCAATGTATTTTCCGGAATAACAAAACCAACCGGGGATGTTTGTATCCCTTGACCTCTTCGGGCATCGTGGTAGACAGTTGTTTGTTTGAAAACAACGACGCCGGCGCCAATTTTACCGGCGGTATGTTTACCTGGCAAACCAATTTTACCCTCACGAACAGTATTTTTCGAAACAATACGGCGACCAGTTCTGCCGCCATGTATAATGACGGGCGCGCCGGCAATCACTTTTTTACAATAGACAACTGCATTTTTGAAAACAACACGGCCACGGGCAATATCGGAGCGATCAATAACTGGCAAGCCTCTTTTTTGATGAAAAACTGCATTATACGGGGCAATAAATCCAAAGGTTTTGCCCAGGTGTACGCGGATGGCGGCGAAGGCAACGACCAGTTTACTATAGACAACTGCCTGTTTGAAAACAATGTGGTGGACGACCAGAACCCGGACGCCTCGACCTTCGGCGGTGCATTTTACAACTGGCAGTGCTCTTATGTTTTAAAAAACAGTACATTCAAGAATAACCAGGCCGATGTGGCCGGCGCGATTTACAACGACGGCCGGCTATATAACAGCGATTTTGTCATCGACAGCTGCCTGTTTGACGGAAACAAAGGGAATGGCTACGGCGGTGGCGCAGTTTACAATTGGAAGTCCAATTATTTGTTGCAAAACACCACATTCAAAAATAATTTCGGAGGCAGCACGGCCGGCGCGATTTACAATGGCGACACTACCACGTATGAGATACAGAAGTGTCTGTTTGAAAATAACGGCGCCACCTTCGGCGGTTGCGTCGTCAATTTTGGCAGTGGAAACAAAGGGACGATATTCGAATCCCGTTTTTTGAATAATGATGCGATCACGAGCGGCGGCGGCGTTGTCAATGGTTTTACCGCGGATGTAACTATTTTCGACTGTGAGTTTGAAGGAAATCAGGCTCGTTTTGGCGGCGCAATCAATAATCAGAACGATAATACCCGGCTTTTGCTGGAACACAACACCTTTTCAAATAACTCAGCCGAACTGTATGGCGGCGGCGTCAATGTGGGCGCGGGCATTACGCTGCTGGTAAACGATTGTCATTTCGAGATCAACACGGCCGACTTCGGCGGCGCCATTGCCATGGATGAGGACTCGCTGGACCTGACCAGACTGTTGGTTGTGAACAGCACCTTCCTGCAAAATTTTTGCACTACCCAGGGCGCCGCACTCAATTTGTCGGATACAGATACGGAACTGACCAACTGCCTGTTCGTCACCAACCTGAACCTCGGCGAAGGGGCCGGCGGCGCTATTTCAAACAATGCCTCCGATGGCAAAACCTCCCCGGTAAAGGCCGTAAACTGTACTTTTGGCGACAACAATGCCCCCATCGGCGGCGGTATTGCACAGTGGGAAGGAGCCGCTGGCACAAGCAGTCTGACGCTGCAGAATTGTATTTTCTTCAATAATTTACCCAACAATTACGAAGTGGAAGACGGCGATCCCGAGGTAGTGTCGCTGGGTGGAAACCTCAGCGGCGACGGTTCCCTGAGCGCTACGCTAACACAAACCAACGACCTGAATCAGATGGATCCGATGTTTGTGGACGCCGGCAACTTTGACTACCACCTGATGGCCGGCAGCCCCTCCATTGATAAAGGTGTTGCCACCGGAGCACCGGCCACCGACCTCGAAGGCAGCCCGCGCGTGGGCGCACCCGATCAGGGTTGTTACGAATTTCAGGTGTCCGGCACACATCAACCCGGTGCAGCAGCATTGCCGCTCACCCTTATGCCGAACCCGGCGACGGATCGTAGTCTGCTGGTGATTGAAAATGACTGGAGTGGATCAACCCGCGTACAGGTGTTCGGCCAAACCGGCGCTCTCGTGCGCGATTTCACCGCCACTAAACCGGCCGGTCGCTGGGTACAAGCGGTGGATGTACGCAATTTGCCGGCCGGCATTTATTTGGTGCGCACACAATTAGGCGCCCAGGTGCATGAAGGGCATTTGGTGAAAAGGTAATTTGAATGATGAATGATGAATGATGAATGATGAATTTTTTCCGCGTGGGAAAAGTATAATTTTTCATCATTCATCATTCATCATTCATCATTCATCATTCATCATTCATCATTCATCATTCATCATTCATCATTCATCATTCATCATTCATCATTCATCATTCATCATTCATCATTCATCATTCATCATTCAT
>CAUJEY010000106.1 GCA_963169325.1 Bacteroidota bacterium
GCCCTGGAGCATGTTGTTGTTGTCTTTCATCCAGGCCGGCGGGCTCCAGGGACTGACGAACATATCCAACCGCCCACCCGCTGCGGCGATTGCTTTTTTGATAAACGGGATTTTGAATTTTTCGTCGTGCGCCACGTTGAACGAAGCCAATGCCTGGTCGCCATCCTTCACGTAGGTGTACATGTCGCTCGAAAAATCGCAGCTGTTGATATTGGTGCGCCCGAGGGTGTAGCCGATACCTTTTTCCTGGTCGAAATAGGCTTGTAGTAGTTCGTTTTGTTTGCCGGCGGGCAGTTTGGCAAATGTTTCGGCCGACGCGTCGGTGAGTGCGCCGCCTATCCCCACGAAAGTCTGGAAAGTATGGGTTGGATCGACAAAAACGCAAGGCTGGTTTTCAAAGGGTTGGCCGAACGGAGTGAAGGAGAGGGTTTCGGTAACGGTGAGTCGGTGCGGGGTATTCTCGGCAGTGGTGTAGACGGTTACGTTTTGTCCGTGCGTTTTCACAACAGGCGAAATTGGGTCTGATTTATTGATTTTTATAGTTGGATGGATAAAAATGAAACTACCTAACAATAGCGGTAATAATAGAAATGCGTTTTTCATGTGCAGAATGATTTATAGTAACAATCTGCGCAAATCTAACTATTCTTCCGGAGTCTTATTGGCCAATTCGCGGCGCAATCCTTGAACAAATTTTTCGGTAACGCCGACAAGTTCAGCTATTTCTGCATTGCTCCAATCTGGAAACTTTTGAAGCATGCGGATCGTAAAGGCGTGAGTTGTTTCTTCCCGGCCTTCTTCGCGGCCTTCTTCTTTCCATTTTCTTCCAAATATTTCTGGTATAGCGTCAAGCCAGTTGCGTTCCGGTTCGGGCAATTGTTTGTTGAGTTTTTTAACTTGAGCCTCTGTCATATCAAAAAGGTTGAAGATGTAAAGTGTCAGGGTTTGAAGCAGGATGCCTTCCCGGTTATCCCGATAAAAAGGCTCCCCAAAAGTAAGGATTTTTGGCCAGTTTTTGAAAATGAATCCTTCGTCACGGGCAAATTTTAACGCTAAAAACAGATTTCTCAGGTACTCACTCTCCTTTTTATCCTCGATTTCCAGGAGTGGTATCCGGCTCAGGTCTGTCAGCAAGTAATGAAAATTTGGAATAAACACTTGCCAGCCCTCTGGTAAACCAGGAAAATAATCGGGAAATGGCCGCTGTTTCCACCCACGTTTTCCATGATAAACAACAATGGGAATGATAAAAGAAAGTGGGCGCCCGTTTTTGAGATCATCCTCCCAGATTTGCATCAAATAGTCCAGCAATTGGAGGTACACTGGCAGGGAAGGGAGGTAACTCTTGTGCTCGAAAAGGAAAAGCAAACGCGCCGGCGCACCGGTGGCCAAACGGGTTTCGTACAGCACGTCACTAAAGGAAATTCCAAATCGTCCACTTACGAAAGCAGTATCGATTTTCTGGAAGGTCGCGAAATCGATATGCCGGTGAATGGCCGCGGAAGTATAGTGCAGCAGGTAGTTTCTGGCAATCTTCGCATCGCTGAAAAAGGCTTTGAACACGGCATCGTGCGGTTCGTGTTCTTTTTTATGGAGGTGTTTTTGAGTGGGCATGGGCGCAACGGGTTAAGGCTGCGAAAATAGAGGAAACGAACAATATAAAACAAATTATTTTATATTATTTTTTAAACAAAACAAAATATATTTAATCAATTTTAAAAGTCGCACTCATGGCAAGGGTTTGCCGGTAAAATTCACAGACACCCCGCCCAACCACGATCTTACCGCTCCCGGCTCGAAATACCGCCCTACGGCTGCATTGGGCCGCACATTATTAAAGTATCGCGTATCACTCAAGTTATCCATACCGGCAAAAACTTCTACAGACAGCGGGCCAAAATTGTGCTGCCAACCGATTCGAGCCTTTAGCCATACGACCGGGTCGATCCGCACCATATTGGCATCGTCGGCAAAAAAATCGCCGGTCAGGCGAGCGGTTCCCAGCGCAAAAAGTCCGCTTTTATGGTTCCAGCGCAACTCCGCCTGCCCGTTGTGGCGGGGCAATACAGGCAGCCGGTTACCGGCAAAATCGCCGGCGGGCGTGGTATACATTTCAAAATAGAAATCCGAATAGGAATAATTGGCCAGCAGCGCCAAGCCGGACACCGGAAACCATTGTACCGAGGCCTCCACGCCCTGCCGGATGGCGGCGCCGGCGTTGCGGTAATACGTGCGACCGGGTTGGCCGGCAATTTCGTAGGGACTGAGTTCGTCGCGGGTGCGGGCACGGAAGAGCGCCAGTTCCCAGGCGATGCGCCCCAATTTTCCCGGCTTGCCCTGGCCACGCAGGCCGGTTTCTACGGAAAGGGTACGCTGTGGACGCAACTCCGCCGAAAAACCGCCGGTGCCGGCCGGGTTGTTTGATAGTTCGGTGAGTGTGGGCGTTTCAAAATTGGTGGTCGCATTGGCATACCAGTTCAGGCGCGGACGAATCCGCAGCAACAACCCGGCCCAGGGGCTTGCCCGCCGAAACCATTCGCGGCCCGACTGGTCGCCATCGGATAGAAAATGGTCGTCTACGCGCAGTAAAACCATATCGTAGCGCAGCCCGCCGGACACCGTAAAGCGGCCGGGCGACCAATGGGCCAAGGTATACGCCCCGGCGCCGGCAAAAATTTCCGTTTGGTTGAGGTTTTGCTCGCCGCGTTGCCCATCGTTGTTCTGAAAACGCTGGCGCGCATCTGCCTGGCGGTCGAGGTCGAATCCGGCCGTTAGCCGAAGTGGCATGGAAGGGGCCGACCATTCGTACTGGCCACCGCCGCCGGCGAAAAAGCGCTGAAAGGCCACTTGGCCGCCATTTTGGAAAGGCAGGCGGTTTTCAAAATCGCGGCCGGCAGCGTAGCCCCGCAACCGGAGGGATTGGCGCGGGCTGAATTGTTTTTCATAAATCAGCGCCACCCTACCCTGCTGTAGCGACTCGCCCGCTTGAAACCGGATATTGGCGACATTAGCCGCCCGGGGCAGGGTATCGGCCTGTGTCGCGGTGAGTCCGCCGGGGTCGTCGGCCCGGGGGCTGTCGGTGTGATTCAACAATAGTTGCAAGGTTGATGTGCTATCAGGCGACCAAATGATTTTGACGTTGGTCAGCCGTGCACGCAGGGTCGCGTGTTCGCGGTAACCGTCGAGGCGTTGATCGGTAATACTGCCTGTTATTCCGACACTCCCCAAACGAACACCTGTCTTGAGGTGCATTTGTTGAAAGCCAAAGGAGCCAGCGGCGAAACGCGCGGCAATAAAACCCTGTCCGTTTTCAGCCGGCGGATCGTCGGTGCTCAGGCTGAGCACACCGCCCGATGCATTGCCCCATAGGCCGCCCGATGCGCCGCGCAGCACTTCGAGCCGGCTGATGGCGGCCATGTCGAGGTTGTCCACTTGTGCCTGCCCGTCGGGGGCCGACTCGGGTATGCCGTCGAGCAGTACTTTGATCCCCCGGATGCCGAAACCCGCCCTGGCGCCGAAACCCCGGATGGAGATACGGAGGTCTTGCGAAAAATTGGCGTCGCCCATCGTAAAAACGCCGGGCACGGCGCCCAGGCTTTCGGCGAGAGACAGTTGTGCCTGGGCCGTACGCAATTGCGCTGTACCCAGCCTCGTAACGGACAACACGTTTTCATTCGCCATAACCGGCAGGCGGGTGGCGCGTATTTCGGTGGCACGCAGGGTGTCGAACAGGAGGGTATCGGAGATTTGGGCGGAGAGGTGGGTTATTGCAAAAAAAGAAAAAAATAACAGGGCTGTTTTACACATGCCGTTAAGGTCGAAATAAAAAAGGGAAAAGCAGGGCAATACTGACGTTTCGTACAAACTCCCTATCTTTTTGATTTAAGATGCCCCCTAAATTTAAAACAATTTGAGTGTTTTTGACGTCCAAAAAAGAAGAATCTACCCATATCAAAACAGCGTGTTTCGAAAAAACTCGGCGATGCCATCCGGGGCACGGAAGCCGATTACACACAAATTAGCCTTAAAAAAGCAATTTTTCTGCTCGCAGTACCCATGATTCTCGAACTGGTGATGGAATCCACTTTCGCGGTGGCGGACATTTACTTCGTGGGTAAACTGGGCGCTTCGGCGGTGGCCACGGTGGGGTTGACCGAAACATACCTGTTTCTGCTCTACTCTATCGCCATGGGAGTTGCCACGGCCGTTACGGCGATCATTGCCAGAAGGATTGGGGAAAAGAACAGAGAGGAGGCCGGCAATACGGCCATTCAATCCATTTTTCTCGCCTTGTTATCCTCTCTGCCATTTGCCGTGGCTTTCCATTATTGAACCCTGCATTTCCAAGGCTTCGCCCAGCAAGGGTGTCCAAATTCACCGCACCTGCACAAAAAACTGCATCAACGCCGGTTCTTTCTCCAGTGATGTACCAGGGGTGAAAATTACCGGAGTACTGTCTGCGGTGGGCATAGGCATTGTCGCCACCGGCTGGTCGCGATACACCACTTTTTCGCGCCACACCACGCGCTCCTGCCATTGCGGTTTTTCGATATATACCGTATCTGTTTGTATCAACACGACTTCCACGGGAATTTCCCGTATAACAGGCTTATGAAAAAACAGGGTTGCCGCTACCGCCAATGCCACTGCCGCCGCAACTTGCCACAACGGGATACGGTAAGGCCGGCGCCCGGCGGTCACCCTCGCTCCGGCCATGTGCGTGAGCAGACGCGCGCGCAAGGACGCATCGGGGCCGGGGCCTTGGTCGAGGTCGGGCGCAATATGTAGCAGAGTATGCAATTGATTATATGCCTCCGGCGACATTTCGGCCAACACTTCGGCGCGTTCTGCTTCGCTGAGTTGTTCGAAAGACTTTTCGAGTGCGAGGTTTTCAATAATTTCATTCATAATTAATCCTTGAAAACAGTGAGGCGTTCGGAAATTTTTTGAAGGGCATAGTGCAGTCGCGATTTCACTGTGCCTTCAGGGCATTGGAGAATGGCCGCTATTTCGGCCACGCTCAATTCCTCCTGGTAGCGCAGCACAAAACATTGCCGGTGCGTATCACCGAGGGTATCGATAGCCAACCGGAGACTCGATTCAAACAATTCCCGGTCGAGCTGTTCGGGAAGGTCGGAACCTTCGATTTCCATATCCGCCGTTTCGGCCCAGCCGGCATCGGCCGGTTTTTTCCGGCGGTATTCGTTTTTACACATGTTGGCAGCAAGGGCGTACAACCAGGTGCGGAAAGGCCGGGCGGGGTCGTACAGATGCGGTTTTTCAATAATTTTTAAAAATAACTCCTGGGTAAAATCGTCGGCCCGGGCGGCATCGCGGCCCAGCATCCGAAAGAAATATCGGTGCATTTGCCGGTTGTAGCGGCCGTACAACTCGGCAAATGCGCGTTCCTGACGCCGCGCGATAGCCTGCATCAGCGTGGCGTCAGGTGAGTCGCGATAGTCGGTTTTAAAAAAAGTCCACACAGCCGGCGTTTTATTCCTCGATGATTTCCATGAATACCCGGAAACCCAGGGTTGAACTAGTGCCCGAATATTTGCCCTGGGTATGTATCTGGGCGTAGTAGGGAATATCCTGAAAACTCCCACCCATGCTGATACCGGGGGTGTTGGTCATTTCGGCTACGTTGCCGCTTATGCAGTACAGGCCGAAGTCGTTGGGAAAATACGAAGCGGCCGGCACGGTAAAAAATCCCCCGTCGTTGGCGCCGCTGTCCTTGTCGTCAGGACAATCGCCGCAGGGTTCGGTAGCATTAATGTTGAGCAAGTAGCAACCCTTCGAATTGCGGATATAATACCCGCCCCAGGGATACGGCACATCTTTCCGGCCTGCCGCTGCCGCTATGCTCCACTCTTCGGGATCCGGCAGGCGGAAGCGCACTTTTTTGTATTTTTTCTTGCTTGCGGCGGCGTTATACACCTGAGTGATCCATTCGCAGTAGTGTTGAGCGGCATCGAGGCTGATGTTTTGTACGGGCATGTCTGGGCCGTCCGGGTGACCGTTTTTGAACAGTATGGCGTCGGGTAGATTGCGGAGGGGCTCGGGCAGCAGGTTGCGCCAGTCGGTTTTTTCAATTCGGCAAAGTTCGAGCCGATCGAAATCACGGTTATTCAACAGGTCGGTCAGAAAAAGTTCGTACTGGCTGTTGGTTACCTCGGTTTCACCGGCATAGAGCCCATCTTTTATCCTTTTCATCGGCTTTTCCAGCGATTTTACCGTAATGACCGATTGCACCGGTTTGCCGGCAGGCGGCATGCCCAGCCCGAAGGTTAGCCGGACGTCGTTCTCGCGATGGCCGGCTTGTCCGATACGCAGGGCGAGGTTTTCGATGTGCGCTGCCCTGGTCAGATCGCCGCCGGCCCGGTAGTGCCGATGCAGGAGCAGGAGTGCGGGAATGTAGTTGAGGTTCATCCGGGCCACGGTTTCTGGCTCCTTTTCTTGCCCGATGCTGAACTCGAGGTAGTCGTTGCGAAAGCGGTTTTCAAAATTGTACCGGAGTACCGCAATGTTATCGAAGGGCTGGTCGCTGTATTTCAGGGCAAGGCCGGTGAGGTACATGTTGGCCCTGTCGGTGCGCAGAAATTCCTGGTCGCTCATCATCCCGAGATAGGTGGGCAACGTCGGATGGTCGGCCGGGGATGGGCTTGAGGCCAGTTGGCGGACAAATTCTGACAAAGTGGCCCCGGGTTTTACCCAGTCGAGCCTGCGGGTACGGACGATAAAATCGCGGTATTGCGGGTTTTCTAATAACTGAACGTTCAAAATAGTCACGTCCGGCCGTATCCGAAGGGCATATTGCAACATCAAGGCCGGGTAGGTGTCGCTGTCGGTGTGTGTGAATAGCACTGCATTGTCATCGACCGACATAAGTGCGTTGTAATTCCAATTGAGTATGCCGGTAGAGTAGTCGCCGCTGGCATACCATTCGAGGCACAGGGCAGCTACCTGTTCGCGGTTGCCGGCCAGTTCGGCTTCGCGGATACGAGACTCGTAGGAGGTATCCGCGGCGAAAGAACCGGCTACTGAGGTTGACATGAAAAAGGGAAAAAGCAGGGCAAAAATGATGTATCGCATTTGTAAAGGTGGATTTGATGAATCAAGATACTCCTGCTTACACGCAAGTACCGAAAACGTTCAATAGACGGTGAAAAATTCGCCCCACACGCATTACCGCAATATCGCTAAAATCTTTTCATCCCTGATGGAAGCATCGTTTTGCAGAAACAAAGCTTTAGCCAAAATCATATAGAGTGTGTCGTCATCTTCTATCGGAAGACTGACTTTTTTGTTTTTCTTTATCGTGGAAACCTCCGGGATAATATTGATATGCTTCTGAGTGTCTTTTACCTGGGCAAATCCACTGCCCAAATTTATCCTGTAACTGTTCAAACTTCCCTGAATGAGCAAATAATTACCGTCAAAACCGGTGGAATTCAGGTTTAATACGGGAATAAGGCGCCGAATTATTTTCTTCCTGATCGCAGCAGAGGCATTTTCCGAAAAAAGGCCTTTCTCGTAGTCCATCCGGTAATGGTTCAATTCCTGCCTGTTGGACGCGAGTTCGGGACTGTTGCTAACGCTGGTAGTGGCAATAAACAAATCGATATCGCGGCAAATTTCCGACAAGGTTGTCAAGGGAATACGGGCGATTTCAATATGCTCCGGTTTAACCCTGTGATCGTTGATTTTGGTTGAGTTGCCCGCCGTAAAAAACAGCGCTTTGGTCGGAATGGCAAAATCGCTCCGGGTATAGTCGCATTGCAGATGTGCCGTAATATCCAACGGTTTTAAATAAACGCGCGGCCAGTTTTGTCCTTCGTGTACGTAAGTAAAAATCCAACCCGCGCTGTTGGCTATAGCCATCAGTTTTTTGACTTCCAAAAAATGGTGGGCAAACCGTTCCGTTTGACCAGCGGCCAATTCTGTGGCGGAGAATGGATAATGTTCGCGAAAGGCTTGTCTTTCACGCTGAACAATTTTATGTTCCCAGAGGTAATTTTGCCACTCGTTGATGTTTGATTCACTGTTTACGACCGGGTGCCAGAAACAAATTTCATCGTCGGGATCAATAGAACAGGAGGTCTCGTTTATGGTAATCATCTGATTGTTCCGAATAATAAAATCGGTCCCCCTGGTTTTGTTTGACCAAATTTGATCCTGTAAATGCGGGTTCACGAGCGGGTGTTCGTAAAGGTATGCCAACCAGTCTTTTCCGCTCCAGGTCCTGTCGTACAACCAATAAGTGCGCAGGCGTTTGCCGAGGTCTGAAAAGACGGTGTTGATTTGTTTTACCTCTTCGGTGGCTTCTTTAAGCAGTTTCGGATATTTTTCAGATAGTTCCCCGGGAGCGGATTTGGATGATTTGCCATCGGGTGTAATCCATATTTTGATCAGTTTTTCGCCTTCAAAGTGGAGTTTCAATTGCGTGTCGCCAATGGATAAATATTTGACGCCCGCGATAAAACCAAACTTTGGAATTGCTTTGTCGGCCAGCAGTTGTTCCGGCACCGCCGACACTTCCTTAAACTTGTCGATGTATTTTTCCAATACGGCGGCAAAGCGGTTGTATTTGGTTTTGTTGCGCATGATGTTTAGCAGGCCGAAGGCTTCCTCTTTCCCCGTTGCCACCAGTGTCTCCAGCGCCAGGTTGCCTGTGGCCGACGATCGCGGGCCAATGCCGGCCACTTTAGTGTAAGCATTTTCGATGATGCCGCGCACGATATTCAGCGATTCATCCGTGGCATCCGGTTGTGTGCAAGTCCAGATCAGTCCTTTCAATCCGGTTCTGAACGTGTCAAAATACCAAAAGTCCTCCTTCAGCGAGGCGGCGAGCAAAACCTGGAGTTCCTTAAAATATTTATCCTTTCCTATCTGATCGATCCGGCTATTGATTGTTTCCAGCCATTTGGGGGTAGGTTTTTTGCCGGCCGGACATTGAATGGCGCTATCCATAATGTCGTACCATTGTTCCTTACTACTCAATTGATCGACATATTTGTCTTTGAACCAGGCCCAGTTGATATCGGCCAGAAACTGATTGGAATCGGCTACGGACGGCGATTGTGGCGGTGTTTGGGATTTGAGTTGCCAGAACGGAACGGCGTCGGTTATGTCGTACCGGATGTTGCGGTAAATGTTTGAATCCTGAAGATCCGGAAATTTTACAGCAATAAAATGATTCAGGGCGTATTGGTATTCGTTGTAACTAAGAAAGGCCAGCGCTGAAACATGCGTATGCCCGGTATTTTTGTTTTTATTCGGGATGATCGGGATTGGTACCAGGCGGTATCCGGCTTTTTGGCTTTCCAGCAAATGATTGAGGTCCAAAACGAAGGCATTAGTAATGACCAAATCATTACCTTGGTGGTTCAGGGTAAAAAAGGACGAGTTATACGGGTCATCGGAAGATACAAAGTGGTTTTTTTTGTGCACCCCTTTCAGCCCGACCGGAATGATTTGATTCAGGTCGTCGATCATTGCTTTCAGGGTCGGGTATTTTTTGTCGGAATCATCCATGGCGAGGCTGATATGCCGCTCGTCATAAGAAACCCGGAGCAAGGCAAAATAAGGATTCAGGCGCTGTAAATACAAAAAACGTTCGTCCTGATCCGGGATTTTCTGCACAATCTCTCTCAATATATTGACAGAATCTTTATCCGGCAAGGGATGTTTGTAGTCGCCAAAAGCAGTAAATGTATATGTTTCAAAATGTGAAATTATAGCATCTGAATATTGCAGTTCGTTTTTGATGTTTTTTATAAGAGGAAAATATATGTTTTGCAAATAGAACAATTGAACATGGTGTTTTTGCGACAATAATTTTTCTATCCAACTTTTATCTGCTTTGAAATTGCCGATAATTTGAACAAATAACTCAGCAAATAACTTTTCAGGCTCGCCGCCCCATTGTGCCGATTGAATAAAATGATAAAACAGGTTTTGCAGGGTCAACGCTTCTTTTCCTTTTGTTTTTTCAATAAAACGCTGAAAGGATTCAAAGTCTTTAATTTTCAGGTATTTGCGCTTTTTGTAATCCGTATTCGTCCATTTGGCATCGTACGGATAATCCAGCACCTTTTCGAAGTCGAGCAGGATAGTCAGGTCGAGACGGAGGTCGGCAGTCGTATTGAAATCGTTTATACTTGTAGCAAGCGCTGTAGTGATGTGCTCCTGATGGGGATTTTCAACGAGCACATTTTTATCCTTGTAATCAAATTGTTTATGCCGGAATACTTCAAATATTACGTAGGGCTTTTCGAAAAACGATTGCTTGTTTACATAGTTAAATAGTATCTCAAACCGGGTTGAATCGGCATAAAATTTAGCGGCTTTCAGGGTGTTGCATATCGTATTAATGTCGCCGATTTCGCTATTTTTTCTGACACTAATGGCATGATTTATTTTGATTAAATATGATCCCGTGTTAAGCGCGCTGAATACTTCCGGATTTTGTTGTTCCATTTTCCAGTCGAAGCCTCTGAATAATAAATTCCGCGCGCTCTGCGCCCTGTGATCCAGAACGTTTTTCTCCTGGAGAACCACCTCGGTAAGCCGCCCGATGTATTCCTGATTTTGGGTGTAAAAAGCCAGGTACAGCCCTGCCAGCACATCAAAGTATTGCTGGTTGGCTTCCTCCGGAAATTCTGAAAAATACTTTTCTGTATAGTTGTTTGCCGCTTTAAGGATAGTTATCACCGGATCGAGGTACTTTTCCCGGAAAAGTGTGAGGTCAATGTTTCCGGTATTAAACCAATCCAACACAACATTTGTCAGGGAGTCATTTGTTTTCGGTCGGCTTTCTTTGGGGGTATTACCCAAAATTTTGTCAAAAATTTTCATGTCAGATCGTCGTAAAGTTTATTTGAGTTATCTTAAGCCTGTTGATAAAAGCAACAATGGAGTCGGGTTGCAAGGTAATTTTATGTTCTATGTTTTCTATCACCCGATCGTCTATATACACCAAAATGTCCTTTTTCAGGATAGCGGCCAGCAGCAGATAAGTACATTTTTCAGCGTCTTCATCAGCCTCCCAAACGGGCTGCATGCGCGCAACCGTTTCTTTGACCTGCGCTAATTCGCTGCGGGGAATTTCGTTCAAACTGCCATATCCGGTTGCGGCCAGCAGGAGTTGAATATGTTCCCAATCGGTTGTGCCCTTTGTGTAGGTCTCGAAGAATGCTTGAATCAGGTGCAACAGGGAAGGAAACACCCAGATGCCCAGGTTTTCCAGGTAGTTTTTTGAGCGTATTTTCGGGCGAAATATGACTTGTTGCATGTGAGGAACGGTATTGTGTAATGTCGGCTATAAAACGGCAAATGCCGGAAGCGCACAAAGGCGCTTCCGGCAAATTTTCGCCAGGGCAAATATAAAAACATTTTGTTTGTTTTTTATATTTGCCCTGGATTTTCTTTTATCACATAATCGCCTTACTCCTTCCACTCCGGCCACCTTCCCGGCGTCGCCGGCGCACCTTTCAGCTCCAACTGTCGCTGCAAGCCCTCTATTTCCTGTGCAATGGCTTTCAATTCCGAGAGCAGCGGGCCGAGTTGTTTGGACGCGATGCGGTAGTTTTCCTGGTAGGTTTCGGTGGGCGCCGAGGTGCTGTTCCACATGCCGTCTTCGATGAGGCCTACACGATTGCCAAGAGAAGGCGGGGTTTCGAACTCGCGGCGAGCGAGCGAGCGATCGCCGTTGAGTTGTGTACTGGCGACGTTTAGCCGGCGACTGATGTCGTAGGCTTTTTTCAATAAATCCTGTGGCGGAGCGGGCATATCGTGCATGGCCGTCTGGACATGGCCGAGCGTGGTGTTCAGGTCGTTGCGAATGATGTTGGCGGCGCTGACGGCTTTGCGCAGGCGGCTCACTTTTTTGCAAAAATCGAGGTATGCCTGCTTGTCGGCGGCGGGCAGGGTGGCGTTGTTCAGCGACTTCGCTTCAAAGGATACCGGGCCGGCAAGTGTGCTGAGCACGCCGTCTTCGTATTTGCTGAGCGTCACGCTGTAACGGCCGGGCAGGGCCAAATGGCCGTTTTCTTCACTGCCGAACAGTTGGTCGGGCGCCGGTTTAAATCGGCCCGTCACCGGGGCGGGCGTATTGTAGCGGAAATCCCATACGATCCTTTTCAGGCCTTTCGTGGCGGCCGTTTTGATGTGGCGGACAACCTCACCCGAGGCATCGGTTACGGTGAACAGCAGGTACGGCTCGGGCTGTTCGTCTTCTTTGCGCAGCGCCTCGATATCCGGATAATACACGGTTTCTTTCTTTTCTGCGGCGGCTTTTTCCGCTTCCTGGCGTTTGGCCTTCATGGTTTTGATTTCATCTTTCAGCCAGTAGGTAAATACGGCGCCCACGGGCGGGTTGGCGGCGGCATAGTAGTTGCTGCCGAGGTGCCCCTTGTCGCGCAGACCGAGCGGCAGGCTCGGAATGAACATCCAGGCGTCTTTGACCGGGAATACCTGCGCTTCTTTATCAAAGGTTTCTTTGGTGAGGTTGCGTAGCGGGGAATAATCATCGAGCACATAAAAACCGCGCCCGAAGGTGCCGAGCACGAGGTCGTTTTCGCGGCGCTGAATTTCGATGTCGCGCACGGCGATAGTGGGCAGGCCGCTTTTCATGGGCACCCAGTTGGCGCCGCCGTCGGGCGTAAAGAACACCCCAAACTCGGTGCCGCAGAACAGCAGGTTGCGGTCGGCGTGGTCTTCAGCGATGCTGTACACGCTGCCGCGTTCGGGCAGGGTGGCGGCGATGGAAGTCCATGTTTTGCCGCCGTCGGTGGTTTTTAGCAGGTAGGGTTTGAAGTCGCCGTAGCGGTGGTGGTTGTAGCAGACGAAGGCGGTGTTTTTGTCGAACTGCGAGGCGATGACCTGGTGTACGTACGAGCGCTCGGGCACGCCGGGCAGGTTGTCGAATTTATCCCAGCTTTGGCCGCCGTTGCGGGTCATCCACAACAGGCCGTCGTCGGTGCCCACCCAGAGCAGGTTTTCATCGAGTGTACTTTCGGCGATGCTGGTCGTTTGACCGTAGATGTCGGTGGAGCCGTTTTTGGCCACGGCGTCCACACTCCACACCTTGCCCATGATTTCGAGTTTGTTGCGGTCGATACCGCGCGAGAGGTCGGGGCTGATGGCGCGCCAGCCGCTGCCGCGGTTGTCGGTGCGGAACACTTTATTGGCGCCGAAGTAGAGCCTGGTGGAGGAGTGGCTGGAGATGCTGAGCGGGGCGTCCCAGTTCCAGCGCAGGGCGGGGTCGTTTTCGCCTTCGCGGGGTTTAATGTCTAAGTATTCGCCGCTTTTACGGTCGAAGCGCACGAGGCCGCCGTACTGGCTTTGGGCGTAAATTATATCGGGATTGGTGGGGTCCACCTGTGTTTCGAAGCCGTCGCCCTGACTGGTGACGTACCAGTCGGAGTTGGGGATGCCGTTGGCGCTGATGGTGCGGCTGGGTCCGCCGAGGCTGAGGTTGTCCTGTGTGCCGCCGTGTATATGGTAGAAGGGCGTGGCGTTGTCGGTAGATACTTTGTAGAATTGCGTGACGGGCAGGTTGGCCTTATATTCCCAGGTTTTGGCAAAATCCCAGGTTTCGTAAATGCCGCCGTCGCAGCCCACGCGCAGGTGGTCCGTGTTGGCCGGATCGATCCAGATGCAGTGGTTATCGATGTGTTTGTTGATCTCGCCGAGGTTACGTACGGTTTTGCCGCCGTCGTCGCTGACTTTGTTATAGGTGTCGGTTATAAAAATGCGGTGCAGGTTTTTCGGGTCGCAGGTGAGTTCCTGGTAGTAGTTGCCGCTGGTTTGCGTGTCGCTCATTTTTTCCCAGCCGGCGCCGCGGTCGGTGGAGCGGTAGATGCCGCCTTTTTTCTCCGGGGCTTCCACCACGGCGTACACGTAGTCGGGGTTGACGGGCGACACGTCGATGCCGATGCGGCCCACATCGCCGGAGGGCAGGCCGTCGAGTTTTTTCCAGCTGGCGCCGCCGTCGGTGCTTTTGTACACGGCCGACTCGGGGCCGCCGCCGATATAGGTGAATACTTTGCGCTGGCGCTGGTGGAACGCGGCGTAGAGCACTTTGGGGTTGCGCGGGTCCATGACGAGGTTGTTGCAGCCGGTGTAGGCGCTCACAGATTTGACGCAGGTCCAGGTTTCACCGCCGTCGGTGCTTTTGTACACGCCGCGGTCGCCGCCGTCGCTCCACACCGGGCCGTAAGCGGCCACATACACCGTGTTGGGGTCGGTGGGGTCGATCACGATATTGGCGATGTGTTCCGAGTTTTTGAGGCCCATATTTTTCCACTTTTTACCGCCGTTTTCGCTTTTGTATACGCCGTCGCCGTAGGCTACCGAACGTTGGCTGTTGTTTTCACCCGAGCCGACCCACACGACGTTGGCGTTGGTGGGGTCGAGTACCACGCAGCCGATGGAATAGGAACCTTCGCCGTCGAAAATGGGGGTGTAGGTGGTGCCGGTATTCACGGTTTTCCAGACGCCGCCGGAAGCGACGGCCACGTAGTATTCCGCCGGGTTGCGCGGGTTCACGGCAAAATCGCTGATACGACCCGAAGTTACCGCCGGACCGAGGCTGCGGAAAGACAGGCCGCTATATGTACCCGGGTTGAGCCACGCCGGCTTTTCCGGTTTTTTGGCCGTGGTGTCTTTTTTGGGCGTTGCGGTGTCTTTTTTCTGAGCAAAGAGGGGAAGGGAGAGGAGTGTGAGGCAGAGGAATAGGGCAAAAAGTTTGTGCATGGTCAGGTTGACTTGTGTGAAAAACGAAATATCAAAAGCGGTCAAATGTAGGGTACATTTAATGGCACGTCCACTGAAGATTGGCAAAAATGTAGTTTTGGAAGGGTGTTTTGGATGAATGCCGGGAATGGAAGGCTGGAATAACCAACAACTTACCTTTACCGTCCAAGACACTAGTTCAATGGATGGCTACTTCTGGTATCCACCACCGAAATGACGGTGATTATTTCTTCATCCACGTCATAAATCAGTGCGACTGTTTGAGTAACGACGCAACGTCTGAGTGTGGGAATTTCCGGATGTGGTGGACAAAGACTTTTGAAAAGAAACAATCTGTCCTGCAATATTTCAATCTTTTCGTCTAAATCAAGTGCCTTATCCACCGAGGATTCATATACGTTGCGCAGTATGTTTCGATATTCCTCCCTTGCTGTATTTGTCCATTGGAGCGTCGGCGTGGTCCGATGTTATTTTGGATGTAAAATTTCTTCCACGTCCTTTCTGATTGTTGCCCGGGTTACCGTCCTTCCGGCAAGGAGATCCTGACGGCCTTTCTCAATCAATACCTTTTCCCGCTCAGTGATAACGGACTTCCAGTCTTTTTCCTCCCGCAACTGGGCAAAAAGCAAGGCGAGGTGTTCCAGCAAGGTTTTATCGTTTGTTTCAACAACCATTCGGTGGAGGTCATTTTTTATTTCTGCAATGGTCATAATGATCGTTTTTACCTATTCTAATGCAATTGCTCACAAAACTAAGGTTTTTTTTAAACCCACGGAAACCCCAAAATAGAAAGATAATCACTTAAACTTCTTCCTTATCCAGTCAAACCACAACTGCGCCCCGTACGACAACAGCAGCGCCGAAATCACAAATCCGGCAAATTGTACCAGCCAACCGGCCGGCGTACCGGGATAAGCGCCTGACCATCCCAGGATATTGCTCTCCCGGGGTTCGAGCGACTGCTCCATCAGCGTCAGCAGTTTTGATTCAATGTTCTTCACCGCGGCGGCATCGCGCAGGGTAGAATCAAACGTAATCAGTTTATCCAGATTATTGGTCACCGAATTCATTACTTCCACGGGGCTGCTTTGGAGGCTGGCCGACAGCCGGGAATAAACGCCAATGAGGTCGGCGTTGAACAAGATGGCGACAAACAGGGAGATAAAAAACAGCCAGTATTTGACCTGCCGTTGGTACCGTTCCCAGGCAAAATCCATTTTGTCGTTGTACCAGCGCTCCAGAAAGGTCTGAAAGGCGGCGGCATCGCGGTGACAATCCTCGAATTGAAGTTTCAGGAAGGTATCAAGCGCTTTTACATCGGACAAAACAGCGCTCTCGCCCTCCGCCAATCCGCGCAGTTGTAAAATCTCCAGGCAGATATCGGCAAACGAATCGCCCGGCAGGTATCTGGGTGTGCCGGTCAGGCCCTTCGCACCGCCGACAATCTGCCGGAAACGCGGGTGCCGGGTAAATTCCTCGAAGAGTTTTTTGTCCTCCTGAAATAGTTCCCGGATAGCCGAAAGCAGTGTTTTGGCCCGGGTATTCAGGATAAGCGCCACCATTTCCATGATGATGCTCACCAGCAGGCTCAGGGCCGCGATCACGAAAACCACCCCGAGCAATACATAAACGGCATTTACCGGTGGAATCAGTTTTTCCATAATTGCGTTTATTGGTCCTCCCAAAGATATAGTTTCAGGATCACCCCTTCGTAATAGTATACTTTCACTTTCCGGCCCTTCGCGATTAGCCCGCCGTATGACTGTGGTTTATTGAATCCCGGATTTACACCGCCATAACAGTATTCAAACGTAACGCCATTGACGGTGAAACTTTCCGTTTCGCCCTGGCGGGTCTGCCAGGATTTAACCTCCTCTACGATTCCTTCCACCTCCTGGAAGCGGTTTTCGCGTAAGGCGGAAGATAAAGGGGCGTATTTCGAATAAATATCGAAATACACCCCTACCGTCCACAAAATCGCCCCAAGCGCCCATGCACCCAGAAAAGTCAAGGCACAACCACTGCGTTCTTCCGCATCCCCGGAGCGCAGAGCCCGTATCACGAGATAAATACCCACAATACTAAAAATGCCCCCCAGCCAAGGATGAAAGAACACGGTCAGGCCGCCTTTTTCGATGCTGTAATATTCAACCCACATATAGAAAGGGTCAATCTTTTTTAGCCCGCAATACTTTTTGCAGTGTGCTCACTGCATCCGTCACCGCCTTTTCATAAGTTGGAGCGCCTTTTTTGACGATATGGTCATGGCCGGGTATCAGTAATCTGATTTCGCAATATTGGTTGTCCGGGGCGCCGCCGTCTTCAAATAGTTTTACATCCGCGCTAATAATTTTATCGTTCACGTCAAACAGTTTTTGGACTTTGTCCTGCACGTGTGCCTGCAACTTTTCGCTGGCTTTGAAACGGATACTCTGGATGTTGACATTCATTTGATCAGATTTCATGTTGTAAATTTTTATTACCGTTATTAGATTATACTGTTGTTTGCATGGCTAAAATTAGAAGATCAGGTGACCCAAAATCCCTGATGGAAGTCAGTGTAGAAGATGGTTTTGGTCATTAGGCGTCATTGGGGGTCATTGGGGGTCATTATTCGTCATTGGGGGTCATTGAGAGCGTCATTATTCGTCATTG
>CAUJEY010000107.1 GCA_963169325.1 Bacteroidota bacterium
GTGAGCACTTCCTTTTCCGTTGTTTTTTGTTCGCCCATGGTTTTATATTTTATCTACAAAACTACGGATTCCAGTTTGTTTTTCAAAAAACCGGTGAGCACGGCCAGCCCTTGCTCGAAATGCTCGTTGTTGTTCACCACGATATCCGCTTCGTTTTTGTAGGGTTGGATAAATTGTTCGTAGGCGGGCAGTACATGGTGCTGGTATTTGTACAAAACATCTTCGATCGGGTAGTTGCGTTCCACCTGATCGCGGTAGATACGGCGGATCACTTTGAGGTTTTCTTTGGCATTGATAAACACCTTCAGGTCGAGGAGTGGGACGATTTTTTTGTAGTGAAATACAAAAAGCCCCTCCACGATAACCACCGGCGCCGGGTTAAATGTCAGCGTTTTGGGTTTAGCCTCCGGGTTGTTGAAGGTGTATTCCTCCCGGATGACCGTTTCGCCGGTGATCAGCCGCAACAGATCATGGCGAAAGGCTTTTTTATCAAACGACTGAGGCAGGTCGAAGTTCTTCTCTCCGCGTTCGTCGACGTGTTGTTTTTCGCGCGGGAGATAATAGTCGTCCTGCGAGATAATGCAGACTTGTTCGGGCGTGAATTGTTCGCGGATACGGCGAATAAACGTCGTTTTGCCGCTGCCGCTGCCGCCGGTGATGCCGATCAGGTAAGGTTTCATCGATGCTGTAAAATTACGGGTTAGAGGGTTTCTGGTTAGAGGGTTTCTGGTTGGAGGGTTTCTGGTTGGAGGGTTGGCGCCACTATTTATGTTCGCCAAAATACGGAATCCTGTCTAACTGCGGTATCATGCTGCCCGGTCGCTACCCACAGGATGAGGGGGCAAAAGTAGGTTTTCGGCAAAAACTTTTTCAGTCCGTTCACACGGCGTACATTTAGCCCCATTTTTAACCGGACAAAATTTTAAAAAACAACACGGCATGGACATTTTGACAAACATTGGGCGGGGAATTTTGGGCATGGTATTTCTGGTAGGGCTTTGTTATGTATTAAGTCGCAACCGCAAGGCCATCAACTGGCGCTTAGTACTTTCAGGCATTGCACTGCAATTGGTTTTTGCCCTGTTGGTGCTCAAAGTGCCCGGTGTGAGTTGGGCTTTCGATGCGTTTGCCCGGATTTTTACTTATATTATTCAATGGTCTGAAACCGGAGCGCGGTTTCTGTTCGGCGATCTGGCTACGGGTGACAAAGGCTTCGGTTATATTTTCGCCTTCCGGGTATTGCCCACAGTTATGTTCTATTCTGCTTTGTCCGCGGTGTTATTTTACTTCGGCATTCTACAAAAAATCGTGTACGGCATCGCCTGGGTACTTACCCGCAGTATGGGCATGAGCGGCCCTGAAGGGCTGGCCTCTGCCGCAAATGTTTTTATCGGTCAAACGGAAGCGCCGCTTATCATCCGGCCATATCTTGCCGGTATGTCGCGTTCTGAAGTATTGTGCCTGATGACCGGCGGCATGGCCACCATCGCCGGCGGCGTTTTTGCTGCTTATGTGGGTTTTCTCGGCGGTGACGACCCGGAACAACAACTGCTTTTTGCCCGGCACCTGCTGGCGGCCTCCATCATGTCGGCCCCCGCCGCGGTCGTGTGCGCCAAAATATTACTTCCAGAGACGGAAAAACAGGAACTCGACAAACTCGTCCATACCGATACCCACGTAGGCGACAACCTGCTCGATGCCGTATCGCAGGGCACTTCCGACGGCCTCCGGTTGGCCGTGAACGTAGGCGCCATGCTTATCGTGTTCACTTCTTTGGTATTCATGCTCAACTGGATACTGCAAAATACCGTTGGCGAGTGGACGGGCCTGAACGCCTATATTCTGTCGGCTACCGGCGGGCGTTTCGAAGGACTCACCTTTACCTATGTGCTCGGCCTTGTCTTCGCGCCGCTGGCCTGGCTGCTGGGTACCCCTTGGGCCGATTGCACCGCTATTGGACAGTTACTCGGCATGAAAACCATGATCAATGAATTCGTGGCTTACGGCGCTTTGGGAGAACTGCAAAAAACAATGCAGATGGATCCAAAATCCGTCATCATTGCCTTGTACGCGTTGTGCGGTTTTTCCAATTTCGCCTCCATCGGTATTCAAATCGGCGGCATTGGTACCCTGGCGCCTAACCAGCGGAAAACGCTGACGGAACTGGGCTATTTGGCCTTAATTGGCGGATCGGTTGCGTGTTTTATGACAGCGGTGATTGCGGGGATGCTGATTTGAATTTTAGAGTGCCTTCACCTCCGCTACCAGCTTTTGCAACGTATCCTTCGCATCGCCAAACAACATTTTCGTTCTGGCGTGGTAAAACAACGGATTGTCGATGCCGGCATACCCTGATTTCATGCTTCGTTTCATCACGATGACGTTTTTAGCCTCCCACACTTCGAGCACCGGCATACCGTAGATCGGGCTGGACGCATCGTCGAGAGCGGCGGGATTCACCACGTCGTTGGCGCCGATGATGATCGCTACATCGGCTTTTTTTATAAAATCGTTGGCCTCTTCCAGGTCGTAAAGTTTGGTGTACGGTACGTCGGCCTCCGCCAAAAGCACGTTCATGTGCCCGGGCATACGGCCGGCTACCGGGTGCACGGCATATTTGACATCCACGCCGTTGGCCTCCAGCAAGGTATCGAGTTCTTTACAAATCTTTTGTGCCTGTGCTACCGCCAATCCGTAACCGGGAACAATGACCACTGATGCCGAATAATTGAGCAATACAGCCGAATCGGTCAGGCTGATCTCTTTCACGGTTTGGTCGCCGGGGCCTTTTGCCGCACCGCTAACCGTGCCGCCAAAACTACCTACCAGTACGTTGGCCAGTGAACGGTTCATCGCCTTACACATCAGCACGGTAAGGATACTACCGGACGCGCCGACCAGGATGCCACCGACCAACATCACCAGATTGTCGTAGATGATGCCGGCTGCTGCCGCAGTGAGGCCCGTGCAGGAGTTGAGTACCGAAATTACCACGGGCATATCGGCGCCGCCGATGGGCGCAACAAAGGAGAATCCATATACCAGGGCTACCGCGAACAGGATCAAACCCCAGGTCATACCGGCATGGCCGGCGCCCCAAACGGTATAGCCGATCAGGCCGAGAATAATGGCTAACAAACCCAGATTGAAGATGGTGTGCCGGGGCAGCGTAATCGCTGAATCTTTGACTAAGTCTTCCAGTTTGGCGAAAGCCAGCAAACTGCCGGTAAGCGAAACGGAGCCGAAAAACAAAGTGAAAAGTACCAAAATCAACCCTGCCGCTTCAGGGTGACCGGAATGGTCAAACTGCAATTTCAGTTCCGCCACTGCCAGCAGCGCTGCGCAACCGCCACCCAGACCATTGAACAGCGACACCATTTGCGGCATCGAGGTCATTTTTACTTTATACGCTGCCCGCCAGCCGATGAAGCCGCCAACCGCAAGGGCCGAATACAACAATATCAGTTTCATCTGGCGTTCCTCTTCCGAAAAGGTATCGGCCGAGGGATGAAAGAACAATGTGCCGGCAACGGCCAATGCCATACCGATCGCCGCCAGGATATTGCCCCGACGGGCTGTATCCGGGTGGCTCAACATTTTAAGGCCGAGAACGAAAGAAAGGCCGCCTAATAAATATAAGAGATCGAGAAAGTGTGTAGCAATCATGTGTTTCAGGTAATTATTTCTTTTTCTTTTTAAACATTTCCAGCATGCGGTCGGTCACGGCAAAGCCGCCGACGACATTCAGGGTGCCAAACACCACGGCAACGAAGCCCAGGCCGAGCGACAAATAATCGTCCATACGCGCGTTGAACAACACGATAATGGCGCCCACCAGCACGACACCGTGTATGGCATTGGCGCCGGACATCAGTGGTGTGTGCAATACGGCGGGTACTTTAGAAATAACCTCGATACCAAGCAGGATGGAAAAAGCCAACAAATAGATCAGCAGGAGGTTTTCGTGTAAAAAATTGAAAAAAGCTTCCATGAATTGAACTGGCAAATATGAATGCTCCAGATTAGAGCATTGTTAAAGTGGATGTTTAAGGATTGCCGGCGATATTCAGCAGCCCCATTTTGCCGGGCCACCGGTTCCGCCTGTTTATACCCTCACGCGATCGGCGCCGATTCGGTTTCCTTGACGGAAATGCAACTTTCGCGGACGATTTCATTGGCAAAATCGGGCACGTCGCCCTTAAACAGTATTTTTAAAAAATTGGCCACATTGTTTCCAAACAACAAACTGGCATCTTGTGGCAGGCGGGCGGCTAAGTTGGAATCGCCGATGATGGTGACGCCGTGATGCCGGATGATTTTATTGTCCTGCGTTAGTTCGCAGTTACCGCCGGTGCTGGCCGCAAGGTCCACCACCACGCTGCCGGGTCGCATTTGTTCCACCGTTGCGGCGGGCAGCAGCAAAGGCGCGCGCCGGCCGCGAACCTGGGCCGTAGTAATGATAATATCAGCCTTAGCTGCCCGGGCCTGTACTTCGGCGCGTTGGCGCTGCAAATATTCTTCGCTTTGTTGTACGGCATAACCGCCTGCGCCCCGGTCGTCCACGGCGCCTTCCACTTCCACAAAACGGGCTCCCAGGCTTTCCACTTCTTCTTTGGCCGCCTGTCGCGTATCAAACGCTTCCACCGAAGCGCCTAAACGCCGCGCAGTGGCGATAGCCTGCAAACCGGCCACACCGGCGCCAAGTACCAGTATTTTCGAAGGTTTGACCGTACCTGCGGCCGTGACCATCATAGGAATATAACGACTGAGGTTGCAAGCGGCCAGCAACACTGCCTCATATCCGGCAATGGATGCCATGGATGAAAGCACGTCCATGGTTTGGGCTAGGGTGGTGCGGGGAATCATGTCGAGGCTGAATGCCCGGATGCCCTGCTTTTCCAGCGCCGGCACGATGTCCGGATCGGCAAAAGGTTGGAATAAAGCGACTAAAATAGCGCCTTGTTTCAGCAGCGGCCAGTCCGTTTCCGGTAAGGGATGCACACTTACCAGTAAATCGGATTGTTGCAGCACTTCCTGCCGGCCAAGCACACGGGCATTGGCGGCGTAATCTTCATCCGGGTAAAAAGCATTTGCGCCGGCGCCGGATTCCACGATGAATTCGATACCGGAAGGCTTCAGTTTCGCCAGATTAGCTGGCACAAGGGCTACCCGTGGGTCGTTGGCTTCTTTGATCAAACCTATTATCATGCGTTGTGGTGAATATGATTGTATATGTGTGGATTTGGCGGCGCAAACATAACGAACCTCCCTTTTTCTATTCCACTTTTTTGCCAATTTGGAATAAATCTTCCATCTTTGTAAAAAAATGATAACCATAAAAAACACTGCCCGTTTCCTGTTATTTACCTTGATCCCCTTGTTTTCTTGCCAAAAAGAAGAAACGCTAAATAAAATATTTGATGGCAACGTTGTGATTTGGCCTTTTTCAGATATGAAATCGATACGAAAGGCATTGGATGGCAAAGAAATTATTTCTGGTAGGCTGACCATAAGTGACTACTTCGGCGATCTATCTTTTTTAAATAACATCCGGGTAATCAAAGGTGATTTTAATTTAACCAATTGCCCGCGCATATCCGATTTGACATTTATTTCCCGGCTCGAGGTAGTGGAAGGAATAGTGCGGCTGGAGTTCAACCATGACCTGGTCAGTTTAAAAGGCTTGGAAAACCTGGATTCCGCCGGCTCGTTCAGCGTATATGATAATCATCGCGATTTAGATGTGTCCGCTATTGCTGATATCCGGGTGACGGGCGGGTTCCGTCTTGCATCGCTTGCGCGAAACGTACAAACACCCTTTCTCAACATCCGGATATTGTCCGGCGATTTTACTATTCAGGAAAACCCGGGATTAACTGATTTAAGCTGCCTGCCAAACCTGGAGAAGGTGGGCGGCGGCATTTACATTTTATCCAATGACACGTTGTCGAGCCTGCAAGGTTTGAACAGTTTAACCCGGGTGGACGGCTTTTTTCGGATCGTTTACAACGGCGATTTAAGGGGTCTTGATGGATTGAGTTCCTTGAAAACTGTCGGTGGTGAACTGACTATTAACGGGAATCTTAAATTGGAATCACTGAACGCGCTGAGTCAATTAGAGTCGGTACAGAATATCATTATCGGCAACTCAAAATGTTTCGATCTTGAGGGTTTAAATCATCTCATGTTTGCCGATAGAATCGTGATTAGACAAAATGCCGAATTGTCGAATTTTTGTGCTATCCGGCCAGTCTTATTGGCGAATGATTCAATATCGCTTTATATCAATAAGAATCTCCTGAATCCAACCCGGGATGAAATCATACTGGGCTGCCAATGAACCCGCTGTCCTTGCCAAATTCGGCCGCATTTAAACGTGGCTTCACCAAATTTCAAACCTATTTTCGATCTTTACGCGCCGGAGATGCCGGATGTGGCAACGCTCCATGCACACATTTTATTCATTGAATCTGCTGAATGCTTATGCGTACCTCCCGTACCCTGTTTATCCTTCTCGCTATTGTTATTGCCGGCCTGTGGTTCTGGGCCAATCGCCACGACAAAGTTCCTGCCCAGGCCGACCGGCCAAACGACCCCTGGGTGTTCCGCTCGGTGCTCGATTTGAAACCCCGTATGATCACATTTGCCCTGAACGACGACCTCTGGGTAGCGTATTCCACCGATTCCTGCGCCTTATATAAAGCCTGGGCCGGCGGGGTCGCCTTTGAAGGCGCCGTGTACAACATGCGGCACGGCCCGCAACCGTTGAGCGTGGGCAATGCCTGGTTTGAAAATAAACACGGCCGGCCCTGGACGGTAACCCAAAACGGCAAGCCCGAACAACCGCAAACCGACTACAAAGGCCACCGCTACACCAAAGGCGGACATGCCGAAATTATGTACGATCTGGTGTTGGCTGACGGCCGGCGTATCCGCATCAACGAACAGCCCGAATACCTCTACCGCGACCGCCAGCGGGGCCTCTCCCGCACTTTTACGGTCAGCGGCGCGCCCGACGGGGTGCAAATAACCCTGCGCGCGAACGCCGGCTCCATTGTCCACCCGACCAATATCGAAACCAACGGCGCCTGGAAAACGACTGACACTCAGCCCAACAATGCCGCCGAGGGCATTCACGCCATGGATGTGGACGGCGAACTCACATTGAACACCGACGGGCCCACGAATCTGACGACCATGTTCGTCGGCTCGCCGCTTTTCCCGAATCCTTTTGCTAAAAACGAAGAAGAGGCCGGCGCGGCCAATGTGTCGCCGGGGGAGCGCCTGATGGCTAAAAGCGATTGCCGAACCTGCCACAATACGGCGGTAAAAACCGTTGGACCGGGTTATGTGCAAATTGCCGAACGGTATAAAAATACACCGGAAAACGTGGAAATGCTGACCAAAAAGGTCACCGCCGGCGGTTCCGGGAATTGGGGCGTCGCTGCCATGAGCGCGCACCCCGACCTGATGCCCGATGATGCCAAAGCGATGGTGTCTTATATACTCGACCTCGACGAAGGCGAAGACGATGGCGCGGGCGGCGATGTAAAAGTTGATCTGTCTGCCATTCCGGAAGGTGACTGGCTGAAAGCCGATGCAGGCATCCGCGGCGAAGATTTGACACCCGGCCTGGTAGCTAAAGTATTGCTGCTTAAAAAAGCGCCCGTTAAACTGGCAGATGTCAATTTCGGCGCCAAGCCCGACTTGGTGGCTATCGCGGGGAATGTGAATGCCGGCCCCGAGGATTTTGGCGAATTGAAGGAAAACTTCGCCGTATCGGTGGAAGGATACCTAACCCTGGAAAAAGACGACAACATATTGCTCCAACTCGTCTCCGACGATGGATCGAAGCTTTGGCTCGACAACCGCATGCTAATCGACAACGATGGCCTGCACGGCGGCGAACCCAAAGAAGCCGAGGTGGCGTTGCGCAGTGGCAACCACCACCTGCGTATCGATTATTTTCAAGGCGGCGGCGGCCGCGAACTCAGCCTGAAATGGGCCCGGCCCGGCAGCAGCGGTTTTGAAGTGATTCCTGAATCCAACTTTTCGCACCGCCGCGCCGACACTCCCCAGGGCGCCGGCGGCTTGGGCGGCGCGCAGGGCGGCATCCCCGGCGATGGCCTTGCGCTTGCCGATGTACACCCGTCCTACACCCTGTCGCAGGCACGCCCCGATGAATTCCTTCCTAAGGTAGCCGGCCTGAGTTTTCTCAGCGACGGCCGGTTGGTGGTCAGCACCTGGGATGCCATGGGCGGCGTGTATTTGTTGGACAACGTGGAAAGCGGCGACCCGAAAAAGATCAAGATGAAACTGATTGCCAAAGGACTTGCCGAACCGCTCGGCCTGCACGTGGTAGACGATACGATCTTCGTACTTCAAAAACAGGAGCTGACCAAATTGGTCGACCTCGACGGCGACGATATCATCGACGAATACCAGTGTATGGCCAAGGGCTGGAAGGCTTCGGCCAACTTCCATGAGTTTGCCTTCGGCCTGGCCTATAAAGACGGCTATTTCTACGCCACCCTGGCCACCGCTATCCTGCCCGGCGGCGCCAGCGCCCGCCCGCAGATACCCGACCGGGGAAAAGTGATGAAAATCAGCCGGGCAACCGGCGAAATCGAATTCGTTGCCCGGGGGCTTCGCACCCCCAACGGCATCGGTATCGGGCCGGATAATGAACTGTTTGTGGCCGACAACCAGGGCGATTGGCTGCCCTCGTCCAAAATCGTACATGTCAAACCCGGCGCTTTCTACGGCTCTTACTCCGTCGACAGCCTCGCCGTGGCCGGCATGCCCATACAACAACCCGTCGTGTGGCTCCCGCAAGACGACATTGGAAACTCGCCCACCGAACCGATCCTGCTCAATGATGGTCCCTATAAAAACCAGCTCATCCACGGCGATGTGTGTTATGGCGGCCTGCAGCGGGTATTTATGGAAAAAGTGAACGGCGATTACCAGGGCTGCGTCTTCATGTTCACCCAAGGCCTGGAAGGCGGCACTAACCGTTTAGCCCGGGCGCCCGATGGATCCCTGTATGTGGGTATGATCGGCAACCCTGGCAACTGGAGCCAGGTAGACAAATTCTGGTACGGCTTGCAGCGGCTGAAATACAACGAAGGTTCCACCTTCGAAATGCTGGCCGTGCGCGCAAAATCCAATGGGGTGGAAATTGAATTTACGGAACCCCTGCGCGACGGCGACGGCTGGGACCCCGCACATTACCAGGTCAAACAATGGTGGTACAAACCCACTATCGAATACGGCGGGCCCAAAATGGATGAAACGGATATGACCGTTGCCTCGGCCAGCGTGAGTGCCGACCGCAAAAAGGTTTTTCTCGAAATCCCCGGCATCAAACCCGGCCACCTCGTGTACCTGCGCTTGCGCAACCTGCCACTGAGCGAACTGAGTCACGAGATATGGACTACCGAAGCCTGGTACACGATGAACGCAATTCCAGCCAACGACCCGGGCCGGATTGCCGCGCGGCCTGCCGCTCAACCCCGCGTGGATAACACTTTGACAGATCCGGAAAAGGCTGCCGGCTGGAAGTTGATTTTCGACGGCCAATCGCTTGCCGGCTGGCACAACTATGGCAAAAAGACGATCGGGGCTGCCTGGGTAATTGATGATGGCGCCATCCACCTCCAAACTAAAGCCAAGGCCGATGGCGAGTGGCAGCAGCGCGACGGCGGCGATATTCTGACCGCTGAAGAATACCAGGATTTTGAACTGGAACTGGATTGGAAAATAGGGCGCTGCGGCAATTCCGGCATTATCTACAATGTGGTGGAAGATGCCGCCAAATACACTTATGTGTGGGAAACCGGCCCTGAAATGCAGGTGCTCGACAATACCTGCCACCCCGACGCCCGTATACACAAGCATCGCGCCGGCGACTTGTACGACCTGATTCCCTGCCGGTATGAAACGGTAAAAACCGCCGGGGAATGGAACCACGTGCGTTTAGTGAGCAAGGGTGGAAAAATAGAGCACTGGCTCAACTACCGGAAATTGGTGGAATATGATATGAACTCGCCGGAGTGGCCGCGCCTTATAGCAGGCAGCAAATTTAAGGAAATGCCGGCCTTTGGAAAGGCAAAAAAAGGCCGGATTTCATTGCAGGATCATGGGGATCCCGTATGGTTTAAGAATGTGAAAATTCGGAAATTATAAAAACAGAATTATAAAAATTTGAATACAATTGCTTGATTTACTGTAAATTATATTCATATTAAATTTAAAAATTAAACCACAGAGTACACAAAGGGCACAAAGAAAGACTAATGTGTACTTTGTGTACTCTGTGGTTTTAAAAATTACTGCTAAAAAGATATCAGCCGTAGTAGCTGTGGGTCAAAAAAATTAAACGACAAAGTACACAAATACCACAATGAAAAAATTAATGGGGGCTCTGTCGTTTAATGATACTAACTCTTACGGCAAGATCACCTTGTCAATCGCATGCACCACGCCATTACTGCCTTGCACATCCACGGCAATAATATTGGAAACACGGTTTTTAGCATCGGTGATTTTTGCACCATTCGTCAGGTTAACGGTGAATTTGCCTCCCTGGAACGTGGTGACCTGTTGTCCGTTCGTGAGTTGGCTGGAGCGTACGTTAGCGCCACTCACTACGTGGTATTGCAACACGGCATTCAACGTGGCTGCCGGAATATCATTCAGGCTGCTGGCGCCGAGTTCCTGGAGCAACGCGACAAAGGCGGCGTTCGTCGGCGCAAAAACCGTGAACGGACCTGTGCCGGAAAGAATGGACACGTAGTCGACACCCAGATCGGGGCGCGTGAGCGCTGTTACCAGGATGGAAAAGTCAGGATTGTTCAGGGCGTGGTTCACCACGTTGGGGATGGTCAGCACTTTATCGATGATGTGCACTACTCCATTGGAGCCGATGACATCGGCTGTCGTCACGGTGGCCGTATTGTTGAATTTGACGCCGGAGGTCTTTTCTACATAAAGACTGATGGGGCTGTTGTTCGGTCCGGTAGCGAGCGTGGTTACATAGCCGGTAGCCAGGTCGCCGGAGCGCACGGAACCGCTGATAACGTGGTTCAACAAAATAGCGCGCAGTTGATCCACCGGAATATCGTTCAGGCTGGTTGCGCCCAGAGTGTTCAACAGGGCGGTAAATGCGTCATTGGTCGGCGCCAACACGGTGAAAGGGCCGTCTCCATTCAGGGTAGTGATCAGATCGGCGCGTTGGAGGGCATCCACCAGAATGCTGAGGTTGGCATTGGACACTGCCAGATCGGCTACGGATGGCGGATTCTCGTCGTCATCTTTGCAGGAAGTGAACAAAACGCCCGCACTCAGGGCAAAAAGAAGGAAATACATTAAATTTTTCATGCTGAGTAGTGTTTGACTAAATGAATGTTTGTTTCGAAAGAATGCGGGATAAACATGGGGGGAAGATATTTTGTTTAATTAATTCGATATTTTTTGAAAAAATAATTAAACAAAACAGAGTAAAAGCCTTCAATGTCCGGAGTGTTGGCTTGTTTTAATAGATGCTAAATCAGTGGAGCACAGAAATTTTGAGGAGATTGCTTCAATTTGTCCAAAAAGAATTCCGGACTTTATACATTTGGCCGTCTATCATTTCAAAACGAAAAACATGTCCAACGTCAACGCTCAGCGGCTTTTCACAGCCAGTTGTTTTGCCCTGGTTACCACAGCCTTCGCTTTCGCCATTCGCGCAGGCATACTCGGCGAGCTGGCCCTGAAATTCGGCCTCACCGACACCCAATTGGGGTACATCAATCAAATGGCCATTCTCGGTTTTCCCATTGCCACCATGGTCGGCGGCTGGCTCTACAATGCCTTCGGCGCAAAACGAATGATGTATCTGGCCTTGAGCACCCACCTGCTGGGCATCCTGATGACTATTTTTGCCGGAGATTTCTGGACGCTGCTCTTGTCCAACTTTTTCATCGGTTTTGGTAATGGTACGGTGGAGGCCGCCTGCAATCCGATGATTTCCAATATGTTCAAGAACAACCAGACGACCATGCTCAACCGCTTTCACGTTTGGTTTCCCGGCGGGATTTTCCTGGGCGCGCTGATTTCCCAATTTATTTCCAACTCTGACTTTATTTCAAATACTGGCTTCGGTTGGCAGATACAAATCGGCGTGATGCTCATCCCGACCGTTATTTACGCATATCTTTTCTGGGGACAATCTTTCCCCGAACGCGAAGCAGCCGGACAAGCTACCGTATCCGAAAATCTGAAGGGCATTTTCTCGCCTTTATACCTGTTTATGATTTTTTGCATGGTGCTTACTGCCAACACAGAACTGAGTACTCAGCAATGGGTGGAACGCCTGCTCGGCTCGGCAGGGGCGCAGCCGATGCTGATTTTGGCTATGGTAACCGGTCTGATGGCCGTAGGCCGTTATTTCGCCGGGCCTATCGTACACCGGCTCAATCCGACCGGCGTGTTGTGGGGCGGGTCGATCATTGCACTCTTGGGTATCTTCCTGATGAGCCAGTCTACCGGACCCATGATTTATGTTTCCGCCATTTTGTTTGCCATCGGCGTATGTTATTTCTGGCCGACTATGCTGGGTTTTACCGGTGAAAATATCCCCAAATCAGGTGCTTTGGGCATGTCGCTGATGGGTGGTGCGGGTATGTTCGCCGTGTCGATGGTACAGCCCATCGTGGGTGGCTGGCTGGATGCGGCGCGGGAAGCCGCCAAAGCCACCAGTGCTACCCCCGAAGCTGCCGACCTAGCTGCCGGGCAGGCTACCCTGACGCACCTGATGATTTTTCCGGCCATCCTGGTGGTGGCATTCGGAGGCTTGTGGTTTTATATGCGTGGAAGGAAAAATTGAATATTGAGAACTACCGGTCATATCGGTGCAGATCATATTTCTCAATCACTCCAATTAGTTTCTCCGCATACGTACGGTCGGTGGCATATCCCAACTGTTTAAGCCCCTGAGCCCATTTACGATAGTCTCGACCGTGCTTTTTCAGGCGGGCGTAGCGGCCACCGGCCAGCATTTGGCTATGGGCGCGCCAGCTTTCCCATGGGTTGGTAAATTTCCGGAAGAAATCTTTGTGGTGGTCGTCGAAAAAATTGGAGCAATGCCCCGGTCTGCATTTTTTGGAAAAACATTTGATCCCGAAATGGTTGTTGTTGCGCTGTGCCAATTTGCTGGTGCCGAAGCGGCTTTCCACCAAGCCCTGGGCAAGACTTATACTTGCTGGAATGCCATATTTTTGCATTTCCACTATAGCGATTTTACTAAACCGGTCGATATACGCCTGCGTTTGCCCATCCCGCATATCGTACACACTCAGCGGAGCGGCTTCATTGGTGCTTTTCCGTTTTTTAGGACGTTCGGCATATTCCTCTGGTTCCGGTACATCGAGCGATGTTTCCACCGGCATGCCTTCGGAAAGAGCGGTTGCCGGATTTTGAGAAAATATCCAGAATTCCTGCTTGGAAAACAGCAGAATGTAGCCTGCTACGGCCAAAGTGGCTAATTTCAGGGTCGTTTGCCGGCGGAAAATACCTCCGGTGTACCGGTTGGCCTGGAAACAAAGCGCTATCCAGTTGCGCCGGAAACGCAGGAGTATTTGCCGGAAAAGCACCCTTAGCGGCAAGTCCTCGGGCGGATCCTGAAAAAAACGGCCCGGTGCAGCTGCGTTTCGGCGTTGGTTTGTTTGGGGGTTAATGCGTACTTTAGGCTGCTGGCCATTATTTTCTGATTCGGCGTACCATTTCATTTTTCCCATGATTACAGCGGAATACAGGATGAACAGTTATTGTTTTAAACAATTTAATTTCGAGCAAATTTAAAACAATATGTAGTTAATATGCAACACTTTTCTGAAAAATAATTTCACCGAACGCATAACTCGCACACTGTCAGGCATCTTTTTTTGAGCTAATGGCGCCATACAGGCAGCATTCGGGGGCGCTGCCGCGTTATTGCTTTGCTCGCAAGAGGGCGGGCCCGCCGAAACGCCACCTTTTCTGAACATTCGAACCGAAGTTAACCTATGGATTTCGCCCTCCAATTGGAACGCACAGAACATAACCTGATCACAGCACTTACCCGGCAGGAACGTTGGGCACAGCAGCAATTGTACGAACAGTACTATGGCAAAATGATGGGAATATGTTTGCGTTATGCCGGCTCGCGCGACGAAGCGCTCGACCTGCTACACGAAGGCTTTATCAAGGTGTTCCAGAATATAACCCGCTATAAGCCAGGGACTTCTCTGCCGGCGTGGATCAGGACCATCATGGTGAATACCTGTATCGATTATTACCGCAGAACCATTCGCCGCAGGACGGAGGACATCAATGAAGCGCATTACCTGTCGAACGACGACCCGGATGCCCTGAGTCACCTGACCGAACAGGAAATCCTGGCCGCCGTTCAGGAGTTGTCGCCGGCCTATCGCGCAGTGTTCAATTTGTACGTGGTGGAGGGGTATTCCCATAAAGAAATAGGCGAGGCCCTGCAAATCACGGAGAGTACCTCAAGAAGCAACCTGGTTAAAGCACGCATTAAATTAAAAGATTACTTCACCTCCCGGCGGATGGAATTCGAAGTGGGTGAAGATGAATCCTGAGTCACGGTTAACAAAAACTGAACTCAAGAACTTAAAGTATGAGCGAACAGCATTTTGATGTACAGATGAAGCAGGTTTTGGAAAACCTGGAGGCGCCTTACGAAGCGGGTAGCTGGGCGTTGTTGGAACGCCGTTTGGACGGCTTGATTGCCGAGGAACACCCGGCGCCGGTGGAACCGATTGATAAGATGGTGTACCATACGTTGGAACGACTGGAAGCGCCTTACCAACCGGCCCATTGGGACCTGCTGGCGCAGCGTATGCAGCAGCAAACGATGCTTATCCGTCGTATCCGCTTGACCAAAATCGCGGAAGCAGCTATTTTGTTGTTACTGCTGGTCAATCTGAATCATTTCTTCGGGCCGGAGTCGGCTCCCGGGCGGGTTAAGCCCAAAATTCAGCGCCCGGATGTCCCCGTAGCTTCGGCAAATCCCGGTCATGCGCCGCGGCATGCTAAAACTCCCGGGCAAAATGATCAGGGTATGGTAGCCGGAACTTGGGGGCAATTTCCGATTCAGCCGGCAGTTTCCGGCCGGCACACAACCGATGTGCTTTCACTGGATTATCGCACTGCCCAAAGCGTGTCGGGCGTGATGCATGATCTTCAGAAAATGGCCGAACAAGCACAAAACCGGATTGCCGCTGGTGTTTCATCCGACGAACTTTTACCCTTCAATGCCTTTGCTGCTTTGGATTTGCCGGTCCGGACGGCTGACATGCCCGCCGCGCCTACCAAGAAGTTTCGGGATCGCAGCCCGGTTTATTTTGCCACTTATGCTTCCGCCGATCAAAATATGGTGCTGATCAACGGTTCGCGCCGGCTCAGCAACGGATACGGCGCCGGTGTTGCCGTCGGACTGCGCAAAAACAAATGGGGTGTAGAAACCGGCATTGTTTACGGGCATAACGACTATGAGCCGCATAAGCAAGTCGAAATTTATAAGGGAAATTTGCCAAACGGCTATTACGGCTCCACCCTGACGAACGCGCAAACGGACCTGGTAAGCGTGCCGCTAAAAGTAAGTCGCCAGATTGCGAAAGCAGGGAGAATGACTGCTCGGGCCGTTGCGGGTGTGACGACGAGTTTTGCCGTTCAAAAAGGGTATGACTACGGCACTATCCTGTACAATGATCCGAATCCGCCGTCGACTCAATCTAATCCGGGCAATCCGAAACTCCGAAAATCCGGACATGGCGTGCTGGAAAATGGCGGACTTGGCGGAAATGTATATGCCACCGTTGACGCTGGCATTCGCCTCGAGCAACCGCTGGGAAGCGGTCGTTACACCGCCTTTATCGAACCCGGTTATCGCCAGTCGCTCTCCCGTAAAGGCGTGGGCCCCAACCGGGAACCCGTCAATACGCTGACGTTGCAGGCAGGAGTCATGACGTATTTATAAAGTCAAAATGTAAAATGTAAAAGTCAAAATATAAAAGGAACGCAGCATGTACGCGGCGTTCCTTTTATATTTTGACTTTTACATTTTACATTTTGACTTTTACTCTCCGAATATTTCCTTCAATTTTTCGCCCAGTTGTTCCCCGCGAAGGTTGCGCTGGATAATTTTTCCTTCCCGGTCGAGCAGGAGCGTTTGCGGAATGGAGCTGACGGAATAGAGTTTAGCGTGTTCGCTGCTCCAGCCTTTCAGGTCGCTGATATGGTGCCAGCCGAGGCCGTCCGCTTCAATAGCTTTTTTCCAGGCGCCTGCTTCGCGATCGAGGCTGACGCCGAGGATTTCAAAACCTTTGGGGTTGTATTTTTTGTACATAGCCACCACATTAGGGTTTTCCCGGCGGCAGGGGCCGCACCAGCTGGCCCAGAAATCAACCAGCACATATTTGCCGCGCAAGTTGCTCAACGAATAAGGCGCCCCCTCCGGCGTGTTTCCAACCAGGTCGGGCGCTTCCATGCCGGGCGTGGAAGTTGAAGTTTGTTTCAGGGAATATTCGAGCGGGCCGATTTCCCCCATGTCTTTCGTCCGGTAAGCATCGATGTATTTCCTTGCGTACACATGGAAATCCGGGTGATTTGACGCTTTGAACCCGGCGATAATACCGGATAATGCCCGGCGATGGGCGTTGGTGCCTGGGGTAAGTTTGGCCAGTTGTGTTTCGGCCATTTGTTTGGACGTATTCGCATTGGCGCCCAGTTGCGACAAGGTGCTGACATAATTTTGGAAGGCGTCCATCATATCGGGTGTTTCCTCGTATGCCGCGTCGTTTATTTTGGCGTAACTAAAAAATTCCTTTGCGTAAAAATCCATTTCGTCGGAATATCCCGTTCGGCCGGTATGATAATCCGGCGACAATTGCAGGGTAGCGGAGCGCCAAAGCAACGGGCTGGCTGTTTTAAGGGAATCCAGGAACACCGTTTTCTCCTGATCCAAACTGACGAGACGGGTATTGACTTCGCTAATGGTTTCGGCATTACGGCTGGAACGGGCCATCCGGAATTCATTGCGCAACTGGTCGCCGGCTGTGCGCAGGGCTATAACCCGTTTTTGCATGTTTTCAAGTGCCTTGTTTGCCGGCGAGCCGGTGGTACGACCGAGGGCCATATATTCGGCATTCGCATACAGGGTCAGTTGTTTTTCCTCCCCCAAAATAATGCGACCGTTCATCGTTGCATCGAATCCGATACTATACAGTTTGGCTTTGGAGGCCGGAACGGTAAGCAGGAAAGAACTGTCGGGCTGCCGCGGCCCGCGGGCCACTTCGCGGTAGGCCAGGCCGACTTGTTCAAACAGTGTAATATGGGTGCTTGTAGCCGGTGCGCCGACGATTTTACAGGTCAGTGTCACGTCATTTCCAGCCTTGGCAGTAGCCTGGGCCGGTTTCTGATACGCCTGCAAAGAGAGCGGAAGCAGCAGAAATAAAAATAGTTTTTTCATGTCAAACCAGATATAATGTTGAATGTGTTCGGGCGAAAAGATGCAAAATTAGGCAATTCAGGTATTGGACCTACTGCATTGCGGAACGGGAAATACGAATTATAACATCATTAACATCCCGGGGTTGGAAATGGTTAGGCATTAGCGGATCAACAGCGTATCCACCCGGGTGTAATATTCGGCAATACCCGTTACTTCAGTCCCTTCCAGGTCGGTTTTGGTCATCTTTTTCCGCACCAGGTACAGCGTCCATTTGCCGGGCGACAACTTGCCAATTTGAACGGCAGGAAACTCGATACTTCGTTGGCCGGGTGTAGCAATCACCTCCATCGGAACGGTCTGAATCCGGTCCGGCGTTTCCCAAAGAAATACTACGGTTTCGCCGCGTTCCAAGGGTGCGCCCTCCCAGGTAAATGTGGCCGGTGTTTCGCGGCTCAGCGTATCCGAACCGAAGGAAAAGGCGGTAATAGGAGACAGGCTCATGTCGAACTTTCGCGGCTTGCCGGCCATCCAGGTAAAAACATGTTGCAGATCGTAGCCGCTTGCACGGCTCAATTGGTAACTTACGCCGTCGCTGCTCAACTCGTTCATTCGTACGCCCTGATACTGTACGCCGCCTGGCACAACCAAGGCGTTTTGGGCTTTTTGCCCGGCTGGACCCTCGCGTAAGGTCATTTCGGCCAACAATTGGCCTTCGGGTACGAGGTACCGGACATAGCACTCTGCCGATTGTGTTTTGGGTTTTTGAGCGGGCGAACAAAATACGCCGGAACTGAAAATCAGAATCCAAAAAAAGATGTGTTTCATGGTAGTGGATAAATATCTTTGCCGCCGATGGAAGCTGTTTATGTTAAAAAAGTGGCGCTACTACGGATGCGGCAAAGTTCCGCCGCGTTGCCTGAATTGCCAACACTTACCTGTTTTCTTTCACAAACCCAGGCGGTGCATTCACCATCCCCCGATAGCCTTTGGCTCAATTGGTGTTTGCCGTCCTGAATAAATGCGCCATTTTGCGAGAACATTAGCATGAAACAAGTGCTGATCACCGATGATTGCCACCCCCTGTTGAAAGATGGTCTGATCCGTCAGGGATATTCCTGTAACTACCAGCCGGAAATATCACTGGAGTTAACCACCCGGATCATTCCAGACTACGAAGGGCTGATCATCAACAGCAAAATAATTGTGGACCGGGCGTTCCTCGACAAGGCAGAGCGCCTGCGGTTCATCGGAAGACTCGGTTCGGGCATGGAAATCGTGGACCGGGAATACGCAGCCCTCAAAGGAGTGGCTGTTTTAAGCAGCCCGGAAGGAAACCGGAATGCAGTAGCAGAACAGGCGCTGGGCATGTTGCTCGCGCTGGCCAACAACCTGATCCGGGCCGACCGGGAAGTGCGGCAAAATGTGTGGCGGCGTGAAGCGAACCGGGGATTCGAACTGAGTGGAAAAGTCATCGGTATTATCGGATTCGGGCACACCGGCAGTCAGTTTGCCCGAAAATTAGCCGGAATGGAGATGAAAGTGTTGGCTTACGATAAATATAAAACGGATTACGCCGGCGATATGCCTTGGGTGCGGGAAACGAACTTAGCCGAACTGGTACAACACGCCGACATCATCAGCCTGCACCTGCCCTTGACCGAAGAGACCAAATATGTTGTAAATAAAACGTTCATTGATCGCTGCAAACCAGGTTTTATCCTGCTCAACACTTCCCGGGGAAGCTGTGTAAAAACAAGCGACCTGGTGGCCGCACTGGAAAGCGGAAGGGTAGGCGGCGCTTGCCTGGATGTGTTTGAAAATGAAAAGCCGGCCACGTTCGGAGATGCGGAGCGCAACCTGTATGCCCGGTTACATGCCCTCGACAACGTGATGCTGTCGCCGCACATCGCCGGTTGGACCTACGAATCCAAACGTCGCCTTGCAGAAGTATTGTTGGAAAAAATATTGACCCAATTGAACCGGTAAATACCTTCATAATAAACCCTTGTAGCGCTCATATTTGTCAAAACTTATACAATGTGTTAAAAGCTATAACCATGCTGCCGGGTAGTTTTACTAACATTGCGGTCATTTTGATGGTCGGGGCGGTTAGTAAACCGGAAAACTGGTCCAAAATGCGTATTACTTAACTCATTATCGTTATATTTTTAAACAAAAGAGATACACTCTTTCCATTGAATAATCAATCTCTGTTTATGGTACGATCTTTACTATTAACCTTAGCCATGCTCGTCAGCGCAGGCGCCGTACTTGCCCAATCAACGGTTTTGAAGGGCAGAGTCACGGATGATACCGGCGAGGCACTGATCGGGGCATCCGTTAAAGTGCTGAAAGGCACTGAATTCGTTCGTGGTGCAATCACGGATTACAATGGGGATTACCGTATCCCGCTTGATCCGGGCAGCTACAACGTAGAAATTTCCTACACCGGCTTCAAAACCTCGCTGACCAACGGGGTAAGGGTACTGGTGAACACCCTCAACCCGCACGACGTCAAATTGGAGTCGGGCACCTTGTTGAATGAGGTGGTGGTAACCGACTTTAAGGTGCCGCTGATCGAGCAGGACAAAACCCAGGGCGGTCAAACGCTCACCTCCGATCAGATCAAAAACCTGCCGACCCGGAGTGTAAACGCCATCGTGGCAACCACTGCGGGTACTACTTCGATCGACGGTGGCGATGTGAACATTAAAGGTTCGCGTTCCAACGCCACCAACGTTTACGTCGACGGTATCCGGATTTCGGGTAACAGCGCCAACGCACTTCCGGTGCAGGACATCGAACAACTTCAGGTAGTGACCGGTGGTTTGGGCGCTGAATACGGCGACGTAACGGGCGGTGTCATCTCGATCGTTACGAAAGGTCCGGCCAGTGAATACCACGGCGCCATCGAGGTCGAAAACTCCAAAGGGCTCGACCCCTATGGCTGGTTTCTCGGTACCGCCAACGTCAGCGGGCCCCTGCTCAAAAGAAAAGGTGTGGACGGCAAACCGGACCGGACTTTGATCGGTTTTCGTTTGTCGGCGCAATACCTGGATCAGAAAGACGACGATCCCCCTGCTCTGAACTTAGCCAAAGTTTCCGGCACGGCCGTGAATTGGGACGAGGTGAACTGGAACAACTATTACAGCGCTGATGAGGCGGTTGCCAATGCGGAAAGAGCCAAGTTGGAGCAACAAGCCAATGCCGGCGGTACGCTCGGGCGCCTTTCCCTGAATCCGCTTTCCCTGCAAAACGGCTTTGTAACGTCTACAGCAGAAAGCTACACGCAGGACAGCGTCGATTTCCTGAAATACAACCCGTATGAAGGACGAAAGGACCTTAACCTGACGGCCAAGTTGGACTTTCGCCTGGCTGAAAACATGGACCTTAGCCTGACCGGTACCTACAATGACCGGGAGAATCAGTTCACCCCGGCGCCGACAACAGGTAGCTGGCGGGTACTGAACAGCCAGAACAATCCCACTCAATACAGCGAACGTTACCGCGGTATTGCCCGTTTCCGTCACCGTCTGGGCAGCAGCGAAGGGGCAAAAGATGCCGCTTCGGCCAACCGGGTTTCGATCTCGAACGCCAGCTACACCCTGCAGTTCGGTTTCGAACGGGGTAACTCGCTCCAGTACGATCCGCGCCATGGTGACAACTTCTTCAATTACGGCTATATCGGACGTTTCAACTATGATTATGTTCCGTTTGTCAACATTGATGCCGCCGGCGATATCAAACATATCGATAATACGGAATTATACACCGGCTACCAAGCCGGTTATGTAAATGCCGCGGGCAACATCGTGGTTCCAAACCCGGGTTTGAATGCTTATAATGTATTTGCGCAGGAAGATGATTTTAACACCTTTTTGAATACCAACGGCCGGTTTAACAATACTTACGATGATATTTGGTCGAGTATGTTTACCAATGTCAACTCGGTATTTAACACTTACCAGAAAAGTGAAGACGATATTCTTACGGGTATCGCTTCCGCCAGTTTCGATCTGAAATTGGGCAAAACGGGGACGCACACCATACAATTCGGCCTCCTGACCGAGCAGCGCACCAACCGCGACTGGAATATGGCGCCTCGTAATATTTGGAATCTGATGAACCTTGTAACCAATAATCACTTCAATGGCCTCGATACCGTAGTGATTGGCAGAATATGGCATCCGATCTGGGGTCCTGTCACCGGTGACTCCACGGATATTTACGCCAATGCTGTGGTTAATTTGGATGATTTCAGGTTTTACCGGAAAATTCGGGAACAAAAAGGTATTCCGCTCTCCCAGTGGCTGAACCCGAATTCACTCAGCCCGGAAGAACTCAGCCTGAATATGTTCTCCCCCAGGGAGCTGACCGACCAAAACCTTATCAGTTATTACGGCTATGATTACCTGGGCGAAAAACTGAGCAACAATATCACGTTCAACGACTTCTTTACCAGCACAGACGCCGATGGCATCCGCGATTTTCCGGTAGCGCCCCTGCGTCCGCTGTACCAGGCCGCTTACCTGAAAGATAAGTTTACGTTCAACAACATGATTTTTAGTCTCGGTTTGCGGGTCGAACGTTTCGACCTGAACTCCAAGGTGATGAAAGACCAGTATTCCCTGTACCAGGTGATGAACGCCCGGGACTATTACGCGACGCAGCCCAATGCCGGCAACCGCCCTGGTACGATCGGCGATGACTACAAAGTGTATGTGACCAGTCAGACGGAAACCGACCTCAAGGCATTCCGCAACGGCGAAACCTGGTATTTCCCCGACGGTACGCAAGCGCCAGACGGCAACGTGATCTTTGGCGGCGGCGGCGTTGTGGCGCCGTTTCTGGACGACACCGAGTCGGGTGACGATATTCTCGACCTGAATTTCGACCCTAATTCGGCATTTGAAGACTATACGCCCCAGGTAAACTGGTTGCCGCGCCTGGCCTTCTCCTTCCCGATTTCGGACGAGGCCAACTTCTTTGCGCACTACGATGTGTTGGTACAACGCCCGCCCAGCAACTGGGAGGTTACGCCGCTCGACTATCTGTATTTTTACACGCCCACCCGGACGCCGGAAAACAACGCCAATCTCAAACCGGAACGGGTGGTGGACTATGAAGTCGGCTTCCAGCAACGTCTGAATCAAAACTCGGCGCTCAAATTCTCGGCCTACTACCGCGAAATGCGCGACATGCTGCAGCGCCGTACTATTTTGTTCGTACCCACCATCGGTAGTTACGATACGTATGGCAATATCGACTTTGGTACGGTAAAAGGTTTTACCCTGCAATATGATCTGCGCCGGATTCAAAACGCCGAACTGCGCCTGGCTTACACCCTGCAGTTTGCCGATGGTACCGGCTCCGATATCAACTCGCAGCGCGGCCTCACCTCCCGCGGAACCAACATCCGGACGCTTTCGCCACTTTCTTTCGACGAACGCCATAATATTCAGGCCATTCTGGACTACCGTTTTTCCTCGGGGAAACGATATAACGGCCCGCGCATCGCCGGTAAAGACATTCTGTCGAATTTCGGCGCCAATCTGCAACTCTCCGCGGCTTCCGGCCGTCCGTACACCGCCCGGCTTCGCCCCGAACGTTTCGGTGGTAGTGGTACCCTGGGTGCGATCAACGGCAGCCGTTTGCCTTGGCGCGTCAATTTAGACTTGCGTCTTGACAAGTCCTTTACGCTCGTGGCATCCGGTAAAAACCCGCTCAACCTGAATGTTTATTTCCGGGTATCGAACTTGCTCAACCAAAAGAACATCGTAGGTGTTTATTCCGTGACCGGTTCGCCAACCGACGACGGATTCCTCGCAACAGGTGAAGGACAATCCTTGCTCAATGGACTTTCCACTCAGGGACGGGATGTTGATGCTTATTTGTCCGCTTATTCCTGGGGCCTGTTAAATCCGGATCGTTACACGCAACCCCGCCGTATTTTTATCGGCGCAGCACTTGAATTTTAAGGAAAGTTAATAATGATTTGTAAGGTTTTGTATAAACCCGCAAAACCAAGTATTTGTAAATAAAACAAAATTTTTCAACCATGCGTATAAATAAACTTTGGGTAGTGGCCGTTTTGTCGCTCGTATCCTGGAACGCCTCCGCACACGTTCCGGTGTACGCGAAAGGAGACCGCGAGGCCAAAAAAGTACAATACCGCGGTGTTTGCGCCAGCTCCGAGTCGCAAATAGATATGGATATCAACAACGTCCGGGCCCGCTTGCTGGGTGGGGGCGACTGTTGGTGGGACTTCTCCAAGGGCCGCTACATCGTGCCGAAAGTAGACGTTGCTTCCGGTCAATTGGAAGTCGCTTCCATCTTTGCCGGTTCGGTATGGCTGGGTGGTATCGACCCGGCCGGCAATCTGAAACTGGCTTGCCAAGACTATCGCTCCGGCGGTAACAACGACTTCTGGCCGGGTCCGCTGTCCGAAGTCGGTATTACCGACGAATTTATTTGTAAAGATTGGGACCGCCACTTCAAGGTGCGCGGCGACGAGATTCGCAAGCACCTAACCAACCTGCTTGAAGGAAATCTCAACCCGGATAATATCCCGAAGGGTGTAAAAGGCTGGCCGGCTCGCGGCAATCCCTACTTCGCCGATGTTTGGGGTTTCGACCTGCCATACACCCAACAGGCGCTTGCCGGTTTTTATGATGCCGATAGCGATGGCGACTATGATCCGCTGAAAGGCGACTACCCGTCGATCGAAATCCGCGGCTGTCCCCTGGACCGGTACCCCGATGAAATGGTCTTTTGGACTTACAACGACCAGGGCGGTGGCGCCCCGCACGCGCGCACTAAAGGAAACCCCATTCAGATGGAGGTGCAGGTGCAGGCGTTTTCTTACCTGACTAATGACGAGTTGAACGATATGACTTTCCAGCGCTATAAACTCATTAACCGCGCTACGGAACGGATCGACTCTACCTTTTTTGCCATGTGGGTTGACGCCGACCTGGGTTGTCATAAAGACGACTATATCGGTTGCGATAGCTCGAAAAGCCTTATGTTCACCTATAATCAGGATGCTACCGACGGCCAGCCTGGGTGCGATTGCCCATCTGCCGGTGGCGGCGCAGTGAATACTTACTGCAACAATGTGCCGATTCTTGGTGTCGACTATTTCCGTGGCCCCTTGGATACTTTCGGTGAAGAAATCGGATTGTCGTCCTTTGTGTATTACAACAACCCGAGCGAGAACAGCCCCCCGGCTTATTCGCACGACCCGGATTTGCCGATCGAATTCTACCGTTACCTCACCGGTTCCTGGAAAGACGGCCAACCTTTTACTTATGGTGGCGACGGCTACGGCGGTACTGAAATTACCAAATATGCCCTGCAGGATCCGCCCAACGACCCGAACGGCTGGTCGATGTGTACGGCTATCCTGCCTGGCTACGACCGCCGCACGCTTCAGGCGTCCGGTCCCTTCTCCCTGTTGCCCGGCGCGGTGAACGAGCTGATCATCGGGGTTCCCTGGGTACCCGATGCCAAATATCCCTGCCCGAACCTGGAACAACTTTTCCGCGCCGACAAACTGGCTCAGGGCCTGTTCGACAACTGTTTCGACCTGCTCGACGGCCCCGACGCCCCGAATGTGGACTGGGTGGAATTGAACCGCCAATTGGTCGCTGTGTTAGGTAACCCAGGCAATTCGAATAACGTTGACGAAAAGTACGAAGAGGTTGACTTCCTGGCGCCCGACGAATTCAAATTCAGCCCTGACCCGGAAATCCGGGAATCGGTTAAATACAAATTTGAGGGCTACCGTATTTATCAACTGAGCAATCCGAATGTGACGAACGCCGATTTCGACAACCCCGATGTGTCCCGCCCGGTGTACCAGGTGGATATTAAAAACGGCGTTGCATCCATCTACAATTGGATTGAATTGCGCGACCCGAACAACAATAACCAGATTTTCTATCCGGAACTTCAGGTAGACGGTCAGGATTTGGGTCTGCGGCATACGTTCTCTATCACCGACGACAAGTTTGCCAGAGGTACCGATAAGCGTTTGATCAACCATAAAAAATACTACTACGCGGTCATCGCTTATGCGCATAACAACTTCAAAACTTTTGACCCGCTGGATGATACCAGCGCAGTGAAAGGCCAGCAACGGCCCTACCTTTCGGGTCGTAAAGCGGCAGACGGCCAGATTCAAATTTTCACGGTGATCCCGCGGCCGATCGTCGATCAGGCCCTGCGCTCCAGTTATGGTGAAGGCCCGATCATCACGCGTTTTGAAGGCGCAGGCAACAACGGCAATTTTGTTGACCTCAATGACGAAACGGTCGCCTCGATCTTTGGTGGCGCCAACCCCGACACCGTACTGGTTTACAAGGACGGACGCGGCCCCATCACAGTCACTGTTTTTAACCCGTTTGAAGTGGTAGACGGCACGTATGAATTGCGCCTGCTGGATAACACGCCGGGCGATACGAAATTAGATAAAGATACGCGTTGGGAACTGCGCAGACTGCCCGATGGTCAGGTGATCGCTTCGGAACGTACTATACAGGAAATCAACGAGCAGATTGTTGCAGAATATGGTTTCTCCGTCACGGTTACACAGGCGCCCTTAACCGGCAGCTATACCTGGGCATTGAAAGAGCCGAAATCCTTCATTAATCCTGGTCCGAACAACGGCGCTATCGGTGCAGAAGTCGAATATGCCGATCCGAATCAGCAGTGGTTGCGAGGCCATGCGAATGCTGAATTCGGCGACTTCCACTATGTAAAAACGCTGCCGCTGGAACGCGACGCAGAATACGATCCTGCACAGTCCCTGAGCAAACTGGGCAATGGCTGGTTTGTTCCGTATGTGTTGGCCGACTGGGACCTTGGCGCCCACAGTACCGCGATCATGAATACGCCGGCATGGACCTCCAGCCAGCCTTCGCTGAACCGCTCTGCCATTGGTGGCAGCACCAATCCGCTGACTGATGCCGGAAGCCGTTATTTCAAAATGGCTAATTTGCCCAATGTGGATATCGTTATGACAAGCGACACCAGCAAATGGAGCCGCTGCGTCGTGGTGGAATCGGCGTCGTTTTATTATACTTCACCGGCTTCCTTGAAAGATACGGCCCTTGCCGCTATCACAGAAAGCCCCGCGGCTAACCAAATCCGGCAAATGTTTGACGTGCGCTACTCCTTGTCTGTTAGCAAAGTTGATGCTAACGGCGACGGCAAACCCGATCCGGACGGCGCGGTCAATCCTTCCGGCGCAGGTATTCCGGCGGCACAAGTCGGCAAACCTGTTTACGGTATGGGTTGGTTCCCCGGATACGCTATCGATGTGGAAACCGGTCGCCGCCTGAACATCTTCTTTGGCGAGAACTCCATGTACGACAATGCCAAGAACCCGGCGTTCACCGGTCGCGACATGCTCTGGAACCCGACGGACCAGGTAACGCGTGGTATTCCGCCGAATATCCCGCCGCAGGTCTACTACCAGTACGCACTGGGTGGCCAGCACTGGGTGTATGTGATGTACACGGATTACGACGGTTGTGAGGCGCTGCGCAGAAAGTTGACCCGTGAATTCTTCACGAATGATATCACTTCTGCCATCGGCAAAGTACAGGAAGTGAAAAATATTGCCTGGGCAGGTATGCTGCAGCTGGCCCCGGAAGCCCGGATGCTGTCGCTGAATCAGGGCTTAATTCCGTCGGAAGCCCGCATCAAACTGCGGGTATCGAAACCATTTGAAACCTGGTACAACGATTCGGATGGTAAAAAGAAGACCGGCACTCCGACGTATCAGTTCAAACTGGAAAACAAGGAGTCGCTGCCACTGGATCAGGTACAGGTCGCCAACGCACTGGATTCAATCAAAGTTGTGCCGAATCCGTACTACGGATTCTCGCAGTATGAAACCAGCCAGTTTACGAATACGATCAAGATCACCAACCTGCCAGGGAAGTGTACGGTAACTATTTATTCGCTCGACGGTAAATTCATCCGGCAGTATCAACGCGATGAAGTGTATATGCCTTACGACCAAATCTCGCCCGCGCTGGAGTGGGATTTGAAGAACAATAAAGGCATACCCGTGGCCAGTGGTGTCTACCTGATACAGGTGCAGGCGCCGAACCTGGGCGAACGAACGATTAAGTGGTTCGGTATTTCGCGTAAGTTTGACCCGTCAGGATTGTAAAATTTGTTGATTCGTTGATTTGTTGATTTGTTGATTTGAAGCACGTTGCTCCAATCAACAAATCAACGAATCAACAAATCAACAATCAACTCACACTCAATCTCTCTATGATTATGAATCATAAATACCTATATCTGCTGCCATTATGCATTTTGATGATGGCGGGGGCCGCTTTTGCCGGCAATCCGGACCGCCAGGGTGAGGCAGGCGCCAATCAGCTGTTGGTCAATCCTTGGGCACGCAGCGCCGGGTTACACTCGTTAAACACTTCGTACGTATCGGGGACGGATGCGCTTTTCCTCAACGTAGCCGGTGTGGCGCGTATTAAAAAAACACAAATTCAATTGGCGCATACACGCTATCTCGAAGGAGCAGACATTAATATCAATGCCCTGGGATATGCGCAACGTGTCGGAAAAAGCGGCGCCTTTGGTATAAGCCTGGTTTCTTTCGACCTGGGTGAGTTTGACCTGACCACCACCGACAATCCGGAAGGTTCCGGCGCCACGTTTAGCCCTTCGTTTTTCAACATGGGCGTGTCGTACTCGCACCTGTTTGCCAACCGGGTTTCCGTGGGCATCATGTTCAAATTTGTAAATGAAGCCATTTCCAACGCCGGTGCGCGCGCTTTCGGTTTAGATGCCGGCGTACAGTATGTGACCGGCCCGAACGATAATTTCAAATTCGGGATTTCGCTGCGCAACGTGGGCTCCAAAATGCGGTTTACGGGCGAAGGTTTGTCCCAGCAATTAGAAGCGCCCAACGGCACGTTCGAATACCCGATCACCTACTACCAGCGTACAGCCGAATATGAATTGCCTTCGCAATTGAACCTGGGTATGTCGTACGATTGGCTGCTCGGTAAAACAAACCGGCTGACCCTGCTCGGCAACTTCACGTCGAACGCCTTTTCGCGCGACCTGATCGGGGGAGGCATGGAATTTGCCCTCGGCCAAAACTTTGCTTTACGGGCAGCGTACAAACATGAAATAGACGGCCAGGGCACCCTGGAAGCTACCCTGGACAACGGCTTCAGCGGTGGATTAACCGTATCTTTCCCGTTTCGCAAAGGCTCGGACTCCCGCATGTCGCTGGATTATAGCTACCGGAACACGAAAATTTTTGAGGGGATTCACAACCTCGGCATACGCATCGATCTGTAATTCAGGATATCTGCAAACGAAAACGGAAAAAGCATGAGGAAAAATTTTATCTTTTGCCGCTAAGCCGTATCTTTGCATACCTTTTAACAGCAGAAACGTTTCTATCGACCGGTAGGAACGTTTCTGCTTTTTCTATGTTTACTTTACTACTATGGCTAATTACACGTATTTGACGCAGGGCGGATATGAGAAGCTCAAAGCCGAATTGGATGAGTTAAAAACTACCGGCAGGCAGGAAGTCGCTCGTGCTATCGCTGAAGCCCGTTCTCAGGGAGACCTCTCCGAAAATGCCGAATATGACGCGGCAAAAGACGCACAGGGTATGCTGGAAATGAAAATCAGCGAGTTGGAAACCGTATTGTCCAATGCCCGCGTGCTTGATGAAAGTCAATTGGATGATTCCAAAGTGGCTATCCTGTCTAACGTCACGATTAAAAACCTGAAAACAGGCAAAGAAATCACCTACAAGCTCGTTTCCGAAACGGAGGCGGACACGAAATTGCAAAAGATATCCGTGTCTTCGCCGATTGGGGCCGGTTTGCTCGGAAAAGAAAGAGGCGAGGTGGCCACGATCGAAACGCCGGCCGGCGTCATGAAATTCGAAGTCGTCGATATCTCTATCGGTTAAATTATGGCAAGTATATTCACCCGTATCGTGCAAGGTGAGATTCCCTGCCACAAAGTGGCGGAAACGGAAGATTACCTGGCCTTTCTTGACGTGCGCCCGCAAGCCAAAGGTCATACGCTTTGTATCCCGAAAGTGGAAACCGACTATATTTTCGACCTGGACGACGAGCACCTGGCCGGGTTGATGCTGTTCGCCAAAAAAGTTGCCCGGGCTGTCCGGCAGGCTGTGCCCTGCAAACGGATCGGCGTAGCCGTGGTGGGCCTGGAGGTGCCGCATGCGCACGTACACCTGATCCCGCTGAATTCAATGGCCGATTTTACGTTCAAGGAGCCGCTGGACATACCGGCGGATGAGATGCGCGATTTGGCGGTGAAGATTGCGGCTTTGGTCTGAAAACCGGAATCCATTCCACTATATTTCCTGTTAATTTTCACGCTAAGTTTAGTGTGGCGAAGGTGAGACGAATATTAATTCGCCCGTATATCGTGTACGGGCGAATTTTGTCCGTGCCAATAGTAGTGGTCAATGGAATCACATTGACCACATTTAAAATACATTGACCACATTTATTTCACCTTCCCCGGATTGTCCTTCGCAAACGCTCCCCAGCCGCTGTACGATTTCTGTCCTTTCATGGGCCCCGACGACTGAAACCAATGGCACACGGCGGCGGCCAGGGCGTCGGTGGCGTCGAAATATTTCTCCTGAAATTTGCGGTGCAGGATGTTTTCCAGCATACCGGCCACCTGCTCCTTCGAGGCATTGCCGTTGCCGGTGATGGCACGTTTGATCTTTTTGGGCATATATTCGGTAGTGGCTAAGCCGTTTACCATGCCGGCTGCGATGGCCACGCCCTGCGCCCGCCCCAATTTGAGCATCGACTGCACGTTTTTTCCATAAAAGGGCGCCTCGATAGCCATTTGGGACGGTTTGTATTGTTGGATCAGATCCTGCACCTGTTCGAAGATATGGCGCAGTTTCACCGTATGATCATCGCTGATATGCGCAAAGGTCACCACGCCGATTTCCAGCACCGCAATAGCCCGTTTATCGGCATCTATAATGGCGAAGCCCAGCACATTGGTACCGGGGTCGATGCCCAATATCCGTATCGGGGCCGAAGGTTCACTACCAGAAAGGGTGATTTGTTGCATGTGGTTATTTTAATTCCGCATTCCGCATTCCGCATTTAATTTTTCTCGGTCAAATGTACATCCTATACACCGGCTCAACGTTGGGTTTTCTACTTTTGCGCCGAAATGGACCGGCGGCGTAATGGTTTAGCCGCAACGATGTGACAAGGCGCTTACTTTTAGTCTAAACCGCACCCAAATCGGAACCCGTAATTAACCCAACATTTACGCACTTAACAATAACATGGAAATCATTGGTATACTCGGCGCAGGCGCCATGGGCGGTGGAATCGCTCAAGTAGCCGCCTCCTGCGGACACGAGGTGGTCGTGTGCGACAACCTGACGCCCGCGCTCAGCAAAGCGGGCAAACGAATTCAGGCTACGCTCAAAGGATTGGTAGACAAAGAGAAAATAACCGACAGCGATGCCTATTCGCTGTTCAGCCGTATCCGCTTTACCGACCACATGAGCGACTTCCGTGATTGCACCATTGTGATCGAGGCGATTATGGAAGATATCGAGCAAAAACAAATTGCTTTCAAAAGTATAGAAGCCATTGTCGGCCCGGAAACGATCATTGCCAGCAACACGTCCTCGCTTTCCATTTCGGCCATGGGCGCCCAGATGCAACACCCGGAGCGGATTCTCGGCGTCCACTTTTTCAATCCGGCGCCCCAGATGCGCCTGGTAGAGATCATCCCGGCCCTGCAAACGGAGCCCCGTTTTATCGAACAGGCGCGCCGGCTGATCAATTGCTGGGGGAAAACCACGGTGATTGCCAAGGACACGCCCGGCTTTATCGTCAACCGCGTCGCCCGCCCCTATTACGGCGAATCTTTACGTATCCTGGAAGAAGGCATCGCCGATGCGCCCACCATCGACTGGGCCATGCGCGAACTCGGCGGCTTCCGTATGGGCCCCTTCGAACTGATGGATTTTATCGGCAACGATATCAATTACACCGTCACGGAAACGGTATTTACCTCCTTTTACTACGACCCGCGCTACAAACCGTCTTTTACCCAAAAACGGCTCGTAGACGCCCTCTACTTCGGTCGTAAAACCGGTCGCGGTTTTTACGATTACCGCGAAGGCGCCGTTATTCCCGAACCGACCAAAGACCAGGCGCTGGGCAAACAAATCCTGACCCGCGTCCTGTGCATGCTCATCAACGAGGCGGCCGATGCCTTGTATCTCAAAATCGCCACCCGCGACGACATTGACCTGGCCATGACCCAGGGCGTCAATTATCCCAAGGGCCTGCTGGCCTGGGCCGACGACCTGGGAATCGAAAACATCGTGTCTCAACTCGACTGGCTGCACGCCGAATACTGCGACGACCGCTACCGATGCTGCCGCCTGCTGCGCATCATGGCCAGAGAAAAGAAAAAGTTTTATTGATTTACGATTTAAGATTGACGATTTACGATTTTACGTAGAGGGGATCGTAGAGCATGTTGCGGTCCCCTCTACGTAAAATCGTAAATCCAAAATCGCATGTCTCCCGAGCAAATCTTCCACCGCATGTTCGACAACGACCCATTCAGCCAATGGATGGGCATGGAATTAGTGTCGGTTGGCTCCGGCGCCTGTACGTTAATGATGGCCGTGCGCAAGGAAATGCTCAACGGCTTCGGCGTGGCGCACGGTGGCATCACTTTTTCCCTCGCCGACAGCGCTTTTGCCTTTGCCTGTAATTCGCACGGCCGCCATGCGGTGTCTATACACTGTACCATCGAACACGCGGCCCCTGTGCGCGAAGGCGACCTGCTGACCGCCGAGGCGACGGAAGAACACCTGGGAAACAGTCTGTCCAACTATGCGATCCGCGTCACTAAAGCGGACGGCTCGCCTGTGGCGTTTTTCCGGGGAATTGCCTACCGGAAAAAGACGGCGTGGGAATAATGAATTACTAATCGCAAACTACCCCTGCTCTAAACTGCCCCCCGCAATTCAGAGAAAATGAAAATTATTACATTTGTTACCTGCTGTTTGCTGGCAGGTAAGGTTGCCGCGCAATTGGCCGCTCCCTTGGTTCAAATTGCAGCAACGGACATCTCCTGCGCCGGCCTGACAGACGGGCGCCTTCAACTGACGCTGTTCAGCGGCGCCTTGCCGGTAGATTTTCAGTGGGTCAACCTCAACACGAGCGCACAAGGCGTGGGTCAGTTTGCAGCCGTCAATCAACCCATTCTGTTGGCCGGCCTGAGTGCCGGTTTGTACCGGTTCACGTTTACGGCCACCACGGGCGCCGATACCACCATACAGCGGTTTCTTGCAGAACCGCCGCCCATTGCGGCCATGATTACCGCCGTTGGCGAAACCTGTTTTGGGCAAAATACCGGCCAAATCAGTATTCAGTCGGTCAGCGGCGGCCAGCCGCCCTATCAATTTGTGTGGAACAACGGCCTGCCCGGCGGGCAAACGACCTGGACCGGCTTGCCGCCCGGAAACTATTTCCTGACGATCACAGACGCGGCTTCCTGTACCCAGGTGGCGGGTATTCTTCTGCCCACCGGCCTGGCGTTTACCCTCGATCTCGGAGCCGACACCACCCTGCGTTCCGGCGATACCCTGCGGCTTTTTCCACGAATCGAGCCACCCGTCGATTCGTTGTTTTTACAGCCTGCCCAAGGCATAATGGGGGTGTCTTCGCAGGAAATTCTGATAGTGCCGCCGTTCAGCGCTACTTACCGGCTCACGGGCATCAGTCCCGACGGCTGTATCGCCAGCGACGATATCCGGATCACGGTTAGCCGCGACCGCGATATTTATTTGCCCAATGTGTTTGCGCCGCAGGCGCAATCCGAAGAGAACCGCGTGTTTACCGTGTTCGGCAGCGCGGGTATTCGTGCCGTAGCCCTGCTTTCCGTGTACGACCGTTTCGGCCGGCTGTGGTTTGAAAACCGGAATTTTCCGGTAAACGATCCTTCAGCGGGTTGGCTTGGCGCCGATGGAAGCGATGAAGCGCCGCCGGGTGTTTACCTCTGGCGTGTTGTGCTGCAATTTACCGACGGGCGGGAAGTGCGGTTGATGGGCGATGTGACGTTGGTGCGGTAAATCATCGGGTCAAAACGGCAAATGGCTCTTACCTTCGCCCCATGAAAATGTTTGTACTTTTTTTGTCTTGCTGGGTTGTCGTGGCAACCATGCATGCTCAACCTACTCCCCGTTCGCTTACCTTGAGCGAAGCGCTCAAACTGGCCCTTGCAAACAGCGCACAACTCAAAAAGACCCGGCTTGACCGGGAGCACCTGGAATTGCGCTTCAAAGAAGGTCGCAGCGCTACCTTGCCCCAGATCAATGCGGGCGTTGGTTTCGACTATTTTCCGGTGTTGCCTACCCAGTTTTTACCCGCCGATCTGTTCGGCGGCCCCGATGGCGGCTACGTGCCGGCCACTTTCGGCCAACCCTGGCAACTTGCCGGCACGGTAAACGTGCAACAAGCCATTTATAACGAGTCCGCCCGCCGCATGGCTCCTGCGGCCAATACCAGCCGCGCCCTGTATGATCTGCTCAGCACCCGTGCCGAAGAAGAGGTGATATACAATACGGCCATGGTTTATTACCAAACCCTGCAAACGGAACAACTCCTGCGCTCGGTCAGCGCCAACTTGAATAAACTGGACGCGTTGCAACGGATGGCCGAACTCCAGCTGGCCAACGGCTACGCCACGCCAACCGACGTCAAACGAATCCGGGTGGCCCGGACCAATCTGGAAACCCAGCGGCAGAGCCTCGACGGCGGCATTCGGGCCTTGCACCTGACCCTGCAATTTTTCTGTGGCATACCCTATGAGGATGCCATAGCACCCACGGGAGAAATGGACAACCCGGCGGCTGACTCGTCCCGCTGGCAAATGCTGACCCTGGAACCGGAATCGACCACCGAATACCGCCTCCTGCAGCGTCAACTGGAACTGAACCGGATACAAAGCCACAGCCTGCGCGGCGAAGTAATGCCCCGCCTGAGCGCCTACGCCCTCGGCGCCCTGCAAGCACAGCGCTCCGATGCTAACTTTTTCGACCCTGCCAAACGCTGGTACGGACTCGCCGCCGTAGGGTTCAAACTGGACGTGCCCATTTTCGACGGTTTCCGTCGCCGCCATAAAGCCGGTCAAATGGCCATTGAAGCCCAAAAAATCGAAGAAGACCGCCGGCAACTCGAAGCGGCAAAAAAACTGGAATTCTACCAGGCCCGCGATCAGTTCCAGGGCGCTATCCGGATGCTGCGCACGCAGGAAGATAATGTTGCGCTGGCCCGCGAAATCACCGATAAACTTATGCTGCAATACAAAGAAGGCATGGCGCCGCTCAACGACCTGCTCAACGCCCAAACGGCACAAGCCGAAGCGGAAACCAACTATTGGCAACAGGTATTTACCTATAAACTGGCGGTGCTGAAGTTGCTGAAATCGGCAGGAGTTATTAAAAATAGTTATGAGTTATGAGTTATGAGTTATGAGTTATGCCGGGTAAAATAACTCATAACTCATAACTATTTTTACCAACTCCACAAGTCGTGTTCGCGGTTAAACAGGGCATCTTCAATATTAGCCGCTTGGTGCAACCCGTCTACGCCGGTGAGGTAGTCCTGGATGCGCCGGTCGTATGGATTGTTTTCCTTGTACACAGTGGAGGCGAAATACCGCATTTCGAACAAATCTTCCCAGGTGAGGGTGGCCGAGAGGTTGTCGCCGGGGGCATACACCTTCTGGTGGGCGAGAAAAGTCCGCGCCGTTGGATAATGCACCCAGAATAGCGGCCTTTCATAAAGAAAATCGCCTTCGCTGTTGGTGATATTGATCAGCGGGGCAATACCCAGAATGCGGAAACGCAGCGTGCCCGTACGGGTATCGAAAAACCAGGCTTCTTTCAGGCGGAACCGGGTTACTGCTGCCCAATCCGGCGCATTGGAGACGACCTGGAGCGTTTCCAGATAGGTAACCGGATCGACGGTGACCAGAGAGTCCGTGCTGTACAGGATATTTCGCAATGATTCGGCGTTGAGCGGGGTGGAAAAATGATCGTCGCCCGGGTCATATACCGTAAGATCGCCGTCGAGCGCTGCCATACCCAGAATTTGCGCCAGCGGCGCCTGGGGATACGCGAAGGGCAGGTTCATTTTTTCGCGGAGGTCGATCACCCGCCAGAGGCGTTTCTCCCATAAAATGTCGCACTCGCGCACCGGCGGATACTTCAGCACCGTGTGTTGGGCCACCACTTCGCGGTGGGTAAAATCGTCGAGCGGAAGACCGTTCGGGTCGATTGTCGTTGCTTCGACCGGTTCCGGATCGGGCGTTTGCGCGGCGGCAATGCCGGTCAGCAGCAACAGATAGCACAGGCAACCCCATACGCGGGGCGCCGGCATGAAAAGCAGGTGTTTCATGTCAGTGGTTGTGTTTAGTAACTTCGTTGAAATAATATTAAAATACCGTGTTTCTGAATCGGAAAAGGGAGAGAGGGCCGGCAAACAATCGTTGCCAGTCAAAAAGAAAAGGATTGTAAAATTCCCGGGAAGAAAATGTTTGCGCTACAAACAGGGACAAAACGGGGTGTTTTGCCAAAGTATTTTAAAGTTAAAAAATTTAACAGTTTTCGAATAAACGGGAGTCGTGTTGTATTTCCGTCAAGTCAGGAATTTCCCTCCGGTCGATCCAAACTTATTCCCTCTTTTGCGATAAACTCAGCCATGTTGAATGATACCCCGTCAAGTATCTCGATGGTTTTATTCCAGTCGCTGATGGTCCAGTCGGCGTCGCGGGTGGCGACCATTACTTTTTGCGTCGCGGTAAATATCCAGATCACTTTTTCGGTGCCGAAATCGAGTGTTTGTTGAGTTTTCTGCTGGACAAATTGTTCTACCGGCAAATCGTTGCCGTATTCGATGGTGGTATCAATTTCGATCACAACCCTGGCAGGCACGTCGGCATAGCGGTTAGACACTTTTCCCGGCGGAAGCAGGCGTTTTTCTATAATTACAAGGTCATGCGAGGCATTTTTGCGGGGGGCGATGTGCGAACCGACTTCGCCGGTCAGTACCCAGTAGTTATCAAGATTGAGCTGGGCGCCTAAAAATAGATGAAGCCAGTTTTTCAAAATGGCTTGAAGCATACCGTCTGCCATGATTTCTTCCGGGGTTTTATTTTTTTTAATCACTTCCCGATAGCCCTTGTAATAGACGGGGGTATCGTACACCCATTCCTTGATGAGGTAGGATGGCACTTTGCGTTTGGATTTTTTTGTAATGGCCTGCGCTTCGGCTGTCGTCGGCATGGACTGAAATTTTTGACAAAAATAACGATAAAGTCCGGGGAAACAAAATATGCCTATCGCGAGGCTTGCCCCCTACGCCTAACCCATAACCTTCCATTTTTCAAACAGCTGCTCCACGGCCGCTCCATCCCAGTTCCCCTCTACCCCCGGAATGGCCAATATCTCCTTAAACATGGCATTTTGCCGGTCGTCTTCGCGCAGGGCGATATGGTAGGGCGTGTTGCTGAATGACACCATGGAATATACCGGCAGGAAACCGGGATGCCGTTCGTGCAGGCGGGCGGCGATTTTTTTGCGCAGCAAAAATTTGGGATCGCCCACCAGGTCGCGCATTTCGATGAAGTTGCGCAGCGCCAGTTCGAGGATAGCGTCGCCGTCTTTTTTACGGTCGCGGGAGAAGTCGGCAATGATGCGCGACCAATCGCCGCCGTAGGCGTCGTACATGGAGTCGAGAATGGTACAGTCTTCGAAGCCGGCGTTCATGCCCTGGCCATAGAACGGCACGATGGCGTGCGCCGAATCGCCGATGAGCAGGATGCGATTCTGCCATTGCCAGGGATAACATTGTGTAGTGACCAGCGAGGCGGTCGGGTTTTCCCAAAAATCTTCCAGCATGGTCGGCATGAGTGGGACGGCATCAGCGAAATAGCGCTGAAAGAAGTCGCGCACAGCGTCATCATTGGTCAGGTGCTCAAACGACACTTCGCCTTCGAAGGGCAGGAACAGCGTGCAGGTAAAACTCCCGTCGGCGTTGGGCAATGCAATGAGCATAAAGTTGCCGCGCGGCCAGATGTGCAGTGCTTTGGGGTCCATGCGGTGCCGGCCGTCGGAGGCGGGCGGGATAGTCAGTTCCTTATAGCCGTGATCGATATAGCGCTGGATATAGTCGAAGCGGTCGGTGCGTTGCAGGGCGTAGCGCACGGCGGAGAAAGCGCCGTCGGCGCCGAAGACCAGGGGGGCTTCCACGGTTTTTTGCTCGCCCGTGCGCATATCTTCAAACGTAATGAAGGGTTTTTGCAAATCGACGTCGGCGCAGCGGTGTTCGAAATGAAACCGGACATTCGGGTAGCTCGCGGCGATATTGATCAACTCCAGGTTGAGTCCGCCCCGGGAAACGGAGTAGATGGCTTCCCCTTCTTTGCCGTAGGGCTGAAACGTCAGTTCGCCTGCTGCGGAGTGCATCATACGCCCGGGCATGGGCAGCGCTACTTTTTCAATTTTTTCGCGGATGCCGGCTTTGTCGATGGCGGCCCAGCCGCGCACGCTCATGGCTAAGTTGATGGATCGTCCGCCGGAATAGGCGCTGGCGCGCATATCGGGCCGGCGTTCGTACACGTCAACCTGGTAGCCGCGGCGGGCGAGAAAAACGGTCCAGAGGGCGCCGACGAGTCCGGCGCCGACGACGATGGCTTGTTTGGAAGCGGTTTGGTCAGGCATAGCAAATATGTTAAAATTGGGCGGCAAGTTACTGTTATTTTGCGCTTGCATTTGCTGTTGGCGGCTATTGAGAATGAATCGAAATTTGCCTCGGGTAAGTTACCGGAATCGCCCCCTAACCCGCGTGTCATGCTTACAGCAAATGGTGTTTCAAACGACAGGGACGATGTGCCTTCGTTATGAACGGAATCTTTCTAAATCCGGTGTCATGCTGTAAGTATCTGCTTAAACATGCAACTCGATTTTCCATTAAAAACGGACAAATGTGTCCCGTTTCAAAGCAAAATGCTGGTAACCGCTTGTTCAGATGCTTACAGCATGACACCCGGGTTAAGGGGAGGTTCCGGTAACAAAACAAGCAATAAAATAGTAGCGTAGTGCCTTGGGAACCGTCCGCTTTACGCCGGGCATATACGTTTGTTTTCCCCAACGTAGAGCGAACGGTTCCCTGCGGGATGACAAGCAATTCGGCAGGGAGATGTTTGGTAATCCCGAAGGGATTTTATGTTTTACATGCAAACATGGCAGATTTTAATTTTAACACATAGAGCACATAGAGCACATAGTGGGAATACTATGTGTTCTATGTGCCTATGTGTTAAAATATTTTTGTGTTTACTTATGATGCAGCCAGCGTCGGAAGCCATATTTCTATTTTTTAAAATGAACCGGCATTTTGGACTGCTCTACGCTACTTCAAAATTCGACATTCCGTGTTCGATATTCAAAATTCCCACCCCTTCTTTCAAACTCCAGGGCAACAACTCCACCAACTGAATATCTCCGGAACTACCATACCGCTCCAGCCAGCGCCGGTCATGCGTCGTCAGCACGATATGGGCAAAATAGTTCGCTTGTTCCTGCAATACCTGCATAAACCGCCCGATATGCGCCTCATCGCAGGCGCCCAGCACGTCGTCGAGCAGGAGGATGGTGGAGGCGCCGTCATACCGTTTGGCCAAGGCTAAAAAGATGCATAGCGCCAAGGTGTCGAGGTGCGATTCGCTGTACAGCGACTGCGGTGCGACACCGGCTTTGCCGTGGAACCGGGCGGTGAGTTCCAGGGAGTTTTTGCCTTTTTCCTTCAGGAAAAGTTGCACGTCGCCAATGTGCTCGCCGGGGTGCAGGGCCTGAAAGAGCGCGTCCACTTCGCTGGAAATGGCGGCCAGTTCATTTTCGATGTATTCCTTACGGGTGGATTCCACCACGCGGAGTGCCGTTTCGGCGGCGTCGAGCAGGGTGGCAGTGGCGGCGGCTTCGTCGCGGCCGGCCCGTACGGCGCGCCAGTTCTGGAAGAGGAGGTTGTATTGGTCGAGCGCCTTGCTGATGTGTTCCGCTTCGAGGGATTTGCCTTGCAGGAAGCCGGACAGGGTGGGGTGTAGTTCGCCAAAAATGTCGGCGCGGCGGCGGGGAGTGAGACCGTCGGCTTGCAGGGCGAGCAAGGATTCGGTGAAGGCCGCCGCGTTATCGAGCGGGGCAGTGGTGTCGAGCAGGCGGGTAATCTCTGTATTCAGGGAATCAAGGCTGCCTTGCCAGAGCGTTTGCAGGCGTTCGTGTTCAGCGCGGGCGGCATCGGCTGCTGCGACGGCCTCGCGCAGGGTATTCATGCCGTCGAGGCGGGTTTGCAACTCAGTCAGCAGGCGCGCATGATCGGCGGGTTGGCGGCAGAGGGGACAGTGTTGAGGATCGTGGGGCGTGGCGCTCAGGTAGTGCCGCGCTTTTTCGAGCAGGGGAAGCAGGCCAGGGTCTTGGGCCGAGGCGGATTGCAGTTCGTCGAGCCGGTGTTCGCTGATTTTACGGGTTTCGGCGGCCGAGACGCCTTGCTCCCGGGTGTCGTGGAGTTTCTCCAGGGCAATGGCGGCGCGTTCCCAGGCTTGTCCGGCTGCGCGGAGGGCGTTCAGTTTGGCTTGTTCGGCGCCGGGGTCTTTAGCGAGTTCGGCAGTGACCCAGGCCTCCCAGCCGTCGCCGGGCGAGCCCTCGTTTTTCCAGGTTACTTCCAGCAGGTTTTCCAGGCCGGCCAGGGCGCGCGTCACTTGTTCGCGTTCGGCGCGGGTGTTGCGCGCGAGATTGCGCAGAGCCTCTTCACTTTTCACGATGCCCGACAGGTCGAAGTATCCGGCTAATTGCTCATAACGCTGGGCCGGTGCGGCCGTGGCCAGTTCGATGACGCTGCTCCGGCGGAGGTGGCGGAGGGTAAGCGGCAGGGTAGGGGGCGTTTTTTTTAGTTTTTTTCCCGCCAGGGTCGCCATAAACGTTCCTCGGTCGGTATCCAGTTGAATATATAACTCTTCCGGCTCGTGCCCTTGGGCGAGCAGAAAACCCTTGTCGGCGCCAGATTTATCGTCGAGGGAGCCGTATTGATCCGTACACAAACAGATCAGCGCGTCGGCGATGGTGGTTTTGCCCGTGCCGTTATCGCCAAAAATCAGGGTGATGCGCTTGCCCGGGTCGAAGGCAAGCCGGAAGGGCCGGGTAGCGCCGCGGAAGGCGTTTATTTCGAGGGCGAGGAGGTGGGGGATTTGTGTCATTGTTGTCATTAATCGTCATTGATCGTCATTGATCGTCATTGGTCGTCATTGGTCGTCATTAATCGTCATTGGTCGTCATTAATCGTCATTGATCGTCATTAATCGTCATTGGGCCATTTGTCATTGGGTCATTTCGTCATTAGTGTCTAATGATTCTCGGTTTGTCGGGCATGGCCGGTTTTTGAGGTGTAGTCTGTGAGGCACGAGCAGGCGACATCTCAAAAACAGTTGAAACGACACTTTTTTCAATCTCAAATGGTGTATTCTTAGCGGGTTTTCGAGATGTCGCCTGCTCGTGCCTCGCAGACTACACCTCGAAAACCGGGTCGATCGTGCAAACCGGGAATTGCTGATTATCGTCATTTTGATATTGGGGCAGGTGGGCATGCCAGCGCCACCTTCCAGTCGCTCTCGCGAAGCCTGCCTTCGGCGAGATTTTGGACAAACAGCGCCCGATCCGTTTCAACAAGCAGTCCTTGTTCGAACAGTTGCCGGGCAATCCGTTCGGCGAGGCGGAGATTTGGGGTGGCGCTCGTATCAGCGGCTTGATTTTCCATCTCACAAAGTTAACGTTTTCTCTTGGCGTGTTAAGTTGGCCGGGTTACTTTTGCTTGAACATGAACAGGCAAAAAACAACAGCGTAGAGCCTCCGGACTTTTGAACGCCCTATCTTTCAGGGCCGGTGGTCGACCCAGAAGACGGAGCCGTTTGAGCATGGCGGGCAAGGGCGTATTTTTCGACTTTATTACCTTTTTTATAACCTTTCATAACTTGTTCCCAATGAGAAATTTTACCTTGCTTTCGCTCCTGTTTTTCTCCCTGCCCTTACTACTCAACGCCCAACTCAGCTGGCAAAAACTGAACGGCCCTTCCGGCGGTGGTTACCGCGTGTACCCCGGTAAAGACGGATATATCTTTTCTGTTGAATCCGGCAATGCGCTTTACCGTTCCGGAAACGGCGGCCAGTCCTGGGAAAAAATGCCGCAAACCCCGGCCAATATCTGGTATTGGCCCTTAGTGGTCGGCGCCGACGGCAACATGTATGCCGGGAAAAGCCAACAATTATACCGCTCCACCAACAATGGAGTATCCTGGACTTTGCTGAACAACAACATCTTCCACGAATCGATTTACGCCTTGCCCGGCGGCGAAATCCTGATCGGCGATTATTCCGACAAAATCAAACGCTCCACCGATAACGGACAGACCTGGACGGTGGTGTCCGACTCTGCAGACGCTACCGGCGGATTTGCCCGGAATCCGAATAACGGCGATGTTTATGCCTGGGGCGGATACCCGGCAACAGGCGAACCCGGCAAATTGTGGCGCTCGCCGGACGAAGGGCAAACCTGGACGATGGTGTTGGAGGGTACCGGATTGCGGCCCTACCAAATGGCTTTCTCGCCCAACGGCGCCGTTTTTGTAGGTGCGGAAGACCTGATCTGGCGCACGCTGGACAACGGCGCCACCTGGACCAGCCTCGGCGCCTTTTTCAATAATTCATCGCGCGAAATCTCGGTAGGGGTGAGCCCGACCGGCCGCCTGTTCGCCCATGAATGGTATATTTCCAAATATTCCGACGACAACGGAAATACCTGGACGCCGCTGACGGATGAGTCGGGCAACGCTTTTCAGGCATTCAGCGGCCCCATCGACGGAAAAATGTTCGCCCTGCGCGAAACCGGCAGCCTTTATGCGACGGCCGACAACGGCGCTACCTGGCAGTTTGCAGCCAACAATATTTTCCGGTCGACCATGTACAATATCATACACCTCGACGCCGAACGTATTCTGGCGCGCACCGGCGACGGCCTGTTTTACACTGCCGACGGCGGCAATTCCTGGGATTTGATCTGGGACAAACTATCGGATGAAAACCTCTCTTTTTTTGAAAATCAAATCTTGACCGCCGCTCCCGACGGCAGTTGGTATCTCTGGAGCGGAATTAACCTGATTCGATTCTCCCAATCCGGTCAAACGAATGCAGTACTGCCGCTCCCGCCCGGGATCAATAAGTCTTCCTTTCAGGGGATATGGTGCCATCCGTTCTCCAACACCGTGTTTGTAGCCGGCTATACCGGGTTGTACGCATCTCAGGACGCGGGGCAGCACTGGACGTTATATTCTGCCTACGCCCCCGAAACGCTACTTTTCCTCCCGGACGGCAGTATGTTGAGTTTTGGATTCGGCGGCTCCTTTAAATCTACGGACAACGGCCTGAACTGGACCAAAATATCCGATATAAGTTTTCAGTCGGGCAGTGTGACGCTTGCCTCCGACGGCCTGCTGTATGGGATCACGTTCAATAACGAACTGATGGTATCGCCCGACGGCGGACTTACCTGGGATACGCGCCCGATCAATAACACGTTCAACCTGACTAATCCGGTAGTAAACAACGCCGGCCATATTTTTCTGTATGATTATTTCAATAATCTGGTCTTTCGCTCGGTAGACGGCGGACTTACGTTCAATCAACTGTCGGGTCCAAATCCGGATGGCGGCGCTTATGGTACGCCTATGAGCATGGGCGCCGCGCAGCATTTGTTCGTTGCACAAACTGCCGACGGATTGTACCGTACGACTAACCCAACCGATCAGGTCAAACTACTGACCGGCAAAGCCTGGTTCGACGTGGATGGCAACTGTACTTATGCCCAGCCGGATTCGCTGATGAAAGGCCTGCTGGTGAAAGTGAGCAATAACAACGAAACTGTGTACGGCTATTCCAATGCACAAGGGGAATACCGCTGCACGGTGGACGACGGCACTTACCAGGTTTCGGTGGTGACGCCCAGCGATTACTGGCTGAGTTGCAACGCCACTGCCAATATTTCCGCCGGCACACAAACGGGTGTGGTCGATTCCGCCGACATCGGTTTACGCATTCTCACCGAATGTCCCCTGGCCACCGTATCGGTCAGCGCGCCGTTCCTGCGCAGGTGTTTCGACAGTCCCGTTTTTGTGCGGTATGAAAACACAGGCACACTGCCGGCAGAAAATGCTTATGTCACTATTACGCTCGACTCGCTGCTCGAGTTCGTCAGCGCGTCTCTTCCGGTATCCGCTCAAAACGGGAACAGTTATACTTTCCAGTTGGGCAATTTGTCCGTGGGCGCCGTGGGAAGTATGAATTTGGTCATTAAACCCTCCTGCCTTGCCCCGCTGGGTTATACGCATTGTTTAGAAGCGCACATCTACCCCGACGAACTTTGCCCGCCGCTGACGGGTCCGCATATCGTGACCGATGCGGCCTGTCTGGGCGATTCCATTGAATTGCGCATACACAATATCGGCGACGCGGCCACAAGCGCTCCGCTGGACTGGTATGCGCTTCATACCGGCTTTACCAACGACCCGGATTACGGCGTGTCGGCTTCCGGTTCGGTCTCTTTATCCGCGGGCGGGACTTTTTCAACTAAAATCGCATCCGTACCCGGCGACATTCATTTTTACGCCGATCAGGCGCCGGAATATCCCTTCAACACGGTTTCTCGCACCGTCATTCGGGGCTGCGACGCCGCGCCCGGTTCCGAACCGCTCGCTATCTTCAGTGAAGACGAAGCGGGACCTTTTACCGATAAATTCTGCCAGCCCAATATCGGCGCTTTCGACCCGAATGACAAACAAGGTATACCCGCCGGCTTAACGGACAAGGGTTATATTGAAAAAGAACAGCCCCTTTCCTACCTGATCCGTTTTCAAAACACGGGCACCGATACGGCCTTCAACGTCAGTATTCGCGATGCGCTGCCGCCCGCTTTGGATCCCGCCTCGGTGCGCCTTGTCAATTCCAGTCACCCCTGCGTGATGCGGGTGCTGCCCGAGGGGGCGCTTTTGTTTGTCTTCGAAAATATTCTGTTGCCCGACTCCAATATCAATGAAGCGGCTTCACATGGTTTCGTGCAATTTTCGGTGCAACAAGTGGCCGGTAACCCACTGGGCCTGCAAATACGCAACAGTGCCGCCATCTACTTCGATTTCAACGAACCGGTCATTACCAACCAAACCCTGCACACCGTCGGCATTCCGATTTTGACGGGCGTGAAAAATAACTCTGCGACAGAAATATCGCTGGTGGCAAGGCCGAATCCATTCCACGAAAGTTTTACGGTGGATTTGGGCGCCGGCTTCCGGCAATCTTCCCTGCGTTTGTTGTTATATGACAACACCGGAAGGGCAGTGTTGGAAAAGGGCTTTGAAACCGGTTCCGTTAACATACAGCGAAACAGCCTGCCAAACGGCATTTATCATTTTGTCGTGCTCGGTACCGGGGGGAATCGCGTGGGGAGCGGGACGGTGCTGGCGGAGTAGATTTCGGTTTTGTAGCGCCACGCTGAAAGGAGACTTGAAGGACGTAATAGAACGCTACACTTATGAAAATACCGAACATCCAAGCAAACGGGCATATATTTGGGTTGAAAAGATATGAAGGCATAATCCACGCTGCTGGACATTTTTTAACACATAGGCACATAGGGCACATAGTTTTTGATTTTAAAAGGTTTAAAACCTATGTGGCCTATGTGTTAAAATTGAAAATGTCCAGTAATGTGAGCATAATCCTGTACCCCCCGCATGAAAAAAATCCTCCTCCGCCTCGCCAAATACACCGGCCTCTCCCTTGTCAGCCTGCTCCTGCTGATGTTCCTCTGGCCCATCGTTTTTCCCGGTACCGCAGCCAGGCAAATCAAACAGTGGGTGAATGCGAACATCGACGGCGAACTGAATTTTTCCGAGGCCCGGCTCTCCTTTTTCCGGCATTTCCCTACCCTGACACTTACCCTGCACGATTTTTCCCTCACCGGCTCGGCGCCCTTCGAACGCGATACCCTGCTGGCCGGCGAGGCGCTCGGTTTCGGTCTCGACGTGCTGTCTCTCTTCCGCGAAACTATCGACGTACATTCCTTTTACCTGGACAACTCCCGCATCAACGTACAGGTGGATGAACAAGGCCGGGCCAATTACAACATCTATAAAGGTAATTCTGCCGATAAAACGGAACCGGACAGCAGCAATACCCGGCTCAAAATAGCCGGGGTTTTTGTCAACCGCTGCCAACTAACCTACCACGATCGATCGCTGCCCATGCTGATCGAGGCCAGGGATTTTTACTACGAGGGCCGCGGCGACCTCGCCAGTAATGAGTTCGACCTGCAATCGGAAATGCGCGCCGCGAGTTTCGATTTTGTGTACGACAGTACCGCGTATTTGCTGCAACGCAAACTACAAGCCGACCTGGTGACGCGTATCAATACCGCTTCTTTAGCCTTTCGTTTTACTAAAAATAACCTGCTTATCAACAAACTGCCCGTCGATTTCACGGGCGACATGACGATTCTCAAAGACGGCTACGACATCGACCTGAACGTGGTGTCGGGAACCACGGACTTCGGCAATATCTTCTCCGCCCTGCCGCCTGAGTACGACCAGTGGTTTGCCGAAACGAAATTCAGCGGGCAATCGCAAATCCGGGTAGCCATGAAGGGGAACTACCGCGCCGCCACCGGCGAAGCGCCCGACCTCGACGTGCGGCTTTGGGTGCGCGACGGTTCCGTTCAGCACAACCTGGCCCCCACACCGCTGGAGCATTTTTTTGTAAACGCCACCGTCCGAATACCCGGCCTGAACCCCGACAGCCTTTCCCTAGCGGTAGATACCCTCCGCTTCGAGGTAAATGGCGAACCCACCCGCGCCACGTTCTATCTCCGGGGACTCGATCAGCCGTATATCAAAACCGAAGCGCAAAGCCGGCTCGACCTGGCGTTGTTCGCCGGCGCCCTGCAACTTACGGCCGCCGGTCTGTACGGCCGGCTCGATCTGCAACTCCACGCCGACGGGTACTACCGCACCGCCATACGCCCCGGCAAAACCCGCCCCGATACCGTCATTACGGCTATTCCGGCCTACCACCTGGAAGCAGGGGTGGAAAAGGGTTATTTCAAACTCCGGGATTTTGAAATGCCCGTTCAGGATATTTCAACGCAAATCCGTTCTGACTGCCCTACGGGCAAATTGCAAGATATTTCTTTCGCGCTCGATACCTTCCATTTCGTCTTGGGGGAGGGGCAAGCATCGGGTCGCCTGGCCGTAAAAGGCCTGGAAAAAAGCGTCGTTCAGGCAAACGTAAAAGCCGATCTTCTACTGGAGGACCTGGCCCGGGCCGTACCCATACAAGACTATGTGTTCCGGGGCGCCATGAGGGCCGATGTGCAGGCAAACGGCGTACTGGATGCGGATAACAAACGTTTCCCGGTCGTCGACGGCGCCTTGGAATGGAACAACGGTTTTCTGCAAACGCCCTTCTATCCAAACCCTATCGAACAGATACGGCTAAACGGCAGTCTGCACGGTAAAAGCGGCGGCTACCGCGACCTCTCCATCAACGTCCGGCCGCTTTCCTTTACGTTCGAACAACAACCCTTTACCCTCACGGCCGAGTTGCAAAACCCCGACGACTGGCGCTACCACCTCGCGGCAAACGGTACGCTCGACCTGGGGCGCATCTACCGGGTATTTGCCCTGGAGGGCTACGAAATTACCGGACTGTTGCAAGCCGATCTGGACGTGCAGGGCGCCGAATCCGATGCCCGCGCCGGGCGCTACGACCGGATACGCCACAAGGGCACCCTCCGACTCAAAAACGTGAAACTGCACAGCGACGACTACCCCGACCCGTTCTACGTGCCCGGCAGTACGCTGCGCTTCGAAGCGGATAAAGCGTGGCTGTCCGACGCTGTGCTGCGTTACCGGAAAAACGAGTTTACCCTGAACGGCTTCGCCCAAAACTTCATCGGACACCTGATGAGCGGCAGTACGCTGAAAGGACAACTCTCCGTGGCCTGCCCGCTTTTGGTAATCGACGACTTCACGGCCTTCGCCGCACCGGCCAAACCTGCTGCCGCCGCAGCGAAACCGACCAAGCAAGCCGCCTCTACGGGCGTTGTGCTGCTGCCCAATGACCTGGAACTGGCCTTGCAGGCCTCTATTAAAGAAATCGTGTACGGCGAAACCCGCCTGCAAAACGGGAGCGGGCAGGTATCCCTGAAACAAGGGCAAATGCTGCTCGAACAAACGAAGTTCGACATCGCCGGGGCTACATTCGGCTTCGAAGGCAGTTATGCGCCGGTCAACGCGCGCAAGGCCGGTTTTACTTTTGCGGTAAAAGCCGACTCATTCGATGTACAACGCGCCTACCGGGAAATACCCATGTTTCGCGATATGGCCGGCGCCGCCGAAAAAGCGGAGGGGCTGATTTCGCTGGAATACCGGCTTCAGGGCAGGTTGAACGATCGGATGGAGCCCGTGTACCCCAGTATCAAAGGGGAGGGGTTCCTCAAAATGGAACAGGTAAAAGTGAACGGACTAAAACTGTTCGGCGCCGTAAGCAAAGCCACCGGCAAGGACGGCATCAACGACCCAGAGATGAAAGCCGTGGTGATGAAATCGTCAATTGCCAACAATATCATCACCATAGCGCGCACAAAAATGAAAGTGCATGGTTTCCGGCCGCGCATCGAGGGCCAAACCTCCTTAGACGGCCGCTTAAACCTGCGTTTTCGACTGGGGCTGCCGCCGTTCGGTCTGATCGGGATTCCGATGACCATTACCGGCACTTCGGAGCAGCCGGAGGTGCATATCCGCCGGGGAAAGGAATCGGACGAACTGGAGGAGGAAATGGATGAGGAGGACGCGGCCGGATTGAATTTGCAGGGGCAAACCAATTGCGAAGCGCATCAGCTGGCTTTTCAGGCGGAACAAATTTACCGGTCCGGCGAAGATTTGGAACGCGCCGCCAATCTGTATTACCTCGCTTTTAAAAGAAACTATAGAAATGGATCAGCCATTCTTGATGCGATTACCTGCGCCACTACCATAAAAAACGACCAGTTTATCCTTGAGTTTTTGAAACACGGATTGAAGGCCGGTCTGGAAGTTGCTGATTACAGGAGACTTTGGAGTCACTTGGGAAACGGCGCAGATTTGGATGTGATTTTAGCAAATATTGATACGACGGCAATTATAACAGCATACCATAATGCGCTCGATCAGAACCTGATTTCAAGATTACAAATCATGGCTGACCGCGATCAGGCGCACCGGTCTCAGGATATATTTGACGAAGCGGCACAAAGGGCAAACGATAGTATCAATTGGCGTGAATTGAAATTTCTGACGGATTCGCTGGGGCGCCTTCCTACCTATACGGAAACCGGGTTTAAGGGCGCTGAAAACCTGGAAACCATTTTTTATCATATCGATAAAGCGGAATTAGAATGGTTTTTGCCGTATTTGATAAAAAATATCAAGGCGAATGAATGTTTTTTCGGCTCTACGATTTTATACCAATTAGAGCGGATAGGCATGAGCGAAGACGTTGTATATACGGTAACCGACGATTTCAAAATTATCGAATTTTGCCCGCGTACAAAGATCAGCGATGAAATATCTTGTCAGTCGTTTGGACAATGGTTTAGTGAACCAAACCGGGAAGATAACACGCACTATTTTATACCGATAGAGCCGAAACTGTCGATAGCAGAAGTCAACAGGGTAAGAAGTCTGTTTTGTCTGGATCATATAGAGTCCAAATGGAAAAGAGAGCCCTGGGTGAAGGTGTTGACTCTGGAGGGGTTTAAGGAGAAATTTAAGATAAAGTAACTGGTTCGCATGTTCGCAAAATCCCTTTACCGCCGAGCCTCGGCTGTGCATACGCATGAAGATATTGGTCAGACGACTTTGAGTCGTCAGACCAACGTGGGCAGCGGTCTGACGACTCAAAGTCGTCTGACCGCTAAATGCAATTATGCACAGCCGACACTCGGCGGTAAAGGGATTTCAAAACGTGCTAACCAGTCACAAATTTTCAAAGAACCCTGTCATAAGCATATTTAACTTTCTGACCTTTTCTGGATTAACCTGTTCACCGTCCATATAAAGACGCTTGTTTATCTCTATCATTATTCCCTTTACGTTCTTATCCGACCTGAAAAATTCACTGGGGATAATACAACCGGAATATGGGTTGTTCATTTCTACTGAATAGCCATGCCTTGCCCAAAAATTCATTGTGTAGTTCAATAGGTATTCCGGCGTATGATATTCGTCCGTACCTATGCAAATGTCCGGCGACTTGGGATGGGCAACAAGCGACCCAAGCGGGTCATCGTTGAACGAATGGCAATCTATGACATGACACACACCATACTGTTTCAGCCTGTTATTCACTTCGTGGAAGTACAATTCGTGATGCGGCTGGTAGTAATCGCGGTAAACATGTTCCTTAAGTTCAGTATTCATCTTTCGCAATTCCGCCCCATCATATCCATTAGTATAAAAAAAGCCTCTGCCAATTTTGTACATCGGCTCTTCTTCGTCATCAAACCGTTCCACATCACAGAAAAGCCTGCTGAAGGGTGCAATAATTTTACCCACACCGTTCACATCAAAAATTTCATCTGTTGCCCAATCAGTTAAACAAGCAAGGTTTTCTTCCATCTTTTCTACATCAAATCCGGCATAATCCGGAATATGCGTTGAAGCATGGGGGATATGAAGAAGAAATGTGTTCAATATTTCCTGTTTGAACAAAGATGTACCTGATAAGGTGTTATATGCGATGCTCATGGAGGGGTTTTTTATTGGCCTTCGACTATTTTAATTTCTTCGGGGGTTAGGTTGTATAACTCATATACTATTTCATTTATCTTTTGCTCCGCATAGGCTACTCTACCTTTCATTTGTTCTTTCTTCGCCGTGTCTGTTTCGATTTGAATATCAGCAGTCAATTTCAACACCAATTCTACGTTTTTTACAATTTCATCGTGCATAATTTTTTCACTTAACTTTTTAGGTAGCTTTATTGGCAAATCATTTAAGTATTTAGTTTGGTAACTAAAATATCCCCCAGATAACGTCCCCGACCCTGATTTGAAAATAAAATCTAACAACTTTGAATTTAAAACTCCCAAAATAAATTTCTCAAACTGCTTATTATTCTCGTTCAAAATTATTCCGTAACTCCCTTGGTCAATAAAAGTATTGTCATCGGCCAATGCATATCTTGCATTAGTAGCCAAACCTGGGACCAAAATCTTTTTCATTTTTTGACATTCAAAATTTTGCTTCCTTGAATATTCATACCAGTTAGGACTTGATGCCCACTTGCCGTTTTCCCTTGATTTTAGATATTCAGATTTAGATGTTAGATAATGTAGGGCTTTTGGATATTTATCTTTCAAAACTGATTCACTAATTAACTCAACCTTTTTATCATCAATATATCTGTATGGAAATACAGAATGATAATTTTTTGACTCAAAATGATAACGAAATATGCTACTGCTTTTTACAATCGGAACCAACAAGTCCTTTTCAATTTCATAAATAATATCATCGAGTTTGATAGGTTTTATTTTATAAAAAGAATCGTGCTCTCCTACTATTGATACAGGGAAAACCTCGGTTGGCGTTAGAACAAAACCTTGATATATTTTATAGCAAAGGGCATTTAAAGGTTTTGATTCGCTTATTATCCTGTTAATGAATGATAATTCATTATTTGACTTGAAAATCCAATTATCAGAAGTTAAATTATCGTTGTCAATAACCATAGACAAAATTTTATCGCATGGCAATTCATGTAAAAGAAAACCCTCAACATGTTTTTGGTCAAGTTTACTATCCGAAAATTTATTATAAACAAAGGCCGGTTTATGTTTAGATTTTGAAAAAATATTGACTGCCGTATATGTTGTTATACCGAGTCAGTAGTGGGTTTCAAGAATGAAAATGCCTGAGGTTAATAAGGGCGAAGGCAAGCAGGTTGAATCCAAGAAAAAGATGTTGGTACCATTCCCATTGTACTAAAATTCTTCGGAATTTATCCTGCCAAGAAAAGGTTCGTTCGCACTTGTATCGTTCAGCATAAAGTGTTTCATCAAAAAAGCGTTTTCTTCCTCGT
>CAUJEY010000108.1 GCA_963169325.1 Bacteroidota bacterium
ATTTATCCTCATACCCCCATGTGGGGGTGATTGATCGTCATTGAAATCGTCATTGGTCGTCATTGAAATCGTCATTGGTCGTCATTGGTCGTCATTGGTCGTCATTAATCGTCATTAGGCTCCTTCGAGTAAGTGAGCAATGACGATTCTAATGACGACCAATGACGATTAATGCCGATTCTAATGACGATTAATGCCTATCCCTCCCTCGTATAAACCCTTTTTTCAAACAGTATTCGGCAAAATCGCGGGCATTCCGAAAATCGAACACAAACAGGTTTTTTGCTTTTTTGAGCAGGTTGGCGTTGTATTCGTGCAAGGTGTGGCGCGACCAGGATTTTATTTGCAATATTTCTTCTACAGATTTGCCGGAGCCGTATAGAGACAACAAATCGAGCTCGGCATTGGTGAATTCATCGATAAGTGAAAGAGACATCTGGCTGATGAGGTCCCGATCCAGCTCCGTTTCGGAAAAATTGCGAATCTGTACACTGGCTTCAAAAGGCCGCTGGTTGTGCTCCGTCCATTTCCCTTCCAGGTGAAAGGTCTGCAAATTAGTCACAATCCTTTCATTTGCATCTAATTGCGCAATAGTAGAATACATGGCAAACCAAAAATACTGACCATCTTTTCCCAGTAAAGGCACCGACTGCCGGTATCCCATTTCCAACGGAACGATTTTAGTACTTTGTTTAAAAACCAATTCGTAAGCCGCCGCGCGCCAGCGCAAGTAGGGTAATACATAATCCGGATGTATCATCCGGAGCATATCTTTTAAGGTGTTTAACTTTCGTCCGAAAAATGCCATATCACCGTCGCTAGCCGAAATTGCCAGGGTTTTGTACTCCACGATCAGCCAGAAAGTCATTCCCGGGTACAGATGATGGTAATCGCGCAAACGATTCAGCAGACTGGAAAACGCTGCCGGATCTAAATTCACCGGCGCTCCAATAGCCGCGCGGTATGCAACGGAGGGTTGCACGACGAGGGATTGATATAGTTCATCAAATGGTTGTTTATACATTTCGTTAGCCGAATCGCGAACAATATAAGATTTTTTCCTGATTTTAAATCCAAAAAAATATCAACGCCCCGCTCAGTAAATTTTTTTAGTGCGCAATAACATTCATCCGAGCGCGGGGCAAAACAAGAATTTATTTTTAAAACACTTGATAAATGAACAGTGTTCATTATTTTTGCACCGTTTATTAAAATATCAGGCTATGGCCGACAAAAAAATGGGTATCACACAACGTAAGGAACGCGAGAAAGAGGAAATGCGACGGCTCATCCTGGCTGCTGCATTGCGCCTTTTTCGCGAACGCGGATACGATGGCGTGAGCATACGCAACATAGCCGAGGCCATCGAGTACAGTCCGGGCACCCTTTATCTGTATTACCAGGACAAAAGCGAGATCTTTTTTGCCCTGCAATATGAAGCCGCCGCCGTCAAACGGGACTATCTGTTGCCCGTGGCGGATATTGAAGACCCCTGGGAGCGGCTCGTCGAATTCGGCCGCCGGTACGTGGAGTTCGGCATGAAACATCCCGACCTGTACGACCTGCTGTTCATTACCCGCGCACCGATGGAATACATTGAAAATCAGGAATGTTGGAAACTCGGACTGGCGACACATTCCTTTTTTAAAGAGACCGTTCAGGCCTGCGTGGACCGGCGTTATTTCAAAAGTACCGACACCGAAACCATCGCCTACACCCTGTGGTGTCATGCCCATGGTTTGGTTTCCCTGTTCGTACGCGAACGAATGCGCATGTACCCCGAAGATATCCGGCAGGAACTCGCCCTGAAATCGTTCGATATGATCGTAAAAATGGCCGGCAACCTGTAACCTTTCCCCGGCCCGCCCGCGTCATTCATACCAACGATACTACGATTCACCCCGCTAAACTACCGCTTCACCGGTTTTCTATTTTACCGCACGAATCACGTGCGTTTTTTTGTACCGGCAACTAAACACCGTTCAGTTTATAAAAGCTGTTTTTTAAAATGAAAACAATACCTGTCTGTTTGATTCGATTATGGCCTGCGCTAGCCATACTCTGCATTTCGTCCTTAACCGCCTTCGCTCAATCCTCCCCCACCCTCGACGAATACATACGCCAGGGTTTTTCCAAAAACCTGGCTTTACAACAACAAAACCTCGACCTGCAGAAAAGTATGGAAGCCGTGCGGCAGGCGCGCAGCCTTTTTTACCCTACCGTACAATTCAACGCCGCTTACACCGTGGCCGCCGGCGGCCGAAAAATCGATTTTCCGATTGGAGACCTCCTGAATCGCGTGTACGGCACCTTAAATGATATAACCCAGAGCAACCAATTTTCCACCCTGGAAAACCAGCAGATACAGTTCCTGCCAAACAATTTTCAGGAAACCTACCTGAAAGTAGCTTACCCGCTGTTCAACTCCGACCTGCGCTACAACCGGCAGATTCAGCAACAGGTGGTGCTGGGCAAAACCGCCCAAAAAGCCGCGTACGAACACGAACTGCGCTACCGCATCACCGAAGCGTACCTGCAATACCTGCAAAGCCTGGAAGCCGAAAAAATCTGGTTGAATGCCAAAGATGTGTTGACCGAACTGCGCCGCTTCAACGAATCTTTGGTAAAAAACAACGTGGCTACCCGCGATGTGGTGGCTACTGCCGACTATGAACTCAGTAAAGCAGACCGGGAAATATTTCAACTCCGCAGTCAGCAAAATACCGCCCGCGCATATTTCAACTTCCTGATTAACCGCGATCTGCAATCCGATGTTACGATCGACACTTCGCTGCTGCACCAACCACTGCCCGCCTACGACCGCGATCAACTCATCACAGATGCCCTCCGCGACCGGCAGGAACTGTCCGCCCTGCGCGCTGGCCAATCCGCTGCCGAACTGGCGCTCAAACTCAACGAAGCCAATCGCATCCTCCCCGACGCCTACATCGGCGGCCAGGTCGGCTTTCAAGGTTTCGGCTATAAATTCAACGGCGACCAGGCCTACGCACTGGCACAAGTCGGCCTGACCTACGATATTTTCAACGGCGGACAAACGCGCAGTAAAATCCAGCAGGCACGTATCGAAAGCGAAAAGGTGCGCGCCCAATACACCGACGTACAGCAACAGATCGCCTTACAAACCACACAGGCCTGGAACAACTTCGAGGCTGCCCGCAATGCCTGGATCACCACCCGGCAAGGACAGGGAGCTGCCGAAGAAACCTTCCGCATCGTCAATAATAAATACCGGGCCGGCCAAACCCTGCTGATTGAATTTTTAGAGGCACAAAACCGCGTCACCACCGCGCGTCTGCAGGTGCTGCTGGCTTGGACAGACGTACTGCTCCGGGAAGCCGAACTCCGGAAATCTGCAGGTCTCTAATGTGATGTGGGGCGAATTTTTAATTCGCCTCGCGTTTCAGGCGAATGAAAGATTCGTCCCACGTTTCATGCGAATTAAAAATTCGCCCCAAGTTTCTGGCGAATTAAAAATTCGCCCCACATCAATACAACAATGAAATACTTATGAAACAGATAAAGACCTCCATCCTCGCCCCTGCAACATTAGTTGCATTTGCCCTGACCGGCCTTTTCTACCTCCTGGGTGGCTGCGGCAACCAGGAAGCAAAAGTCAAACCCTCCACTGCCGGCCAAGCGCCTGCCGACGAGCGGATTCCGGTATATACTGCCCCAGTTCAAACCAAAAGAATCGACCTGCCCGTACACGCCGGCGGCATACTCACGTCCTCGTCGGAACAGCGTCTGTCCTTCAAAATCGGCGGCGTGATCCGGAAAATTTACGTGGACGAAGGTGATGTGGTGCGTCCGGGCCAACTGCTGGCGGCACTCGACAAAACCGAAATCGACGCCTCGGTGAACCAGGCCGGTCAGGCCCTGCTGAAATCCGAACGCGACCTCGCCCGCGTGGAAGGCCTTTACCGCGACAGCAGCGCCACGCTCGAACTCCTGCAAAACGCCACTACCGGCCGGGACGTGGCCAAAGAAAGCGCGCGTATTGCACAATTCAACCAGCAATACGCCGAAATCCGCGCCAGCCGGGGCGGCAAGATCATCAAAAAACTCATGAACGAAGGAGAGATCACCGGCCCCGGAACGCCCGTATTTGTACTCTTTGAAACCGGAAACGACGACTGGGTCGTTAAAGTCAACGTCAGCGACCGTGACTGGGCCCGCCTGAACACCGGCATGAGCGCCCGGGTATCGATGGATGCCTATCCCAACGTCAATTTTAACGGTAAAGTCACCGACCTGGCGCCGGCAGCCGACCCGGCCAGCGGCCTGTATCCGGTCGAAATCCGCGTAACGCCCCAGGGCAAACGCTTTGCGCCGGGCCTGTTTGCCACGGTTGATATCGACCCGAAACAAGCGCGAACCTACGCCGTGGTGCCGGTAGAAGCCATTCTTGAAGGCGATGGCCGCGAAGCATTCGTTTTTGCGCTGCAACCCGATGGCGAAAGCGTGCGCAAAATGCCGGTACAAGTCGCCTTTCTCGAGGGCAATATGGCCGTTTTGGCGCAGGGACTGGAAGGAGTAACCGAAGTGATCACCTCGGGGGCGCCATATTTAACGGAGAAGAAGAAGGTGAAGAAAATGCAGGAACCCGGGCTGACACAGGAATAATTATATCTGCTTATCTCAAATTCAATTGTCGATGAAAACAATGCTTGTCATACTGTGCTGCATGTCGTGGCTCATCTTGCCGGCCTCCGGACAAAAAATCAGCAAACCGGAGGATGCCGGATATACGCTATTTACTATCCCTTTCGGCAACACTGATTCTGTTCGTTTTCTGGTTGCAGGCACCGATCTGAAACAAAAAAAACCGGTATTTCTGTTTATCCATGGCTCGCTTCCCAATCCACTGCTCATTTTCAATGATCAACATGATTTCAATGTTTTTCCATTCAGGACAGCCGCATATCGCGATAGTTTTCATTTCGTAACAGTATGCAAACCGGGAATCCCGGTGATGGCACACCAAGACATACTGGACGACCAAATGCGTTATAAAGAGCCGTCGACGGGTCGCTTTCCAAGTAATTATACGCTCAACAACCATTTGGATTATTATATCGGTCAACAAACAACCGTACTACAATGGCTGGCCCGGCAACCCTGGGTGGATACTTCGCAACTCATCGTATGCGGAGGCTCGCAAGGCGCTACGGTAGGCTCCAAACTGGCTACGCTCGATGCCGGAATAACGCACCTGATCTACTATTCCGGCAACCCCGACGGGCGGCTCGACGAAGAAGTACGGCGCATCCAGCAGAAGGTATTTGCCGGCACGCTCGACGGGGCAGAGGCTGCGCGCCAACTCGACCAATTGCAGCAATATTGGGTCTGGCTGTTTGCCAATGCAGAATCTACCGACGACACCTATGGCGACACCCCGAAAGCGACTGTATCATTTTCAAAACCGGCGCGGGATTACCTCCTTCAACTGACCATCCCGGTTCTGGTGGCTTTCGGTACTGCCGATATTACGGCAGCTCCTTCGGCTACCCTGGCTCAGGATTTTTTAAGGCGGGGTAAAAACAATTTAACGGTAAAAATATACCCCAACTACGACCATCATTTTTTTGAAAAACAACCAGCAACGGATGGGCAGGCGGCAGAGCCCGTTTACCGGATGGACGATGCCATGAAAGAATGGATGCAATGGATCAACCACAAGCCCAAATAATTTTGTCATGCCTCCCCTGACTAACCCCGAATATCTAGCATCCGGTTTCTAAAATCAGCCTTATAAGATATGAAAATAGCTGAATTTTCAGTAAAAAACAGCCAATTTACCTTCATCATGTTCCTGGCCGTGATGGCCCTGGGGATTGGCTCCCTGCTCAACATGCCCCGCGCCGAAGACCCCAAGTTCGAAGCGCCCGGTTTCACCATCATTATGGTATATCCCGGCGCCGGCCCGGCGGAAATGGAGGACAAGATCACCGATAAAGTGGAGGCAAAACTCCATGCTTTAGAAAATATCGACCGGATGCGCTCTTATTCGGCCAACGGCCTCAGCGTCGTCACGCTCGAATTCAAACACGGGCAGGACCCCGAAAAAAAACACGAGGAGGTCATTCGCGAAATCAACGCCATCCGGCCCGATTTGCCGGCCGACCTGTACCGCACCGATATTCAGCGTTTTTCCGCAGCCGACGTGGCGATGATGCAGCTGGCCATTATCTCAGAAAATGCCTCCTGGGCACAACTGCGCGACGAAGCGGAACGCCTGGAAGAACGTTTGGAAAAAATAGCCGGCCTGAAAGGCGCCGATGTATACGGTTTTCCCAAACGCGAGGTACAAATCAGCCTCAACCTGCCTAAAATGGCGGCGGCGGGTATCCCGGTCAGCCGCGTATTGGGCGCCTTGCAAAGTGAAAATATCTCCATACCCGGCGGGGCGGTACACGTGGGCGAACGCCAGTTTTTTGTGGAAACCAGCGGCGATTACGAAAATATCGACGAAGTGCGCAACACCATCGTATTTGCCAACGGCGGAAAAATCGTGTACCTGAAAGACCTGGCCGAAGTACAATTCGCGTATGAGGAGCCGCGCCACCTGGCCCGCTACAACGGCGCCCGTTGCGTATTCGTCACAGCCCGTATGAAAAACGGCCAGAATATTGCCGAAGTCGGCAAACAGGTGAACCAAACCCTGGACGCCTTCCGCGCCGATTTGCCGGCCAGTATGGACTTTCATAAGGTATTCGATCAGGACGATTCCGTGCGGAAACGCCTGTCGCGTTTCGCCAAAGACTTTGCCATAGCCATCCTCCTGGTGCTGCTCACGCTCCTGCCTTTGGGCACCCGCGCCGCCATTGTGGTGATGATATCGATCCCGCTCTCCATTGCCATCGGATTGTTTGCCCTCGACCAACTCGGTTATTCGCTCAATCAGTTGAGCATCGTCGGCCTCATCATCGCCCTGGGCATCCTCGTGGACGACTCGATCGTGGTGGTGGAAAACATCGAACGTTGGCTGCGGGAAGGACACAAGCGCCAGGAAGCAGCCATTTTGGCCACCAGACAAATCGGACTGGCCGTATTGGGTTGCACCGCCACGCTCATCCTGGCCTTTCTGCCGCTGGTGTTTTTGCCCGAAGCGTCCGGCGATTTCATACGAAGCCTGCCGATGGCAGTGGTGACCACGGTGCTGGCATCTCTGTTCGTATCGCTCACCATTGTACCCTTTCTGGGCAGCCGTTTGCTGGCCGAACACGAAGACCCGCGGGGCAATATCTTCCTGCGCGGCCTGAAATGGGCTATCTCCAAAACTTACGCCCGCTTACTACACGTCGGGTTGAGGAATCCGCGCTGGACCATGGCGATATCCGCCGCCATTTTCTTCGGCGTGCTCAGTCTCGCCGGGCGGGCCGGTTTTGCCGTATTCCCTGCCAGTGAGCGCCCGATGTTTTATATCGACGTGGAAACAGCCAGCGGCACCAACTTTGAACAAACCAACCGTGTGGTGCAAATGGTGGATTCGGTGTTGGCGACCTACCTTCCGGATGAACTGAAAAACAACCCGGTTGCCCGTCAAATCAACCTAAACCGTTCTCAAGTAGCTGATTCGGAAACTTCAAACTTCAAACTTCAAACTTTAAATTCTGTCTACCCCGGCCACGGCGCGGCGCCCAAAATCATTTCCTACACCTCCAATGTAGGCCGCGGTAACCCGCGCATGTATTACAACGTGATCCCGCGCAATGAAAGCCCCGATTACGGTCAAATACTCGTGCAATTGCAGGAAAAAACACCGCCGCCTGTGAAGATTGCCCTGATCGACGAGTTGCGGGAAAAATTCAAATACGTGCCGGGAGCGGTCATCAATGTCAAAAATTTCGAGCAGGGGCCGCCCATTGAGGCGCCTGTGGCTATCCGGATATTCGGCGAAAACCTCGACACCCTCCGGCGGGTTGCCGGACAAGTGGAAGATATGGTTGCCGGTATAGAGGGCACGATATATGTGGATAACCCGATTGCCTCCATCAAAACCGACTTGCAGGTAAAAATTAATAAAGACAAAGCCACCACACTCGGTATTCCGATTGCCGAAATTGACCGCACCGTGCGCCTGGGTATTGCAGGGTTTCACGTCGGCAGTTTCAGCACGTCCGACGGCGACGAATACAATATCGCGGTTACCCTGCCCAAAGACAAGGTTTTTGCGGACCTGGATGTTTTTAAAAACATGTATGTCAACAGCTTAAGCGGCGCTTCGGTACCGCTGAGCCAGGTGGCCGAACTGGAGTTCAAACGTTCGCCGAATACCATCACACACTACGATAAAGACCGCTACACCTTAGTCAGCGCCTCTGTGAAAAGCGGCTATTTTGCGCAGGATATCAATAATAAAATCGGAGAAAACCTGGCTAAAATGGACTTGCCCAAAGGTTACCACTACGTTATTGCCGGAGAGGTGGAGAGCAGCCAGCGCTCGTTCGGTGGTATGGGCACGATCATCATGATCACCATTTTCGGCCTTCTGGCAGTGCTTATACTGGAATTCAAAACCTTTCGCAGTACGATCATCGTCCTGTCGGTTATTCCGCTGGGCATTATCGGCGCTATACTGGCTTTGTTGGCTACGGGGTATCCGTTTTCGTTCACGGTTGTCGTAGGACTCATTGCCCTGATGGGCATCGAAGTAAAAAACTCGATTTTGCTTGTCGACTTCACCAACCAGCTCCGGGCAGCCGGCAAATCATTGGACGAGGCCATACAAGAGGCCGGCGAAATCCGTTTCGTGCCGATCCTGCTCACCTCGCTGACGGCCATTGGCGGCCTCATGCCATTGGCTATAGAGGAGAACCCATTGTACTCGCCGCTGGCTTATGTGCTGATCGGTGGATTGATTTCATCCACGTTGTTGTCGCGGATCGTGACGCCGGTGCTGTATAAGATGCTGGCGCCGAGGGTGGTGTGAGGTGGGCATTGGGGTCATTAGGAGGGGTCATTAATCGTCATTTGTCATTAATCGTCATTTGTCATTCCTGGGAAGATTTTATTATCCATAGAATATCGAATATTAAATAGCGAAGGAGCGTAGAGTGCACCGCGCACTACGCTCCTTCATTATTCAATATTCCCTGTTCATTATTCGATATGCCCTACTCTGCCCGGCCTCCGTCTAGTTCATCCTGCAATTTTTTCAGTTCGTCCCACTTTTCCTGATCGGCCAGATCGGCCTGATGCGGCCAGGTATCCGGCACGGCGACATTGTATTGCGGGCCGCCGGCGTCCAGAATTTCGCGCAATTGATATGGCGAAGTGACGGCTAATTGTGCCCAGGTAGTGATGCCGGCGTTATTAAATAATTCGGCAATTTTCGGACCGATACCTTCCACAATTTGAAGATCGTCCCACTTGTATTTTGCGCCGCTGAAAGTAACCGTTTTAGGCGCGGCAGGCGCGGCGGCTTTGGCTCCGGCAGCTTTAGCAGCACCTTTGTCGCTGCCTACTTGTTCGCGCAGTGCGTTCCGTTCCGTTTCACACATGATGAGGTCATCTTTCGCTTTGTGCAGGCTTTTGTTGCGGGTTTCCAGGTCGGATTCCAATGCAGAGATACGCATGCGCAATTGAGTGATCTCATTGGTTTGGTCATTCACTTTTGCGGTGAGCGATGCGTTGTCCTCACGAAGAGCCGTTACCTTGTAATACACATAAGCAGCCAGCCAGCCGAGGATAAAGGGGATAATACAAAGCGCCAGCCCAACGGGCAGGTCTTCCATAAATGTGGCAAGAATGATATAAGAAAAAAGCATGGTTAAATTCGTTTTGATAGTTTAGCGATTGGTGGTGAGCACAACACGGCGGTTTTGACGGCGTCCTTCATCGGTATTATTGTCAGTCACCGGTTCGGCCTTACCTTTTGACTCTACTTTGATGCGGCTGGCAGGAATACCATTGTCCGTCAGGATTTTAGCAATGGCTTTGGCGCGCCCCAAACCAAGCGCGTTGTTCTGTGCATCGGAGCCGACATTGTCCGTATGACCCACTACATTAAAGGTAGCATTGGTGGCTTTGTGCTTGTCCACTAATTTTTTCAGGTAATCGTCCACCGCAGGGTCCTTGTCTTTTTCCGTGGAATTGAACGGAAACAGGAAGGTGACTGCGTTGTCCGATTCGATAATGGCGCCTTCTTCTTTTTTTAACACCATTTTCGACCAGGAAAACCCGGCTGATTCGAGGGCGGGTCCGCCTTCTGCCAGGGCGTCTGTCACACTCTTGGCTGCCAGGTGCAGGCGGCTGTCGGGCATTTCAGGATGCATCAACGCGCGCAGGGCTTCTGCACGGGCAAGGCCCAGTTTTTCGCCGTCCTTTTCATTGGCGCGATACCAGCCGGTAATGAGCAGGGTATCGCCCTGACCGCCTTTTGCCAGCAGGTCTTTTTTCCAGGCCGCGAAATTGGCGTCCTGTTCGGGTTGATTGGCGTTCCATTTGAACAGCGGTACTCCGCTGGTTTGTACTGTTGTCGCAGCCGGTTCTCCGTTGCAGCAATTGCACTGGCGGCAATGCCAGTAATTGACGCACCAGACCGTATAGCCTGCAAACAACACGGCAATAAGCCATAGTGGAATTTTCATGTGAAAGTTGATTTAATATTTTGTCATGGTGATGGTTCGGCAAAAATATCTATGGGAAAACAAAAAGTTAACAATTTTTAAAAACTTATTTTTGAAAGATCCACTCGCGCAACCGCCCGCCGTTTACGCCGGCTAATAAAATCCCCTTTTCCACTTTTGTCCGAAGCAATACGGCGTCGCGCAATTCACCACCGGCCCACAATCCGTGCTGCCGGTTGGGTATAAATTGCCACCCGCCGCGACCGTTTCCGGCGAGCAAAATGCCAAACGATGCGTCGTAGGGGCCGGTTTCGGGGGTATTGTTCGCCTCGTTCCCCAGGAGCAACAGGTCGGGATGACCGTCCAGGGTAAAATCCTGAACAACAATCCGTTTGACGCACGACACCTGCGCTTCTTCCGGCAAGGCATGGACGACGAATTTCCCGTTCCGGTTTTCAAACCAGGCGCTTTCGAGCATGCGCGCGTCCAGTTGTTGCGCGACGCGCAGTTTTTTCACCTCCAGTACTTCTTCAAGCGGGGCTTTTGCATAATCGCGGTAGCGCTGGAATTTCGTTTTGATCAGGTTCGGCATTTGCGCAGCCAGTTCGTTGCGCTGCGCCAGGGGATAATAGCGCCCCGCGTCGGCCATCGCCACCACGGGGTCGAGGCTCTGGTTCAGGTCGAAATCGAGCGCGAACAAGCGCAGCGGAGCGCCGGGCGAGGCGTGCAGCCGGGTGTTCAGTCCTTCATTGCCTGCGGCAAAATCGAGATCGCCGTCGCCGTCCAGATCACTCACAGACAGGCAGTTCCAGAATCCGGAACTTTGATCCAAGCCGAATTGTGCTGTGGCATCAACAAAAGCCTTCCCATCAAATTTGAACACCCTAACCGGCATCCACTCCCCGCACACGATCAGTTCAACCCGGCCGTCGGCGTCCAGGTCGGCCCATTGGACATCAGTGACCATGCCGGCCCGCTCCAACGGGCCCGCCAAACCGGGTGTAGCGGCAGTAAACCGGCCTTTGCCGTCATTCAACAGAAGCAGGGAGCGCGGTATTTCCGGAAAACGGCCCGGTACGACCCGCCCGCCTACGAACACGTCTGCATCGCCGTCGCCGTCAAAATCGAACGCCCGGGCAACGGATCCGCTTTCCGCTTCACGGGGCAGGGCATCCGGACTGCGGGTGAAGTTGCCCAATCCGTCGTTCAGATACAGCCGGTCCTGGTACGTCTCCGAGCCGGCGGGCGCCTCGTTGCTGCCGGATACGACGTACAGGTCCGGGAATAAATCCCCGTTGGCATCGAAAAACAATGCGCCGGCATCTTCGCAGCGGGCATCGGCGTCGAGGGCCGGCTGTCGCATGCGGGTAAAAGCCCCGTCGGCGATTTGCAGGAATAGCGCCCCGGCAGCGCCGGCAGCGCCGCCGACAAAAAAATCATCCATTTCATCGCCGTTCACATCGCCGGCAGCCAGGCAGGGGCCGCTGCGCGAAAAACGGTGTAAGAGCAGGCGCTCCCGGTCAAAATCTTCAAAATCGTTTTCCTGGTAGGTAAAATTCAACATCTCCACCGCATCAAACAGCGGCTTTACCGGCGCCGGGCGCGGCATACGGCCGGGTCGCGCGGCTGCAATATCGAGCACCAGGCGCCGGTCGGCAGGAACGTTTTCCAGTACCTGTATTTTCCCGCCCGGCCATTCGATTTCCACACGATCTGCGGCAGTCGTTTTGCCCAGGCCCACCTGAAAAATGGGTTCCACGGCGGAGTAAAACCCGCGTACGGGCGTTATTTCTGTATAAAATACCTGTGCGCCGGCATACACCCATATTTTGGCGCCGGTTCCGGCCGGGTTCTGCGCCGTGCCTTTGCATTTGATTTGCAACCAATGGTTGCCACTCATCTGAGCCGCCTTGTTTTCATAAATGCCGGCCGGTTCGCCGAGTTTGTTGATCACCAGGTCGAGGTCGCCGTCGTTGTCGAGATCGACGTAAGCAGCGCCGTTGGAGAAACCTTTTTGGCCCAGGCCCCAGGCCTCCGAGACGTCGGTCAGTTGCAGCGAGCCGGTATTTTGAAACATAAAATTATGCACCGGGTAGGAGGACATTTTCCCGGCAAAGGCCTCAAAATCCTTAAACCGACCCGGTGTGATGCCGCCGGTTTTTTGGAGACTATCAGCGGTATAAAAGAAAAAATCCAGGTCGTTCAGATCGCGGTACACGCCCGAAGAAATGAACAGGTCTTTCCAGCCGTCGTTGTCAAAGTCGGCCATCAGGGGCGCCCAGCTCCACTCGGTAGCTTCCATGCCGGCGAGGCAGCCGATTTCACGGTAGACGGTGGGCGGTGGACGGTGGACGGTGGACGGTGGACGGTGGACGGTAGACGGTGGACGGTGGACGGTAGACGGTAGACGGTCGACGGTGGACGGTGAACGGTGGACGGTGGACGGTTGACGGTGGACGGTAGACGGTAGACGGTCGCCGGTCGACGACGGGCCGTCCACCGTCCCCCGTCCACCGTCAACCGTCAACCGTCCACCGTCTA
>CAUJEY010000109.1 GCA_963169325.1 Bacteroidota bacterium
GATGTTTACGCCGGCCATTTTGCCGCTCAGGGCGTTTACGAGGTTCGGCGCGTTGGCGCGCAGCACTTCCTCGCCTTTTATTTTTTCGGTGGAATAGCCCAGTTCGCGTTTCTGCCGCTCGATACCGAAGGCCGTCACCACTACTTCTCCGATCTTGCGGGTGTCTTCTTCGAGTACGGCGTCCACCACCGTCCGGCCGGCTATTTCCACTTCCAGCGGGGTGTAACCGAGGTAATTAAAAACGAGAATACCGGCTTTGTCATCGGGCAGCGACAGGGTGTAACGCCCCTGGATGTCGGTATAAACGGCGGTTTTGTATCCTTTAGCCGCCACGGTGACGCCGGTGAGGGTAGCACCGGATTGGTCGGTTACGGTTCCGGTGATCGTTTTTTGGGCCGCCAGCGGCAGGGTACCGATGAGCAAAAAGGAAACAAAAGACAGGTGTTGATGTATTTTCATTCCGCGCAAGTGTTTTTGTGTTTGGGGGGGTGGGTGTTTTGGTGTTTTAGTGTTTGGGTGTTTTAGTGTTTTAGTGTTTTGGTGGGGCAAATGTGCTCAAAGGAACAAAGGTTTGGAAAACTTGTCAAAATTATTGGCGAAATAAAAGCCCGTTTGGGCGGTTTGGCGATTGTCCGTTACATTTACCATCACAAGCAAGTACGGCATGAACCGAATGTTTCCTGTTTTATACCCTGTGAAAAGTGGTTTTCGAAAAATGCAGGCGGAGTGTTCTATTCATTTGATGAATCAAACTCAGGTTTTAGAGCGTGTTTAAATTTCAGTCACCGGGCTGCAAGCGGCCAATTTTGTTTCATGCAGCGTTAAAATTTTCGCCATAGGCGCCCGGCTATGGCTGCAAATTTTGCCTTGCCTGAAACAAAATTTGCTTGCTTTCGCCTCGGCACTGAAATTTAAACACGCTCTTAATTTTTCTAAAAAATGATAATAATAAAGAATAACTTTCAAATTAATGACCATTTTTTGAACGATTTGTCACGCCTGATTAATGGGGAAATTAAATGCATATCATCATGTGGAGGCCCAGTCGATTTAGAATCATCGGACAAGTCTTACGATAATATATCCATTGCTGTTGTATGTAAAAATGAGCATTATAATATTACAATCCGGTCGCTGTTTTTTTATAGTGAAAATATAGATGATGAAGTAAATAACTTGCAAATATCCTTTGGAGATGAAAATGTTAGCAATCCTCAAGAGGCCAAATATGCTCACCTAAATAATAAAATATTTGAAATCAATAAAATTAAAATTTACGGTGAAGAGCGAATCAGAATATGGAGCGAAGTGAAAAAAAAGGATTACTTGGGCTCAAAAACAGATATTGAGGCAGGTGATTATTATTTTAATAACACAATTATACGATTGGAGTCTTCCGATGACAGGTATATCAACATTTTTGCATATCGGCATATGCTGTATCTTAATTTCAATAAAAGTCTAAATATAGAAAATGACTTTTATTTGGTTTCTGACCTTAAGATGGAAGAGGACTTTGTGAACGAGGATGTCTGGACAGATATTCAAAAAATTAAGTGCCATTATGAGATTGGTGGAAAAGAAGTAATAAAGTTTATAGACAAAGAGATGCCCTTGTATGAATAATCTCCGACACTTTAATGAATGACAAAAGGGTGTTTATTTGGAAAGTACTTCAGTGGGGGGAAGAAAAATGGTTTATGGTATTTGCTGAAAATCAATGGTTCATTACGGGAATTAACTTCACGATACGTTTTCCAAGTGTTGAAAAACTACCTTCATCCCTTTGAAAATTGAAATACATTCACTCGTCCAGCCAATGCATAATATTCAGCAGGAATTGAGCATTTTGGCCGGCTTCGGGTGCGTTCATCCCTACCATGTTGCGGTTGGGGCCTGCAAGTTGGGCGGAAAACATGGCCGCTTCGCCCATGACCACGACACGGCCTTTACCATAAGGCAGGCAAGCCCCCTGGTAGTAGCCCTCGCCGGACAGGTAAGGGCTGTTTTCTTCAAATTGCCAGGAGATGTCGGGCATTATAAGCGTATAGTTTTTTAGTGCCAACAATGGCGTTGCCCTTTCCGGAATACGAAATGCGCTGCCGGTGAAAGTGACCACCGTGTCGATGCCTTCCGTGATGGGGTGGGGGAGCAGGCCGCCATTTTCAGGAAAAAAACGCTCCAGGCGGCGGCGGCGGTTGTCGTTGGCAAAACAGTTCAAAAACTCGATACCGAACGACCGCCCAAGTGCCTCGGCAGCGCCGGCAAAAGGCATGTGGTCGGCAATCAACAGCAGGCGGCCACCGTTTTTTACCCACTGGTTTACGGCTTTGATTTCGTCGACGCTGAAGGCCGAAGGGTTGGGCAAATTCCAATTGCCGGCATTGCTGCTGTCCAAGGCATTTGAAATAACCAAAATGCGGCAGGATTGCAACCTTTCCAGGTCAAACGTTTGGGTGTTCGAGCCAACCCGGTACCCGTCTTGTTGCAGCACCTTCCCGAATGGCGCATAGCGGCCACCCAGGGTGTGAAAATTTACATGCGCCTCGTCAATCCACACTAAGCTGCCTTTGCCCGGTGCGTATTTTGGGTTCAATGGGGTATAGGTAAAAGCCGTATCGGCGATTTGCTGCCCCATTGCAGCATGGAAAACGAACAGAAGAGTCAAAAAACACAACAGTCGAAATGTGGTCATTATGTTTAATTTTTTAATGAATCACAAAAATCACTCCTCCCAATCAAACGACCGTTCCACGGCCTTATGCCACATCAGGTACATTTGTTTTCGCTGGTAGGCAGGCATTTCGGGCGTCCAGGTTTTATCCATGCCCCAGTTGCGTTTCAAGTCTTCGAAGCCCGACCAGTAACCCACGGCCATGCCGGCGGCATACGCGGCGCCAAGAGCGGTGGTTTCGATCATTTTCGGCCGGATAACCGGCACGCCGAGGATGTCGGCCTGAAATTGCATGAGCAGTTCGTTGACGACCATGCCGCCGTCCACCCGCAGGGAAGACAATTGAATGCCGGAGTCTTTTTCCATGGCGTCGAGCACTTCGCGGGTTTGGAAAGCGGTGGCTTCCAGGGCGGCCCTGGCGATGTGGCCTTTGTTGACGTAGCGCGTCAGGCCGGCAATGATGCCCCGGGCATGCGATTTCCAGTAGGGCGCATACAGGCCGGAGAAAGCGGGCACGAAATAAGCGCCGCCGTTGTCTTCCACACTGCGGGCCAGGGGTTCGATATCGCTGCTATGGCCGATCATTCCGAGGTTGTCGCGCAGCCATTGCACCAGTGCTCCGGCAACTGCCACCGAGCCCTCCAAGGCAAAGTGGACGGGCGCATTTTCGAACTGATAGGCCACCGTGGTGAGCAATCCAAAATGGGACGGCACCACTTTGGTACCGGTATTCATGAGCATAAAACAACCGGTGCCGTAGGTGTTTTTGGCCTCTCCGGGCGATAAACATACCTGGCCGAGCAGGGCGGCCTGCTGGTCGCCGAGGTCGCCGGCCAGTGGAATGCTGCGCAGGGGTTCGGCGGTAATGGTACCGTACACCTGGCTGCTGGGCACGATGGCCGGCAGCATGATTTTAGGAATGTTCAGCCGGCGCAGCGCTTCATCGTCCCAGGCAACGCTGAAAATATTCATCATTTGCGTCCGGGAGGCGTTGGTTACGTCGGTGATATGCAGGCCGCCGTTCGGGCCGCCGGTGAGGTTCCAGATCAGAAAAGTATCGATGTTGCCGAAGATGGCAATGCCCTTTTCGGCGTCTTCGCGCAGGCCGGGCACGTTGTCGAGCAGCCAGCGTAGTTTCAGTCCGCTGAAATAAGTGGCCAGCGGCAGTCCGGTAGTGACCCGGAACCAGTCGTCTTCCTCGATCTGCTGGTAATGATCAACCAGGTCGCCGGTGCGCGTATCCTGCCATACCAGGGCATTGTAGTAGGCTTTGCCTGTTTTGCGGTTCCACACCACGGTGGTTTCGCGCTGGTTGGTGATACCCACCGCCGCAATATCGTCGATGCTGATGCTGCGGGCGATTCGCGCCTGGGCGATTACTTCGAGGGTGTTTTTCCAGATTTCTTCGGGGTTGTGCTCCACCCAGCCGGGCCTGGGGTAAATCTGTTCGTGTTCCTTTTGGCCGATGGAAACGATGTTGCCCTGTTTGTCAAAAATGATGCAGCGGGTGCTGGTGGTGCCCTGGTCGATGGCGGCGATGTATTTTTTCATGGTTGTGGATGGTTAGCGCATGCAAAAGGCAAAAATGAAATGGGCAAAAATAGACTTGCGGCGCGTTGGTTTTTAATATTTTAATTATTAACGCCTTCGTTAGCTTCCGACGCTGGCAGGTCTTCGACACTGGCAGGTCAGCACGTCCTAACGACCTGCCAGCGTCGGAGGCCAAAATTATGCGATTCCGCAACTTATCACCATCGGCCATCTTAAAATTTACCTTTCTACTGCATATCTGCTTCATTTTCATATCCCGCCAACCGGATCAAATGCAGGCCGATCTCTTTAAAAACGTCCTTCGGTACTTCTCGCCGAACGATATGAAACTTGTCCCGCAAATGTGCTTCCAAAGTAAAGGAATATCCGTCGATATATCGGATATTGTCCGTCATCGGCATGTTCCAAAAGGCATGGGGCGCTACTGCCTTTTCAACGTCAATATCTTAATCTCCACCCGCTGGTTCTTCCGCCGTCCTTCCGCTGTGGCGTTGCTGACAATGGGCTGGCGTTTGCCGTAACCTTTGAACACCACGCGCCGGGCGTCCACGCCTTTTGCAATCAGGTATTCGGCGGCCGATTTGGCGCGGGCGGTGGATAAGCGGTCGCAGAATTCGTCGGGCGGCGTGCTGTTGGTGTGGCCGCCGATCTCGATCACGATATCGCCGTTTTCCATCATAAAGTCGTAGAGTTCGTCCAGGGTAGGTAATGCATCCAGGGTCAGGCTGGCGCTGTCGGCCTCGAAACGCAGCTGCTCCATTTTGATCGTCTGGCCGTTTTTCAGCATCGAGGCGTTGAGTTCCGGCAGAATCCGCTGTTTGATCTCGACGGGTTTGGTCACCGTACAGCCGTTGGCATCCGTTACGATGACGGTGTGCGCGCCGAGGTTGAGTTTGGACGCGGTGGCGCTGGTTTCGCCGTCGTTCCAGGCGATGGTGTGCGGCGCCGTGCCGCCTTTAATTTTGACGGTAGCCTTTCCGTCGGCGCTGCGCTCGGTGGTAGCGCCCACCACGCGGGTGATCTCCACTTCGAGCGGGTCAGGCTGGTTCACGATAGCCACGGCCGTTTGGGTAGTGCCTTTCGCATCGGTGACTAATACGGCGTAGGTGGCGGCCGGTACGTTGTTGACTTCACTGCCGGTCCAGGCCGGGTTGTCCCATTTATAGGTAAAGGGCGGTTTTCCCCCTTTCACCGTGATTTTTAGTCCGGAAGTGCCGCCGGCGCATTTGATATCGCCGGTTTCCGCGACATCGACTTCAAGGGGCAGGATATTTTCATTAACCGAAACGTTGAACGTCGCGGAACATCCGTTGTCATCGGTTACGGTCACCGTGTGGTCGCCGGGGCCGAGTTTGGTGGCGGTGGCTGTCGTTTCGCCGTTATCCCAGAGATATTTGATCGTTCCGGCACCGCCTTTGCCTTCGGCTTTTGCTTTGCCGTCGCTGTTACCTGCGCTGGCCGGGGCGACCAATAATCCGGTGACTGCCAGTACAGGCGGCTCTTTCACCGTAAATGTTGCCGCGGACGTGGTGCCGACCGCGTCGGTGATCGTGACGGTGTAAACGCCGGCTGTCACGCCGGCCGGCTGTTCGCCGCTCAAGGCTGAGCTGTTCCATTGGAACCGGAACGGCCCTTTGCCGCCGCTGACATTTACTTTCAGGCTCGTTTTACCGCCGGCACAATTGATTTTGGCGGTTTCTTCGAGGGCGGCCGTGAGCGGGAGAATATTTTCGGTGATGTTGATGGTTCCGGTGGCGGTGCAGCCGTTGGCGTCGGTGGCGGTGAACGTGTGGGTGCCCGGGCCGAGTTTGGCGGCTACATCGGCGGGTTCGCCGGTATCCCAGGTGTAGCGGTAGGGGCCGGTTCCGCCGCTGGCTTTGGCCGTGGCTTTGCCGTCGCTGTTGCCGGTGCTGGCGGGCGATTGCACGGTGGCCACAACCTTTAGTGCATCGGGTTGGCGGACCTTGAAGGCTGTGGTCGTGCGGTTGCCGGCGGCGTCGCTCACGACGAGGGTGTATTCGCCGGCCGGTACGCCGCTGGGTTGTTCGCCGGTCAGCGCGGGGTTGCTCCAGGCGAATTGAAACGGCCCTTTGCCCCCGCTGACGTTGGCTTTCAGCACGGTTTGGCCGCCGTTGCACTTGATGATGCCGGTTTCTTCCACGCTGGCGGTGAGCGGCAATATGTTTTCGGTAATGCTGATCGTGCCGGTGGCGGTGCAGCCGTTGGCGTCGGTGACGGTGAGCGCATGGTTGCCCGGGGCGAGCAATACGGCATCGGCGCCCACTTCGTCGTTGTCCCAACGGAACTGATAGGGGCTGGTGCCGCCTTTACCCTGGGCCTGGGCTTTGCCGTCAAATCTGCCCGTGCTGGCCGCCGCTTTAACCGTGGTGGTCACGGACACCGGGTCGGGTTGTTTTAGTTTAAAAACGGTAGTTGTTTTGCCGCCCGCAGCGTCGGTGACGGTTAAGGTGTAGTCGCCTGCCGGCACATTGGCCGGTTTTTCGCCCGTCAGGGCCGGATTGCTCCATTGGAACTGGAATGGCGCCTTTCCACCGCTGACTTCAGCCTGCAGGGTGGTTTTGCCGCCATTGCAGTTGATTTTGCCCGTTTCGTTTACCGTGGCACTGAGTGGCAGAATGTTTTCACTGATGGTCGCCGTGGCCGTTGTGGAGCAACCAAAAACGTCGCTGACGGTGAGGCTATGGGCGCCGGCGGTGAGTTTGGCAGCGGCGTCGGTGCTTTCTCCGCTGTCCCAACGGTATTGGTAGGGTGGGGTGCCGCCTTTTACCTGTGCCGTGGCTTTGCCATCGGCGTTGCCGGTGCTCGCAGGGGCTTTTACCGAAATAGTTGCAGCGAGCGCGTCGGGTTGTTTGACGCTGAAAGTGGCGGTGGTTTTGCCGCCGGCGGCATCGGTGACCGTCACGGTGTAAGCGCCTGCGAGGACGCCCGCAGGCTGGTAACCGGCGAGGGCGGTATTGTTCCACTGGAACTCGAACGGACTTTTGCCACCTTGTACATTCACTTTGAGGCCGCTTTGTTCGCCCGCGCAGTTGATTTTTCCCGTCTCTTCGATGGTGGCGAGCAGGGGCAGAATATTTTCGGTGATGGTTACGGTTGCCGTTGCGGTGCAGCTGTTGGCGTCGCTAACGGTGACGCTATGCAGGCCGGGTTTGAGTTGAACGGCGGTTTCGGTGGTTTCGCCGTTGTCCCAACGGTAGGTGTAGCCGCCCGTGCCGCCCCGGGCTGATGCCGCGGCTTTGCCGTCGCTGTTGCCGGTGCTGGCGGATGCCTGCACGGAAGCCACGACGCTGACAGATGCGGGTTGTACCACGCTATAGGAAGTGGTGGTTTTGCCGCCAGCGGCATCTACCACGGTGAGCTGGTAAGTGCCCGCCTGAACACCGGTGGGTTGAGCGCCTTCGATGCGCGGGTTGCTCCATTCATACTGGTACGGCGCTTTGCCGCCCTCGACGGTTACTTTCAGAATGGTGTTTCCGCCGGCACAGGGAATGGGGGTGGTTTCTACGATGGTAGCGGCGAGGGTGGCCAACTTTTGGGTCAGGGTCACGCCGGCCGTGGCGGTGCAGCCGTTTTGATCGGTCACGGTGACGCTGTGGGCGCCTTCAGTCAGTTTTTTGGCCGGGTTGGTGGTTTCGCCGTTGTCCCACTTGTATTTATAGTCCGGTTTGCCGCCTTTTACGGTCACTTCGGCGATGCCGTCCTTTTTGCCCGGACCGCTCTCCGGCTGTTTCATGCCGGCGCTCGCATCCATACGAGGGTCTTCGATTTTCGCTTTAGCGGCTTTGTTTTTACCATTGCTGTCGGTGACAGTGACGGTGTAAGTGCCGGCGGCCAGGTTTTGCGGGTTGGCGCCCTGCAGGCCGGGGGCCGACCATTCGTAGGTATAGGGCGCTTTGCCGCCTTCTATCCGCACATTCAACGCCGCGTCTTTTCCGCTGCCGGCGCAACTCAATTCTTTGTCGATCAAACAATTGACAATGAGGGAGGTGGATTTGTCAATCAGGTAAAGGCCCTTGTCATCGGTGCCGACCCAAACGGCGCCATCCAAATCAGCGGCGATACAAAGACCGTATTCGCTGGTATAGTATTCGGCGCCGCTGAACACATCGAATTCGTCGGTTTCCAGGTCGTAGCGGGTAACCATGCGCGACAGCACCCACAAGTTGCCGTTGGGGCTCAGGTCGAAATCTTCGGCCTCGCCTTCGAGGGATTTTCCCTTCAGGTTAATAGCCTCCCATTTTTCGCCGCCGCGCACGGCCCAGAATTCGCCGTCGGCCAGAATAAATATGTCGCCGCCGAACTGGCGCACGCGTTGCACGTTGTAACCGTCGAGTTCGGCGCGCCATTTGTCGGGGGCGCCGGCCATCATGCCATTGTCGGTGCCGATCCAGTATCGCCCTGTGCGGTCCTGAAAAATGGTTTTTATCGTATTGGATTTCAGTTTTGAATTACCGGAGGTGAATTTATTTACCAGTTTCAGGGCGGGTTTGGTTTTCAACTGGAACAGGCCGGATTCCGAGGTGCCCAGCCAGAGCCAGTCGTTGCGCTCGTCGTACCAGGCGGCGGTGACTTCCAATTCCGCGTTGAGCGTCATTTGCAGTGCCTCCGGCGTCCAGCGCACGTCGGCATTGCCGCCCCGGTAAGAAAACGCCGATTTTTCACCGGGGGCAAGATTCAGCGAATTAGACAAATCGGTACCCAGTACCTGGAAAACGCCGGCGCCACTGGCCACCCACTTGTTGTTTTCTGCGTCCACAAAAACGTTGTGAACCGCCGCCGAACGGCTCACAGAGGCACAACGCGTCACTTTTCGGTCGGCATCCTGTGAATAAAGGTTTTGGGTGAAAATCAGGAAGAGTAGAAGAATTGGTGTTTTCAGGTCGAAAGAAATCGTCATAACGGGAAAAAATTATTGCGCAGAAAGGTATTTGCTTAAAAAGTCCGCAAAGTTCGGGCGGAGACGTACAGTAACGAAATTTCTGTACTTATAACTTATAAAATCTGACAAAATGAACAAAATTGTCAGGTAATCAAGTCATAAGATTTTCAATCTATTTGGTGAGTGCCGAAAAAACCAGATGTTCCAGGTAGGCATTTACGCCGGCATTGTCCGGTTCGTGTCCGAAATCGGTGAGCGAAGGCAGGTTGTCTTTAAAATAGGTTTGGAAATGCGCCATTTCAATCAGGGTGCTGGCCAGCGAATGTGGGTAGGGGTAGTCGGGATTATGGTCGTGGAACAGCTTGGCGATCAGTGCGCACAGGTCTTTGTATGGTTTGAACAGGCGTTCCAGGTTGATGCTGCCCACTTCCTTGGTGAGGTAGGTTTTGCTGCTTTCCGCGATGAAAATTTTGTAAATTATTTTTTTATCGATACCCGACTGATCGAGGTCTTCCGGCGGCTCCTTGGATAAAATTTCCACTACTTTTTTGATTTTCAAAGTGGTGTCTTCCATGTTTTGGAGGGAGAACAGCACCACGTATTGCAGGTAGTGCCAGTACCAGGTGAGGATGTAGAGCAGCAGGCGGTGTTTGTTTTCGAAATACCGGTAAATGCTGGCCTCTGTAGTGTTGATTTCAAGCGCCAGTTTGCGGAAGGTGAATTGTTCAAAGCCGATCTGTTGCATCAGTACAACCCCCTGGCGTACGATACTCCTCCCCAGTTCGCTGCTTTCCGGGTCGCGCAAGGCCAGTTTTTCACTGACCGGTATTTTGATCTGGATTTGCATAACATTTAAATCTGGTTGCAAAAAAAAGATAATTCCCTGGATTGAAGTAAAACTTTTAAGCGTAATATTGTTTTCATAAAAGTAAAACTATTTTTAACAATTGTAATGTTTTTTATTTTTATGAAAACGTTTATTCTGACCATATTAATCGCGGCAAACCTCCATTTTTCACTTGCGGCCCAAACGGGCGACAGCCCGGAAATATTGAAATGGGCCATGACGGAAGCCCGCACAATTGATTCTGTTTTGGATCATGCCATACGGGGTGGCGACCAGGCCAATTTATTGCTTCGCATGCTCGATATCTATTTTTCTTTCGATTTAATCGTACATGCCGGTTTGTATTGCGACGGCGCCCGTATTGCGGCGGAAGCCGGGCGTTCCCAGACCGATCTGGTCAACTATTTCCGGGAAAAAGACATGAACACTATCCTGTTCAGGGCTACCAACGCCCGAGAATCGGCGAGCCGCCTGATGGAAGCCTCGGCCGCTTGCCTGCGGGCAATAGAAGGACAATCTCAACAGGGCCAGTCGGAAGCCCAAAAACCGGTCGATATTATCCGGGCGGATGCATTGATAGTGGAGCTCGATTTGACAGATGGGCTTGCTTCCCGAAATATTCATGTTTTAAGTCAAAAAGTGGAGCATGCCGTGCGTTTGTTGCACGACATAGAGCGCATCGCCGTTTCCTTGTCCAATTGCAGACCTGTGGAAAATGCCTCGATTTCAGCGGCAGAGGCCTGCTCCCGGGCTTTGCAGAGCGCAAACTGGCTGAATTTGACGACCAATCTGGAGGAAGCGCTTCGCCAAACGGCGCTGATCAAATCGGCAGATTGCCGGTAATGCAGCATTCGCTATTTGGCTAATTCGCGACAAATCCTGTCAAACCAATGAACATAAAGTAAGTCCATGAATTTTAATAGTATTACTTTTAACCCAACTATACTTCTAAACATAAAAATCTCTGATTATGAAAAAAGGAGTCGTTTTTTTCGGTTACTTGTTTATACTGCTTTTCAGTTTGTTGTCATTGGGCAGCTGTGTCGTTGTTCGTCAGGGAGAGTTCGGTGTGAAACGTACCCTGGGCACATACAGCGATAATGTGTACACGAGCGGCTTACGTCCGTTCAATCCGTTTACTTCTCAGATCATTAAAGTGTCGGCACAGACGGAAAACATCGAGGTGAGCCTGGTCATTCCTTCCCGGGAAGGTTTATCGATCCAGAGCGAGGTGTCCATTTTATACCGGGTGAAGGGCAAAAAAGATGCCCCCGACCTGCTGCGGAAGGTGGGTGAAGACTACGAAGGTACGGTCATTCTGCCTGTTTTCCGCTCGGCAGTGGCCGACGTGACCTCGAAATACTACGCCAAAGATATGCATTCCGGCAACCGCGCCGAGATCGAGGTTGCCATCCGCGACCTGATGATGAAAACGCTGGATGACAAGGGTATTCTCGTTGAATCGGTGCTGTTGAAGAGTATTGTATTGCCCAAAAGTCTGGCAAAAGCCATCGAAGATAAGCTGGAAGCCGAGCAGCAGGCGCAACGGATGGAGTTTGTACTGCAACAGGAGCAACGCGAAGCCGAACGTATGCGCATCAAGGCTGCCGGCGTGCGCGACGCCAACCAGATCATTGCGGAAGGACTGACGCCGGGAATTTTGCAGTTCAAAGCCATAGAAGCCTGGTTGCAACTGTCGCAATCGCCCAATTCCAAAATCGTGATATCCAATGGTACCATGCCGCTGAACAACCCGGCGGAGGGCGGTAAAAATCCAACAACCGGCGGCCTCGGCCTTAACCTGCAACTGGACCAAAAGTAAAGCGTGGTTTGTGATCACCGCTGCCCGCCATAACCACCACCGGGCATGGTGCAACCCCAAAAGATTGACAGATCGCTTCGTATGCGCGTCCCTGCCACCCGGCTCCAACACCGGGGCAGGGGCGTTGTCATTTCAGGGGGTTTTTATTGCTTGTTAAATCCCAATTCCCGCTCGATGTCGATCACCAGGTTCAGCAGGATGTCGCCGTTTATGGCGTCTATTTCTGCCCGGAAAACATCGGTGGAAAGGATTGCCCGGCGGCGGTTTTCCTGGGCCTGATTAAAGCGGCCCATGAGCAAAAGCGCTTTCCGTTTCGTGTGTGCCAGGTTATAGCGGGCGGAAAAATCCAACACATTTTCCAGCGCTTCCAGCGTATTCCCTTCGGAAATGGCGCGTTGGGATATTTTTTCCATGAGGCGAAAATCCCGGAACAAGGGCGACGGCAGCGTAGAATGCAGCGTGTAATTATTGAAAATTTTCAGGCCGTTAATTTCAAAGACGCTGGTATTGGTCCCTTGTACGGGAATGGTTACGCAGTCGCGGAAGGCCCCGTAAAAATGGCGCGCAATTTCACTCGTAAAGGTGCGCACCTGATTTTCAAAATCAGCGCGCAACACCTGTCCTTCCATGGCGGAAACCGGCGTTTCAAACTTGGGCACGAAGGTGGGGTATTGCAGCGGGTACTGTAAAAACTCCTGGAACCACTGCATGACTTTGTTCCGGTCTTTGTACGATTTGAACTCGACAAAAATATCGTCCAAAAAGGAAAACATAGAAACATCGACGTTTTCGCCTTTGAATTTTTTCAAAAAATCGTCGAAGTATTCAATGTACTGTTTTACGCTGTAGTGCAAATCCGAGCGGATTCCCCGGATCAGGTGAATATCATGGTTGCCGGTCAGGTACTTCGAGGCATCCGTGGTGAGGTGCGGAAAACGAATAGCGTTTTCTATTAACTGAATAATATTTTCGGGTGTGATCAGGCTTTTCAGCAGGAACGCGTACACGTTTCCGGCGCCGGTTTCAAACGAATCCTGGATGGCCTGATTGGAGGCTTTATTGGTAATCACAATGACGGGGGTGTTGCTGCCGCTTGCGTTTAAACGCCGCAGGAAATCAACTCCCTGTACGTCAGCCTGATTTTTTGACAACATCAGGTCGAGCAGGATCACATCAAACTGCACGTTTTCAATCCGCTCCAGGGCGGTGTTACCGCTGCCGGCTTCTTCCACCTCACAGCCCTTTTCCTTCAGAAGAGATGCAAGTTGCCCCCGCAGAAGATCGTTGTCTTCTACTACCAGTATCCGGGCCGCTTTTAATGGTGTCAACAAAGTATGTTTTTTGCTTTTTTAGAGCAAAAAGTGTGCCAGAGGAAGGGAAGGTAAAGGCGCCCACCCGCTCAAAACAAAATCCTATACGCCAGTGCGCCTGCTATTCCACCCGCCAGAGGCCCGGCAATGGGTATCCAGGCATAACTCCAGTCGGAGCCGCCCTTGCCTGGGATAGGCAACAACGCGTGCGCAAGACGCGGGCCCAGGTCGCGGGCCGGGTTGATCGCATACCCGGTGGTACCGCCCAGGGAAATACCGATAGCCAGCACCAGCGCGCCTACGACCATCGGATTGAGGCCTTCGGCAAAACGGTTGACGCCCAGCGCCGAGAGGCCGAACAACAACACGAAGGTGCCCAGAAATTCGCTGATAAAATTGCCCGGCGTATGCCGGATCGCCGGCCCGGTGCAAAAAACGGCCAGTTTGGCGCCGGGGTCTTCCGTGTGACCCCAGTGCGGCAGGTAGTGCAGGTACACCAGGCAGGCGCCGAGAAAAGCGCCGGCCAACTGGCCCGACAGGTACAGGGGCGCCAGCGACCAGTCGAACTGCCCGGAGGCTGCCAGGGCGACCGTTACCGCCGGGTTGAGGTGTGCGCCGCTGATGCCGCCCACGGTGTAAATGGCGAAGGTGACGGCCAGCGCCCAGCCGAAAGTGATGACGATCCAGCCGGCGTTTTCATTTTTGGTGCCGCGCAACACGACGCCGGCCACGACACCGTCGCCGAGCAAAATTAAAAGGGCGGTGCCGATGAGCTCGGCGAGGAAGATGTTCATGGTAATTCGTTTTGAAAAAGTAGAGAGGCAGGTTTCTTCGGCGTCAAATATCTGTTTTTTGGATTTACGGTGGAAGCAGAATTTTGCCGGCCGCCGGGGCCGGGTCATCCGGACACATGATGAAGGTCATTCGATCCGTTGGACGGACGCAGGACTTTTGCCGCCGGTTTTATCCCAGGCGGGTTCATTGATACCCCGTCCGTTTCCCAAATATTGTTCAACTTTGCGCCGCAAAAAAACACTTAATTTTCTCCCGTGTATCCAACAATCAACTACGTATCCACTGAAGCAGCCCTGTCTTCCATAAAATCCGGCAACCGGGTCTACATTCACGGCAGCGCCTGTACGCCGACCAATTTACTGCGCCATTTGGCCGCCCGCAAAGACGAGTTGCGCAAGGTAGAACTCGTTTTTATCAGCCTCTACGGCGAAGTTTTCGTCGACCACGACGATTGCGCCGACGCCTTTCATATCAATGCCATGTTCGTTTCGGCCCCCGTGCGCAAGGCGGTGAATACCGGCCACGGCGATTATATCCCGGTGTTCCTGAGCGAAATACCGGAGTTGTTCAAACGGAATATTTTGCCCCTCGACGTAGCGCTGGTACAGGTGTCGCCGCCCGATAAACACGGGTATTGCTCGTTGGGCCCTTCGGTGGATATCGCCCGTTCGGCGGTCAATACCGCGAAACACGTCATTGCCCAGATAAACCCGCAGGTGCCGCGCACACACGGCGACAGCCTGATTCATGCCACCCGTTTTCATGCGATGGTATATATGGACGAGCCGATCCATGAAGCCAATTTCGGCGAAAATGTAACCGAGCGTGAAACGATGATCGGCCAACATATCGCCGGCCTGGTAGAAGACCGCAGCACCCTGCAAATGGGTATCGGCGCCATTCCGGATGCCGTGCTGAGCTGCCTGACCAACCACAAAGACCTCGGCGTACATTCGGAAATGTTTTCCGACGGGCTCGTTCCACTTTTTGAAAAAGACATCATCAACAATAAATACAAAACCATTCACCCCAATAAAACGGTGGCCGGTTTTGCTCTCGGTTCCCGCGCCCTGTACGACTACGTGGACGACAACCCGGCCTTCGCTTTTCTGGATATCGACTACGTGAACGAGCCCGGCGTCATCCGCCGCAACCCCAAGGTGGTGGCCATCAACAGCGCCATCGAAATAGACCTGACGGGCCAGGTGTGCGCCGACTCCATCGGAACGTACCAGTATTCCGGCGTGGGCGGTCAGATGGACTTCATGCGGGGCGCCGCGCTCAGCGAAGGCGGCAAACCCATCATCGCACTCACTTCCCGCACCGCCAAAGGCGTGCCGCGTATCGTGCCGTTCCTGAAACCCGGCGCCGGCGTGGTCACCACCCGGGCCCACGTCCAGTATGTCGTCACCGAATACGGCGTGGCGTATTTATTTGGGAAAAACCTGCGCCAACGCGCCAAAGCGCTGATCGAAATCGCACACCCGGACGATAGGGAAATGTTGGAAAAGGCGTGTTTTGAAAGGTTTCATTTGTTTGAGATGTAGGGGCTTGTTGTTTTACGGCCCTTTCACTGCCTTACCCGCCTTTATCTGCTCGCCATTCGACCGGATTTCCCAAAAATACAGCCCTGCCGGCAAATTACCGGTATTGGTTTCAGTAATGCCCGATACCAGGCGCTGCTCGTTCACCAGCCGGCCCGTCATATCGTACAGCCGGAATACCGGGTTGCGCAGGCTCGCACTCAGCGACACCGACAACCGCTCGTGGAAGGGATTGGGCCACACTTTTAGTTGAATCTTATTTTCTTCCGGGGAGGCGACGTCAACGACAGGCCCGTCAATTCCAAGGGTATCGCAGGGGCTACCGGACATATCATACAAGCGGTAATTGGGAAAATTTGGTATTGAAAAAGAATTGTAGCACGGCAATTGTATGCCGTGTTGCTCTACATTACAACTCAGGCCTTCTTTATCCGGATCGTGAATGACATGCATGACGTTTTCTCCATTATTGCAATTGATGTATATTTTGTTGTCCGGGGCCAATTGCGCCAGGAAAAAGGTACTTCCGAAAGGATTTTGACTGCCATCATAAACAGCGACGGTTTTTTGCGATGGAAAAACATCACCTGAACTAAGATCAAACTGAAATATTTTCTTATACAAAGTGTAGTATAGAAATCTCGAATTGGCAGAAATAGCAACGCCCAACGACTCTGCTGCATCAGTAAAAAATTTAATCCTCTGGTTGCTTAGTAACCCTATACATCGATCAAAATCATAAATATAAAGCCAGGTGTTATTCGAAAAAGTTCCGGTGCAACTCACAAAAAACCGCCCGTCCGGTGAAAAAACAGATTGACCTAAACCAAATTTTTGCGCCTCGCCAATTTCCTGGTTCCCATGAATAGTTACGCCTGCAGGACCGATTAGAATCCGGTAAAAACGGTTGGTATTACTTTCATTGACCAACATCCACCAATCACGGCCATTGCCGTGACGCATAGCAGTTAATTTGCCTACATCAAGTGTGTCGGAGATTAACAACACTTTTTTTTGTATGATCTTTCCCAGCCCGTTTTCGGCATTCATATCGATTATCGAATAATATAAGTACCCCATGTGTTGGCTGATGCCGGGATAGAAGCGTTTGGTTCCGCTAAACAAAATATATTGATTTTCGTGTTCGGGGAAGGGTAATACTAAAACCCCTTGCGGTAAAATATATCCATCTGTGCCATCCGGCGTATTTAGGCCATTGCCATTTTTCATCAATTGATGGAGTCTGTTGTTTACATTAACGCCATTTGTATAAAAAAGTAAATTACCGGCAGTGTCGCATATACTCGAATTGGCCGCGTCGAACCACATTTCTATATTTTGATTGTCATAAAGGCTCAGGGCGCCGGATGAGAAATCGAAAACGTTCACACCGAAAAGATCATTATTGGGTGAGCCGGAGCCGCCGTCGTAACCCGAGAGCCAAATATTGTCGTGTTTTTGAGACAACAGGAAATATTGTTGTGCAATTAGTATAAATATTATACAACAGATATGTTTCATGGGTTAATAAAAGTAATAGCGAAAGGGTATATAAATTTCATTTGTTTGAAATACAGGAAGTTACTTGTCAAACACCAAATTATTCATACTTCACCACCTTTCCAACCCGCACCCGCTCGCTGCCCGCCGTCAGCTCCCAAAAGTACATCCCCGTCGTCAGGCCGGACGCTTCTATTTCATTCACGCCCACGACCATCCGCTGTTCTTGCACCAGCCTCCCCGTCATATCGTATAGCCGGAATACCGGGTTGCGCAATCTCGCGCTCAGCGACACAGACAACCGGTCATGGAAGGGATTGGGCCACACCGACACCTGCGCCTGCAACACCGGGTTATCCTGCGCCGACACACCGAGGTAGAGGGTTTTGCAATGCGTATCCGTGCCTTTCGTGTTGCTTACCGTGAGGCAAACCTGGTAGATGCCGGCTTTATCGTACTGATGCTCGGGGTGGCGTTCCGTACTGCTCCCGCCGGAGGCCAGGTCGCCAAAATCCCAGGACCAGGTCGCCGGCTCGTAGTACGATAGGTCGCGGAACGCCACCCGCAGCGGGTCGAGGGTGTCCTGTTCGTAGCGGAACCAGGCTTTGGGCAGGTTGTCGAGGCCGAGGGTATCGCAGGGCGAACCGTCGAGGGGGCCGAGGCGGTAGTTGGGGAAGTTGGGTACGCTGAAATCGTTGTATTTGTATAGGCGAATGCCGCGCTGCTCGTAACCGCAGGCCGTTCCTTCTTCATCGGGCCGGTGAATGACGTGCAGATATCGAGCTCCGCTGGTTGCAGAAGAATAAATACGGCCGTCGGGAGCGAGTTGCATCATATAAAATCGTACCGGAAAAGGGTCAGTAAAGCCGTCATTTACCGCTACTACTTTGCGGCTGGCCGGGATATCGGTCGCGTGGAGGTCGTATTGAAAAGCGGTGTCGGATTTGTTGTGATATAAGTAACGTGAATTGGGTGAAATGCAAACGCCGCCAAAGCTATTTTTAGATTTTATCTGAATCTGTTTGCTCAACAAGCCTGTACAACGGTCAAAATCAAAGATATCTAAATATGATCCTTCATTAGTACTTATGGTATTGTAAATAACATATTTTGACCCATCTGGCGAAAAAGTACAATTGCCGGCGCCGTTATTGATAGGCAGGTCAACACTTGCAGTGCCCAAATTGTGTGCGCCGGAAGGATCAATCAGTATGCGATAGTATTCCCGGCTGTTCCACCTGGGTTTTAGTGCCCACCAATCTCTTCCATTGGCGTGTTTAACCGCCTTTAGACCATCTTCCATTAATGTATCACCGCTGATCACGGAATTTTTGCGCTCTATGACTTTTCCCAATCCGCCATTGGCGGTGATACTGATTATAGCTTCCGTCACATCGTAAGATACAATGTCCTTGGCCCACCCATTATCGTTCAATAAATAACTGGTGCTTTGGTATAGAAGGAGAATACTGTCTTTATGGCTGGGATAGGGTAAAAAAATAGAACCATGTGTGATGAAGTTTGACGAAAGATAATATCCTGTAAAAAAATCTATTTCTTCATGCATGTCGTTCCCGTTTTCCATATTTGTAAAAAGCTTATTTCGGATATCCAACCCATTAAAAAAAGCGAATAGTTCGCCCTGTTCGTTGGAAAAGGCAGAATTGTTTTGCGGGAAATCGATATCGTTCATCAACGAGTTGCTATCTATTTGCAAACTTCCTTCGGTGAAGGTCAGAATACTATGCCCATAGATGCTTCCGTTTCCGGGGTAGCCTAATATCCATGTATTATCGTGTATTTGTGAAAAAGCCGGGAGCTGGGCCATTAGGCTCAATATGATGGCGAGTAAAATTTTCATCTTCGAAGTAGATATTTAAAGCGCTCCGGCATACTTATTCGGGGCAATACTGGCTTGAGAAAAATGCCGGCTGGCACGTATACCTTTACAAACATAAGGTTTAAATCGGGAGCGGCTCCATTTTGATGTACGTTTGAGTGCAGTAAATTTAAGACTACTTAGCCACGTTAAACAACTTTAGAGAATTTTGAACCACTTTAGTACACTTTAGAGCACTTTAGCCGACTAAGAAGTGCTTATAGAGCGTACTCAGTAGTCGTTCAACCCACTCGAAATCGGCTAACGTGCTCTAATGTGTACTAAAGTGGTTCAAAAAAATAACGTGGAGGCTGTATCATAAGCCTTTCTCCCGCAGATTTTCGCTGGGGCCACACCCCATACTTTTTGCAAACCACGCACCCAAACCCGCAAATTACTCAAAGCCCTCCACCCAAACCGGGTTTTGCGCTATTTTGCAGCCGCTCATGCTGCGACCACTTTATATATTATTACTCCTCGCCGTCTGCCTGCCCGCCTCCGGACAGTCGCCCGCCTATCTGCTGGAGCCGCTGACCTACCGGCAAGGCCTGTCGGACAACCGGGTGCGCGCGATCGCGCAGGATGCGAAGGGGTTTATCTGGATCGGCACGGCGCATGGGCTGAACCGGTACGACGGCTATACGTTCTGGCATTATTTTCCGGTAAAAGACGACACCTTGTCGCTGCCCAGCCCCACGGTGAATACTATTGTCAAAGACGCGAAAGGCGTCCTGTGGCTGGGCACCGCCAATGGCATTTGCCGCCTTCGCCCCGGCCGCTGGGAATTCGACCGGGTGTTTTGTTACCCCAACCGGATACAAGACCAGCGGTACGCCTATTTTGAAAGTATTTGCCCGGATAAAAAAGGCCGGATATGGGCCGTGAACTCCTACAACCAGTTGTTTCGTATTCACCCCGATCAGGGCCGGGCCGATACGATTACCCTGCCGCCCGTGGGAAATATCCCGGCATCGCTGCCGCCCGAAGCCCGCCTGACCCCGCCCCGGATTACCTCGGTGGCGCCCTGCGGCGATACCGCCGTGCTCATCGGCTCCACCTACGGCCTTTTCCAATTTCATCTCGAAAAAGAGACCTTCCGGTTGATTCCCGTAGACGGCGCCTGGTTGTTCGGATTAGCCAATATCGTGCCCGCCGGCGGCGACGCATTCTGGTGCTCCACCTACCTGAACGGCACTTTTTTGGTGCGTATAAACAACGGCGCCGTGCGGCATTTTCCCGGTCCCGAACCGACCCCGCACGATATGATGCCCTTGTCCGGCGGCCGATTGTGGATCGCCGGCGTCTCGGGCCTGACGGAGTTGACGCCGTACCTGGACCGGTCGGAAAAAATCAAGTTGCCCTTTGAAAGCGACATTTCCCTGAACGCCGAGTGTTTGTTCAAAGACCGCGCCGGCACGATTTGGATTGGAACCGATAACGGCTTGGTCAAGTACGATCCGCACTTGCAGGGGTTTCAATACACCGAAGTGCATCAGGAAACCGCGACGATTTATGAAAATGATATTTGCGACGTACACCACAACCCGGACGACGGCTTGTGGTATGTCGCTTCCCGGCAACAGAGCGCCATTTTTGTGCTGGACAGCCAAAGCCGGCTCCGCCATAGAATTTCGCCGCTGCCCCTGGCCTCCGAACCCAGCCGGATTTTCCGCGACAGCAAGGGGCAGGTGTGGGTGACGACCCGTTCCCAGGTTTTTCTGCTCGACCGCACAAATTTTACCCTCCAGCCCGTGCCCACGCCCCCGAGGCGGGAGGGCCGGGCCGGATTAATCTGGAGCATAGCCGAAGACCCGAAAGGCCGGATGTGGTTCGGCCTTTCGCGCGACGGCGTGTATATATACGATCCCAAAAACGGCAACACCCGGATTTTAGGCCCGGAAGACGGGTTTACGGCCCTTCGGATTTATAAAATCATCGTTGACCGGGGCGGGCGCTATGCCTGGATCGCTACCGATGGCGAAGGGTTTTACGAATGCGACCTGGCTACGCTGAAATGTCGCCGGTATGATGATGGGACGCTAGAGGGGCTAAACTCCGGCGGCGCCCTGGTGCAGGACGATGCCGGGCGGGTTTGGATCGGCACCACAGCAGGGCTCATCCGGTACGATCCGGCCGCGCCACCAGACCGGGCATTCCGCGTGTTCACCCGGGCCGACGGGCTGCCTATGAATTATGTGGAAGGCGGCATCAAAGACCGGCAGGGGGATCTGTGGTTCGGCGCCGGCGACCGTGTGGTTCGCATTGATCCGGAGACGAACCGCATCAAAACCTTTGATTACCGCTATGGCGCCAGCCGGACGCCGTTCGGATACAGCGATTTCAGTATGAGTACGGACGGAGAACTGTACGCCGGCGGCCGGCGCGGTTTTTTGCGCTGGCGGCCCGAACTGCTGCGCGACAACCAGTCTCCCCCCGAAGTAGTGGTGACCAACCTGCGGGCGTTGCAGGAAAATATTCCGGCGCCCACAGCAAATGTGGGCTGGATCCGGCTGGCGCCGGATGAAAACTCGTTCAGCGTCGAATTTGCCGCCCTCAATTTTACCCTGCCGGAAAACAATCTTTACCAATGGAAACTGGAGGGCTACGATGAAAACTGGACTGCCCCCTCCAGCCTGCGGCAAGCCAACTATGCGCATATTGCACCCGGAACTTATACTTTACAGGTAAAAGCCGCCAACAGCGACGGCGTCTGGAATCCCAAGCCGCTTGCCATTCAGGTTATGATTTTGCCAGCCTATTGGCAAACGTGGTGGTTTCGCATTCTGGTCGTCATGACGCTGGGCGGATTGACGTATGCCTTTTTCCGGTGGCGCCTGCGCCTGATACGCGACCGCGACCGTTTGCAAAATACCTACAACCAGCGTCTGGCCGAAGTGGAAATGTCGGCGCTGCGCGCCCAAATGAACCCGCATTTTATCTTCAACTGCCTCAATTCAATCAACCGCTATATCCTGCTCAATCAACCGTTAGTGGCCTCCCAGTATTTGACGAAATTTGCCCGCCTGATTCGCTTAGTGTTGGATAATTCCAAAAGTGAAATGATTTCGTTGGAAAAAGAACTCGAAACGCTGCGCCTGTATATCGAAATGGAAGCCGTGCGTTTTGAGGGGCGTTTTCAATATCAAATCAATGTGGATGAAGCGGTAGACCCCGGGAGTATCGACATTCCGCCCATGCTCATACAGCCCTATATTGAAAATGCGATTTGGCACGGCCTGATGCATAAAAAAGGAAACGACGGCCTGCTCCAGGTAGATGTTGAATTGCGCAACCACGATCTGATTATTAAAGTTACCGATAACGGCGTGGGGCGCGAGGCGGCGCATACGTTGAAAAGTAAATCCGCCTCGGAACACAAATCGCACGGCATGGCCGTCACCGCCGAACGCCTTAAACTCCTGAGCAACCTTTATAACAGTGAAATTCACGCCCATGTGGAAGATTTGATCTTTCACGACGGTACGCCCGCGGGTACGCAGGTGGTGCTGACGATTCCGGCGTTAAACTAGTTTTGAGTTTTGGGGTTTTGGGTTTTTGTGTTTGGGGGGGGGGTGTGGAGTAAGGAACAAAAAAAAAAAATAG
>CAUJEY010000110.1 GCA_963169325.1 Bacteroidota bacterium
GGGCAATGAAATCGTGAACGCCTACCTGTTTGAAATCGGCTCCCTGAACGCGGAGACCAATGTACTCAAGGAATTTTACGACAATCGCTGGACGCCTGAAAACCCGAATAACGAATACGTAAAAATCAACCCTTCCGAGCGCAACATATTCAGTGATCAACAAGTGGAAGACGGCTCGTTTATCCGCATCAAAAACGTCACGCTGGGCTACACCTTCCCCGCCGGCTGGCTGCAAAGGATAAGAATGTCGAAGTTCCGCATTTACGCCAGCGCAAACAACCTGTTCACCCTCACAGATTACCGGGGCTACGACCCCGAGGTCAACGCCTTCGGGCAAAGCAACCTGCTCCAGGGCATCGACTACGGCGGCTACCCGCTGGCCAGGACGATTGTCGGCGGTATTCAGGTCGGGTTTTAGGGTTTCTAAACACTTCAACTATGAAAAAAACATACATCCGTCTCTCCATCCTCTTCTTCCTTGCCGCCGCCGCTGTGATGGCCTGCAAAGGATTGCTGGAAGAGGACCCCAAAGACCAGGTTTTCGTGGATAATTTTTTCCAAACGGAAAATGATGCCATTGCCGCGGTGAATTCCATTTACAGTATACTGAACTCGACCAGCACGGCGCCCACATTCGGCGGCGTGTTTCACAGCAGTTATTGGGTGACCTCGGGTTTGGCTTCCGATGAAATGGAAAACCGGATCATCGGCGCGAACGAACTCGATCAGTTGGCCACATTCACACACCGCCCGGTTAACTCCAACCTGTACGATATTTGGCGGAACGCCTACAAAGGTATCGCCAACGCCAATTTCGCCATCGAGGGCATTCCCACGGTAAAAATGGCGGACGCGACAAAAAACCGCCTGCTCGGCGAAGCCCGGTTCCTGCGGGGACTGCTCTATTTCGACCTCGTCCGGTTGTTCGGCGATATTCCGCTGATGCTCCGGCTCGATGCCGCGATCACGCCGCCCCGCAGTCCAAAGGCGGACGTGTTCGCTCAAATAGCCGACGATCTGGAATTTGCCAAACAAAACCTGCCGGTCAGTTATCCCGCGGGCAACGGCCTGGGCCGGGCCACAACTGGCGCTGCCACGGGACTTTTGGCCAAAGTGTACCTCACGCAAGGCGCCTGGCAAAAATGTATCGACGAATGCCTGGCAGTCATCAATTCCGGCAACTACGGCCTGTACGAAGACTTTGCCGATGCGTTCAAAATTCCCAATGAAAACGGCAAAGAAACCCTGTTCAGCGTCGGTTTCGGCACGGCAGGCAACAGCATTTCCTTCTGGGAAGTAGGGCAGTTCAACGTGCGCCTGTTGCCCCGGCAACTTTCCGGCGCCATCCCCGGCGTGAACGCCCAGGGCTGGCAGGTGGCCACCCAAAACCTCTACGACGACTTCGAGCCGCAAGACCGGCGCCGGGAGGTCACGTTCCTGACGACCATTCAAAACACCAACGGCTCGACCACCACCGTGGAGCCGCACATCCAAAAATACTGGGACAAAACGACGGAACCCCTGGCGGGCAACACCGATCACGATTTTCCCTACCTGCGCTACGCCGATGTGCTGCTGATGTACGCCGAAGCGCTGAACGAACTGAATAACGGCCCCACGCCCGACGCCTACGACGCCGTCAATGCAGTGCGCAAACGCGCCCGCTTCAACGGCTCCGTTGCGCTGCCCATACTGCCCGATTTGCAGGGACTTTCCTACCAGACATTCAAGGATGCGCTGCTGCTGGAACGTCGCCGGGAATTTGTGGCAGAAGGCCACCGGTGGTTCGACCTGGTGCGCTTCGGCAAACTGGAGGCGCTCGTGCCTGTCGCCAAACCGGGCGTTCAGCCGCAGCCGTTTCACAACCTGTTTCCAGTGCCGCAGGGAGAAATTGATTTGAATCCCAACCTTTTGCCGCAGAATACGGGGTATTGATTGGTTGATTTGTTGATAGGTTGATTTGTTGACTGGTTATTGGTTGATTGGTTAATTTAGAAGATATGCCATCGATTGCTTTAGATTTAGGAGGAACCCGCATCAAAATGGGTTTAGTGGAAAACGGAACACTGCTCGCTTCCGAGAACCTCGCCATTCCATCGAGTGATAGCTTTGCCGCCGTGTTGCCCCTGATAGAAACACAGGTGAATAAAATGATGGCGGCATCGGGCGTCAAAAGTATCGACGGCATCGGCATGGCTTTCCCGACCATCGTAGACAGCGACCGGATGCGCCTGTTGTATAAATACGTGAAATACAACGACGCCAACGACGTGGACCTGGCCGGCTGGGCCAAGTCGACCTGGGGCGCAGCGCTCGTCATGGAAAACGACGCGCGGGCAGCGCTCGTCGGCGAGTGGCAATACGGCGCCGGCAAGGGCGTGGACAACCTCGTGATGGTCACCCTCGGCACGGGCGTAGGCTCCGGGGCGCTGGTCAACGGGCGGCTCATAAAAGGCAGCCACTACCTCGCCGGTAATCTCGGCGGGCACATGGCGGTCAACTTCGACGGCCGGCGTTGCAATTGCGGCAATACGGGCTGCCTGGAAAGCGAAGCTTCCTCCTGGGCGCTGCCCGATATTTTGAAAACCCAACCCGGTTTTGCCGACAGCCCCTTCGCCAAAGGCGAAAAACATGACTTTGAAGCCGTATTCCGGCTCGCAGCGGCGGGCGAACCTTTTGCTACCGCCGTACGCGACCGCTGCCTCGACGCCTGGGCAGTAGGTATCCTGAACCTCGTTTATGCCTATGACCCCGAGCGGGTGGTGATCGGCGGCGGCGTGATGAAAAGCGCGGACGTGATTTTGCCTTTTATTCAAAATAAAATCAACCACGCCGCCTGGTTGCCCCCAAATGCCCTCGAAGTGGTGGCGGCAACGCAACCGGACTGGGCGGGCGTGCTGGGGATCGGCTACCTGAGCGAAACGGCTACCGCCGGCGGCATGCCGGTGAAAGCCGAAAAACGAGTAAAACCAAACTACGACAAATATCCGTCGGTCCATATCTCCGGCTTTCAGCAGGATTGTTGGTCGGGCTGGACCCCGATTTTGGAAAAAATAAAGGCGGAAATTGCCGCAAAAGGTAAAGCCAAAACGATCGTCGTGCTGGAAACCTACCCCGGGGTGCATGATGACGAAATTACAGAAGCGCTGAAAAACGGCCTTCAGCCCGATGCTTTTTTTCAGGCCGGCGACGCGTATTTAAGCGAAGCGGAAATTGACCGGCTGACCTACCCCGACGTGACCGACGACCCTATTTTCGGCTTTATGACCCGGCTGAATATCGAGGCGTTTTTTGACCAAAATAAACTGGACGACCTGCGCCGCCGACTTTCCGGGGCCACCGGTACGGTCGTGGTGTACGGCACCGGAGCCGCCGTGGTAGCCGCCGAATTTGACTGTCTTATTTACGCTGATATGGCGCGCTGGGAAATCCAGCAGCGGATGCGGCGTAAGGAAACCGGCAACCTCGGCGTACACAACCCCGATCTGGAATTTAGTAAAAAATACAAACGCGCCTACTTCGCAGACTGGCGCGTCGCGGACCGCTTGAAACGAAAACTGATAGACCGCTGGGATTTTGTTTTAGACACCAATACGCCTGGTAACCCCAAAATGGCTACCGGTGCTGCCTTGCGGGAAGCCCTGCGCCAAACGGCAAACCGCCCTTTCCGGGTCGTGCCGTTTTTTGACCCCGGGCCCTGGGGCGGACAATGGATGAAGGAAGTGTGCGACCTCGACCGCTCGGCCGTAAACTACGCCTGGTGTTTCGATTGTGTGCCGGAGGAAAACAGCCTGCTGCTCCATTTCGGAGACCAGACCATGGAAATTCCCGCCATCGACCTCGTTTTTTATCAGCCGGAAAAACTGCTGGG
>CAUJEY010000111.1 GCA_963169325.1 Bacteroidota bacterium
CTTGATCCCGTATAGATATTTTTGTTTAATGGTTGTTTAAACCCGTTTCCAATTTTGTGTTTGCCAACTCATGTACAAAAAAAGCAGGGCGAAATCAAGCCCCCCTCCCCTTCGGGGGAGGGGATGGGGGAGGGGTCGAAACTATTTTACCAACCTTTTAAAGAAAAACAACGCTACCAACATAATTCCGATCGGCAATAACGAAAAATAAAACGCATTCTGCCCGCCGAAATGTTCGAAAATATTACCCGTGATGATAGACCCCGTGGTACCCCCCAGCGCCGAAAAAATGATGATCAGGCCCGACATGAGGCCGTGTTGCTGCGTGGGCAGGGCGCTCAGAATCAGGGAGTTGATGGCCGGATAAATGGGGGCAAGCAACAACCCGATCAGTGGAAATACGAAAGCGGCCAACGGCGCATCGCCCCAGCCGGTGACCACGCGGCCACCGGCGCCTTGCGCGAGCGGAACGGCGGTGATCACCACCACGGCGGCCAAAATCAGGCAGGTACTCAGCACGAGGTGCCAGTTTAGTTTTTTCAATAAAATGCCCGCCAAAAAACGCCCAACGGCCGTGGAACCCGCCAGAATACTTGCCATCTGAATACTCAGGGCAGCGGGCAGTTGCAGCACCTGCTGGTTGTAGGTGGGCAGCCAGCTCATGATACTTTGTTCGATCAGCACATAGAAAAAAGCGCAGATCACAAAGACGATCACCAGGGGCATAGCCATTAACCGGAACATTTTGCCAAAGTCGGCGGCCATGGAGGCGCCGGGCCCGGCTTTTATGGAACTTTCGTCGAGCGGCGCGGTCAGTAGCAGCAAAAACGCCGCTAAGGAAATGCCGCCCAGCAGGTAATACACTTTCAGCCATTCGGAAGACTGCGGGTTGTTGTCGTCGACAAAATAACTGAAGATAAAATACCCCATCAAAATACCCACCATAAAGAAGGATTCAATGAAGTTCATCAGGCTGATATGTTCTTTCTTATCGCGGGTCACCAGACCGATAGTGCTATACACCGACATTTTGATGAGCGCAAAACTGGAACCGACCGCCGCGAACAACAATTTGGTCGTCCAGAAACTGGCTGTAAACGGCATAATAAAACAAGTGACCGAAACAATCCCCAAGGCGATCAGCATAGCGTTTTTGTATCCGATACGGGTGATGTACGACGACACCAAAAACGAAACAAGGGCGATACTGAGGTCTTTGTAGGCTTCCAGCACGGAGGCGCCGGATTGTGTGACGCCAAAGTTGTTCTGCACTTGTAAAATGACCGTGCCGACGCTGTTCAACAGAATCGCGAAAACAAAATAATTGAGGAACAGCGAAAGTTTGATTTGCCAGTTTTGCATGAAAGGAGGTGTGTAGTGAAGTGAACAGGGTGGGCAAATGTAATTTTCTTTGTATGTACCAGTTGTAAATACTTTAACTAAACAGCCGCTAAACCAAAACTTAATCCCCTCAAAAGTCTTTTATAATAAAGTTTGACAATCAATGAAGCGCGCGCGCAAGCTTGGAAAAATATTGCTTTGGGGGATATCGGGTTTGATGATGCTCTTTCTCTTGCTCCTGGTTGCGGTGCAACAACCCGCTGTACAAACCTGGCTCACCGGGCAGGCTGCGGATATACTTTCCAAAAAATTGCACACCACCGTATCCGTCGGCGGGGTAGATATCGATTTTTTTAAAACGGCCGTGCTGGAGGATATTTACATCGCCGACCAACAAGGCGATACCCTCCTCTACGCCCGGCGACTGAGCGCCGACATAGGTGTATTCGATTTGTTCGGTTCTGAAATTTACTTTAATAATGCCGGTTTGAGCGATGCGGTCGTCCACCTGAGCCGGACGGCCACCGACTCTTTTTTCAATTACCAATTCCTGCTCGACTCGTTGGCCGGCAAGGAACCGAAAGACACCACCGCGGCCGCCTGGACCTTCGGTATCGGCAATTTGACGCTGGAAAACATACGTTTTACCATGCGGGACGACGGCGAGGGCCGTTATGATCTCCATACGCACATCGCCAACCTGAACGTGACGGCCGATGAACTCGATTTTGAAAATCAGAAAATTGCCCTGAATACCCTGGCCCTGAACGACTCGGAGATATCCTACCGGCAGTTGGAACAGCAGACGTCGATCGCGGCGCCGAACTCCACCTTACTGTTTCCAGGTTTTGGCTGGACCGTCTCCGCCGAAAAAATCAACCTGGAAAACAATCACCTGACCTACGCCGACGACAACGTCCCGCGCCTGAAAAACGCACTTGATTACAGCCACCTCGATCTCCGGGAATTACATTTTTCGACGGACCGGTTTTATTTCGCTGACGACGGGATTCGGACTAAAATCAACCGCGTGGCCTTTCACGACCAAAGCGGTTTTCAACTGAACGAACTTTCCGGCGAAGTGGAGGTTTTGCCGCAAGGCGTTGAAATAAAAGATCTTGTGATGAAAACGCCGGGCAGCGCGGTGAAAAACGACACCCGGCTGATTTTTACCGAATTCAACGACCTGAAGGATATTTTAAACCGGGCAAGAGTAGAATCGGAGTTTACGGAAAGCCACTTGGCGGTGCGCGATTTGCTCTTGCTGGCGCCCACTTTGCGGAATATGGAGCAGTTGAACTTTCCGGAGGGAAATGTGCTGCAACTGAAAGGAAAACTGGTGCTGGAACACAACCGGCTGTTTATCGATAACCTCCTTTTTTCCGCGGACGAAACGACGCGACTGGAAGCCTCCGGCAGTATTGCAGATCTGACTGCCGAACCGCGTTACAACCTGCAAATCAAAAGGTTGTCCACTGATTATACCAGCCTGAAATCGTACACCCGAAATATTAACCTGCCGCCCGCGCTGCAAAATTTTGGCCGTTTCACCTTGTCGGGCAAGGTGTTTGGGACGCTCGGCAATTTGGCGGCTACCGGCCTGGATGTAGCCACCGAAGCGGCAACCCATTTCTCCGGCGACTTGCGGGTAAAGGGTCTGCCCAACCTGGATAAGGCCGTTTTCGACCTTAAAGTCGATGATTTGGCGACCAGTTCGGATGACTTGCAAGGCTTTTCCGAAAAGCCCTTGCCGCCGCAACTCGACAGCCTCGGGCTGGTGCAGTTCGCCGGAAATTTTAAAGGCACCATCCGGGATTTTGATATCGACGGAAAATTCCGAACGAGCGCCGGGGGCGGGGAAACCGACCTCGACCTGCAATTCAACGAAGACTACACTTTTGCCCGGTACCGAGGCACTTTGGCGATGGAAGATTTTGACCTCGGGAGGGTGCTCGGCGATACCATGCAGATCGGCGTCGTGTCGTTGCGCACCGAGGTTAACGGCGAAGGCCTGGCCCTCGATGACCTGAACACAACCCTGGATGGGGTGGTGCAAAAATTCGTTTTTCGCGACTACGAATACCGCAACCTGGAAGTGGACGGGCGTTTTGTAAAGCGGCTTTTTGATGGAAAAATAAGCATGCAGGATAAGAATCTCACTTTTGACCTGCAAGGAAAAGTTAACCTCAACGACAGCCTGCCCGATCTGGACGTGCTGGTCAGCATTGATACCCTGAATTTAAAAAACCTCAAACTGAGTGATCAGAACATCGGTCTCAGCGGCGATATAGCAGCAAAATTTATTGGTAGAAATTTAGACAATCTCCGGGGCGAGGCGGTGTTGACCGACTTTGCGCTCAGCGGAGATAAGCACCGTTATTTCGACAAAAAAATCGTGTTGGAGGCACAGCAACTGGGCGGCGGCAACCGGATATTGATTTTTGACGCCAATTTTATGACGGCATACATCGAGGGGAGGTATAATTTTGGCGATCTCCCTATGTTGGTCATGGGCTACATCAATGATTTTTTCCCGGTGGATGCACTGGCGCCCGATACGATACAAGGGCTGCGCCCAAAGGTGGCCGACCAGCAGTTTAAATTCGATTTTCAGTTCACCAACCTGGGCCCGGTGGCGGGCATTTTTCTGCCCGAATTTATTGCCGTAGACACCTCGGCTTACCTGAAGGGCCGTTTCAACAGCGCCGGAAAAGAACTGGAACTCAGCGGCGTTTTTCCGAACCTCCAATTTCAGGGCGCCCGGTTAGACAGCTTGCACCTCGACATAAACGGCGACGGGAAGATGGTCGCCTCATCTGTCAAACTGCTCAACTTCAATTATGGTGGCACTTTTTTTGCCCCCTTGCTCGATTTCAGCACCCGTATGGGCGCCGACTCCCTGCGTTTCGACCTGTCGATACTGGATGATTTGATGAAGCCGAACTTCAAGTGGGGCGGCCGCGCCTCCAAGCCCACGGAGCTTTATCAACTGGTATTCGACCGGGAATTGATGCTGAACCGGGAAATCTGGACGATCGATGAAAAAAACAAGACGGATTTCTCCCGCAGCGATTTGGTCATCAACGATTTGATTTTTACCAAAAATGAACAGACCATGGCCATTAAAACCACCGGTGCAGCGCCGGCGAATGACCTGGCGCCGGTGGAGGTACGGTTTACTAATTTTAGTTTGAAAGAAGTTTCCAACCTGCTGAACAACCCCGATCTGCGGCTGGCAGGCGCCATGAATGGGACCTTTATGGTGCGGGAGCCCCTGAAAAACCTGTATTACAACGCAGACATTCAGGTAGATACGCTCAGCCTCAACGATCAGCTGGTGGGCAACCTGAAAATTGAAGCGGATCAGCCTGCCGGCAAACGTATCATTCAGGTTTTTACCGACCTGACCGGCGCCAATACGGCGAGCCTGCGCGGAACGTACGACCCGGGAACCAGAACATTCGATATCACGGCCAACCTGGAGCGGCTGATCCTGGCTATTGCCGATCCGTTTATGAATACGTTCATCCGCGAATCAGAAGGTCACGTCTCGGGCAAATTTACCCTGCGCGGCACACCGGACCGGCCGGCGCTGAACGGCAATATCACCATGCACGACATCAGCACGGAGGTCGTGCTTGCGGGGGGGCGTTACCGGACCGACGGGAGCACGATCAGATTTTCCGAAACAGAAATTGATCTGGGGCAAATGACGTTCTTCGATGCCGCCAACCGGAAGGCAGACCTGAGCGGCAAGATATCGCATTCGTATCTGGATAGTATTCAAATGAATATGCGGATGCGAACCGACGGGCTGCAAATACTCAACACCACCCGCGAAGACAACCAACTGTACTACGGAAAACTGTTTGCCAAAGCGGATGTGCGCATCACCGGTACACCGGACCTGCCCCGGCTGGATATTGTGGCCACTACGCTCGACAGCTCGCTGCTGCACGTGGAACCGCTGACGGAACAACTGGCGGTGGTGCATGAGGACTATATCATTTTTTCAAATCCCAACCGGTACGAACCGGACAGCCTGACGCTGCTGGAAAAACAAATCGGCACAGGTCGGGGCAATTTCGATCTCAACCTCGTGCTGGAGGTGACGCCGGAAGCGCGGCTGAATATCATCATCGACCCGCTGAAAGGCGACGAATTGTTCTGCTCCGGCAGTGGCAACTTCACCGTCCGAATGAATCCGGCGGGGGAGATCAGTATCACCGGCGCCTACATCATCGAGGAGGGAAATTATTCCTTTAACTATGAGGGACTGGTAAAACGCGATTTTGCTATCCGCAAAGGGAGCAGCCTCTCTTTCGCCGGCGACCCCTACAACGCCCGGTTCGACGTCACGGCCGTGTACAAAACCAGGGCTACGACTTACGAACTCATCAGCAACGAAACGACGCTGGACGAGGCGACTATGGGGGCGTCCAAACGTCGCACGGAGGTGGAGGTGGTGATGCACATCAGCGGCGGGCTGGCCGAGCCAGAAATTACCTTCGATATCAACCTGCCCTCCAACGAAGGCGGCCTGGTAGACAACCTCGCCGCCCGAAAACTGGCCGACTTGCGCGACGACCCGACGGAGTTGAACAAACAGGTGTTCGGGCTGCTGTTTTTCAACAGCTTCATCCAGGCGGAAATTGGGGGCGGATTGGCCGGCGTGGGCGAAAGTGCTGCCTTGAAAAGTGTGAGCAGCCTGATCACCAGTCAGCTCAACCGCCTGGCCGGGCAATTCATTAAAGGTTTTGACCTGACGCTTGGATTCGAATCGTACAAGGCTGCCGGGCAGGACGCAGCGACGGTTACGGAGATGAAACTCGGACTTTCAAAACAACTTTTTAATGAACGATTGACCATCAAAGTTGGCGGAAACGTAAACCTTGAAAACACCCGGCAGTCTGCCCTGGATGCAGGCGCCTATTCTTCCTTTGCCGGAGATTTTGTGCTGGAATACAAATTAGACGAGCGAGGGGTTTACCTGCTCAAAGTTTTTCATAAAAGCGATTACAACATCTTGTTAGACGCGAATTTGAATAAAACGGGGGTGGGTATCATGTATAGAAAATCGTATTGATTTGTATAGACGTTGGAGAAAAAACGGCATTCCGGAACCTTGTTTTCCGGTAACCTTCAAACTTATAAATTTGAGACATTTATTCTATAAAATTTTTATTGCACTAACAATATTTCTATTTGGCGCTTGCTCCATGACAAAAAATCTGAAGGAGGGGCAACTGCTGCATGCCAAAACCAACTTCCGGTTTGCAAATCCGGAAAAAGTGACCAGGCCGGGAAGCCTGAAGCCTGCTCTCGCCCTTATTGCCAGACCTGTCCCGGCGCGGGGGCTGGAAAAATTGCAGGTGCGTATGTACCAATCCGTCAACAAAAAAGGAAAACAAAAAGGTGTGGCCTACTGGATTCAGCGCAAATTCGGCCGGCCGCCGGCCATCTACAACGATCTTCTCGCAGAGCAGAGCCGCCTCGTGATGGAGAAATACTTGCAGGATATCGGCTACTTCGGATCAAGTATCCAGTTGGACACTGTAAAAAAAGATAAAAAAGTCACTGTCAATTACACCATTACCTCCAGCGGTCAGTATATCATCCGCGAAATTTACCGGCCCGCCGACACTCTGCCGCTCACGGTCATCCTGGCCAAGCGGGAAGGTGAAACCCTGCTCAAAAAGGGAAGACCCTACACGGCCACGCTGCTCAGCGGCGAACGCAGCCGACTGGCCGACATCGCCAATGAAAATGGGTATTATGAAGTGACCAAAGAGCATTTTTACTATTTCGTGGACACAACTGCCGGAGACCTGCAAACCGATATTTACCTGCGACTAAAACAGTCGACCGATAGCAGTCTGTATCAGGTGTATCATCTGGGCGATTCCTGGGTTTTTCCGGACTATTCGCTGCAGCGCGACACGACGGGCTGGTTGGTCGATACCGTTTATTTCGATAAACTCACTATCGTACAATCCAAAGAAGTATTGCGACCCAATGTATTGAGCCGCTTGATCTGGCAGGACGACAACGCCGTTTTTTCAAAAAAAGAACAATCCCAAACGATCAACCGCCTGCTGAACCTCGGGATTTACAAGTTTGCCGACATCCGTTTTGAAACCGAAATACGGCCCGACACACACTTCCTCCACCGGCGGATTTACCTCACCCCCGGCCAGATGCGCGACCTCGGGGCGGAGTTTCAACTCAACAGCCGTTCGGGCAATTTCCTCGGTACGGAGGTGTCGGGCAGTTTCGCACATAAAAACCTGTTTCATGGCGCCGAATTGTTCACGGTAAATGTGTCGACGGGTCTGGAAACAAACCTCGGCCCCAACGCCGGCCCGTTCGTTAACACCCTGGCGGTGGGGATTAGCGCCGGCCTGGGATTGCCGGGCATTTATGCACCGTTTATAAAAAACAGAAAAATAAGGGGCGAAACCCTCCCCCGAACCACATTCACCATTGGCGATGACTATCAGAAACGCGAGGGTTTTTTTACGTTAAACTCCTTTAATTTATCGGCGGGCTATACCTGGAAGCAGGGCGGTTGGCAACAATCCTTCAGTCCCTTGTCCGTTAACCTGGTGAACACGCTGCAAACTTCAGCCAAGTTGGACAGCCTGCTGGACCAGAACCGCCGGCTGCGTACCAGTTTCGAAAATGTGCTCATTGTCGGGCTGAACTACAAAGCTTCACGCACCAACCAGTCGATCGCATATAAAGGTCGTTACTATTTCTGGCGGGTCGGCTTAGAATCGGCGGGCAATGTGCTCAACCTGGGCACCAGCCTTGGCGGCGGCGAACGCCCCCGTAAAGTGGTCGGCGTGCCGTTTTCGCAGTACCTCAAAGCGGACAGCGACATTCGGCAGTACTTCCCGCTGCGATTCGGCCTGTTGGCCGGGCGTTTCAGCCTGGGTGTCGGTTATCCTTACGGCAACGCCGTGGTGTTGCCTTATATCAAACAATACTTCACTGGCGGCGCCAGTAGCATACGGGCATTTCGTATCCGCACCCTGGGGCCGGGTAGTTATGAGACGAAATTAGCCGACGACGGCAGCAACTTCGTGGACCAAACCGGCGACATGAAAATCGAAATGAACCTGGAGTACCGTTTTCCAATAATCAGTTACCTGAAGGGCGCTGTTTTCGCCGACGCCGGCAATGTGTGGCTCACCCGCGGCGATGCCGACGAGGACACGCCGGAGGCCGAGGGTTTGTTCCAATTCAATCAATTCTATAAAGAGATTGCCGTTGGCACAGGCCTTGGCCTCCGGGTAGACTTCGGTGTCGCAGTCATCCGGCTCGACTGGGCTTTCCCGCTCCGGAAACCGGCGTTGGCGGAGGGATCGCGGTGGATTTTATCAGATATTTCTTTTTTAAACGGCCACTGGCGCCGGGATAATGTGGTGTGGAATATTGCGATTGGGTATCCGTTTTGAGTGGGGGGATTTCGCAACCTGGGAGCACCTTCTCATCTCGTCAGGGGGGCGGACGGTTTCCGAGATAGCAAAATGCGAAGAAGACATCGCCCGATAGGACTGTTTTTTTTCGTGTGAAAGCTACGGCACTCAACTTTTTATACTTACTTTTAGTCCGGCGTGCAGTGACAGCATAACTCCCTGTTGTTGTTGTGTGTTTTTCCCAATCAAAATATTTAAATACCAAATGTCAGACATGCTTAGGACTTCAAATTATATCTTAATCGGACTGTTTCAGGTAGTGTCCGCTCTTCTCGTAGCGCAAGATATCAAACAGGTGCCCGGCCAGTATGCGCTTTTTCGCTATCGACAGGCTGATGGCAATTTGTATGCGATTGGGGTACTACCCGATAATAGTAAATATTTGGCGCAAATTGATCCGGCATTTGGAAAAACCGTGTCCACCTATCCATTTACTCAGGTTTCTGGACCGATGGAGTTTTCTCAAAACGAAGATGCATTATACTATTCCATATCGGATAGTATCTTTCGTTTTGACATGAATAATAAAATCATAGATCAGCGTTTTCGCCATCAGTTAACCGGCAATCAAACTATTATAGCAATACAAATCCTTCCTATACCCGGCCAACATGGTTCAATAGTAGTTTTATGGCGAAATATTAACACGTCTACTAATACGCTGGCAATATACGACAATGGTGTCCGGCGACCCGATATAGTAAGCGCCGTTTATGGTTTTACTAATACAGCTATATCGGATAATGGTAATTATATATTCGGCTATAACGGAGCAAGCACAGCTTCTACGATTGTTCGATTTAGGGTGGTGTCTTCCGGGATTCAACTCATGCCCTCAAAATATAGATACATTAAGGAGTTTTCTTCTGGTCTGCAATGTATAGGAAGCCGTATTTATGGCAGTGACGGAACAATTATTAAAATTACACAAGATACAGCGTTAAGCCTTATTGGCCGGTTGCAAACTCATGTGAACGGAAGTGCCGTACAAGGCGGTGTTTTGAATTTTGGAGAAAATTCGGACACATTGTATTTTCTTTTCGGGCATGGCACAATGGCATATCTGTTTGCTTTCCATCGGTATAATTTTCAGATTTTATATCAACAAGAATTAGTTGACATGAATCCCAAAGGTTATGTGAAATCAATTGTACCGTTGGATAAGCCGGAAAATATTGCTTTTATGGTTGGAGGACAGTTATTTATATCCAGAAACTGTACTTCGGCATTGCCGTCACCACCGGAGATTGCTCCTGTTACGCAGTACCATTGCCAAGGCGATACACTTTATCTGGTTGCTCCCGGCAATTTTGACGCGGACCGCTACTTTTGGCCTGACGGATCCAGAAGTAAAGTGTATAGCATTTTTCCTGCGGCCTCCCGTCAAATTAGTTATCAAGTAGCTGATGATAACGGATGTCTTAGCCCGCCATCACCAGTTGTTAACTTACAATTAGCCACCAAGCCACCCACACCTTCAATCAAGGGCGAAGGGACACCTGTGGTTTGCGAGGGTGGTGGATATGCAACTATATACGCTTTACCACCGAATAATCTTCCTGCATCCGCATTTGAATATAAATGGTCAGGCGGGCACACCGGACAACGAATTCAGGTTGATACGCCCGGAAATTATACCTGCCGTTTAGTATCCAAACAAGGATGCACCGGAGAAAACGCTCCCCAATTTAATGTAGCATCCTCCCAACTAACCCAGCCTGGGAAACCGGGCTTGGTGATTGTTGGTGGTGATGGTGACGAACAAGTTTGTGCATCTGATTCTGCTGAAATACAGGCACCTGCCGGTTTTGCTACATATTATTGGTCAGACGGTTTAGTTGAGTTAGATAATGCGCGGCCGGTTGCGAAAAGTCAATCTTTTCAGGTTGTTGTGGGTAACACTGCCGGATGCCGCAGCGAATCATCGGATGAAATAGTCGTTCAATTCTTCGACAAGCCGGAAAAACCTCAGGTTATTAAAGTTTTAAATGTTTTAGCGTCTTCGGCCACAGTGGGTAACCAGTGGTTTCGAGACGACAAACCTATTCCAGGCGCGAATGAACAATATTTAATTGCTGCTCAACCTGGATACTATACGGTACGTGTTATGTTGAGTCCTGATTGCCCGTCGGAAATGTCGGACCCAGTTCTGTTCTAAACCTATAAAATGCTACAATTATGCGTTTTTGCTTTCTGTTTATTCTTGCATTTTTAGTTTTCCTTCCACAAACACGAGCACAAGAATTCAGGGTGTACAATATGCGCGTTAATGATATTTGTTATTCCCCGCACAATGACCGCTTATACGCGGCTTCACCGGGTAATTGGAAAGAAGGAAATGCCGTACTGGTGATCAATCCGACTTCGGGCAAAATACTTTACCGCATTGCTTGCGGGAGCGAACCCTATCTGGTACGATTATCATCTGATGGACGATATTTATATATAGGTATGCGTGGTTCCCCAACCATCCGCCGGTATGACCAAGCCACCGGTAATTTTACGGATGATATTTTACTGGAAGAATATTTAGTGCCGCCTTCCGACAACCATTATCCCTATTATGCAGGCGGTATATTTCCTATACCGGCACAACCTGGAAGCATCCTTGTGGCCAAGATACAAGTTAATGTCACCCCCGACAATTATAACCTAGCTATTTTTGATGATACCATAACCCGCCCCGAAAATTTAGGGACAAATGGTTCAGGCAACGACCACCTGGCGTTAAGAGAGGATGGCAAGGTGGCTTGGGGAATAGGTCACGATTACGCACCACAAGCATTTACACGATATTCAATTCATGCACAGGGTATAACCAAGGAAACGGACTATCCCGGAATATTAATTTCCGGAAGTGCCGGATTTTCTTATAAAAACGGACGTATTTATGCCAATACTGGGCAAGTTTTTAATGTTACCGGAACAGGTACGCCTGTTTTGTTAGCCACGCTTAATGTTGGTGCAGATTATGGTTATAATGACGCTATAACTGAACCGGCCATTGATTCTGCTCGTTTTTACCTGCTCACTCAGTTTAATCCGGCTGATCCTTATACATCCAATGGCTATCACCTTTGGGTTTATAATGCTGTCAACAATTCAGTACTTCGTGAATACATCCTGCCGGAAGATTTTAAATCAAAAATAAGTAAAGTAACAAGCATGGGTAAAGGGCGGGTCGCTATGATAACAAGCGAGAGCCCTCATAATGTGCATTTAACCAAATTAGTTATTGTAGAAGAAAAAGATTGCCCTGCCGAAAATATAGGGTTAACACTCCAGGGACCTGTTCAATACTCTTGTACTGGCGATACGCTTGCCCTGCAGGGCGCTCCCGGCTATTCTGAATACTTTTGGTCAAACGGCGCCACAGAAAAAGATATTCAATTAACTACACACGCTTTTTCACTGTACTACCGTGTTCGTGGACCAAACGGTTGCCTGAGTCAGCCATCAAATTCTATTACTGTCATTTTTGAACCAAAGCCAAATGCCCCTGAATTAACCACATCTTATCTGGGCGAAATTTTATGTCCAGACAAAACTGTTTCTATCAATGCGAAATCTCCCGGTGGAAACGCATCTTATTTTGTTTTTAATGCTATTGACACGCTTCCGGTATCGATACCATTCACCACACCAACCCCTGGCCTCTATACAGCAATAGCTTTAAGTGCGCACGGATGCCCTTCACCTGCCAGTCAAATTGAGATTTTTTCATCCGTAACCGACCCATTAGCAACACCAACGATCCAGGTGACAGGTAATCTGATATCATGCCCGGAGGAACCTTTAATACTTAATGCTCCGGCGGGGGCATGGGGTTATCAATGGTCAAATGGAGAGAAAACACGTATTATAAAACCTAAGTGGACAGGTCCTTATTCTGTTAAATTATTATATGAAAACGGATGTTCTTCAAAGTGGTCGGACACCTTGGACGTAGAAATAAAATATACGCCTAAACCTTTGATTATAAAAGCATTTTCTGGCCTGCTTTATGTCGATAACTCAATCGAAATTGGCGATAGTCTGCAATGGTATTTGAACGGGCAATACATTCCGGGAGCGACAGGCGATTCACATTTTCCAACTTCTATGGGTATTTTCACCATCAGGAATTTCTTACAGGAATGTTCATCTGTTCTTTCTTTTCCTTATGTTCTGGATAGTACTTGCCAGATAAATATTGAAGCACAACCTATTGGATTTCCAGTGTCTTCATATAAAATTTTAGCCAAACCTCTGCCTGCTTCAAATTATACCTATATCTGGAATAACGGTTCTGTCAATAACCTGATACAGGTTACAGATCCCGGAACATATTGTGTTACCGTTACTAAAACATCCGATGGGTGTGTGACTTCAAATTGTATTGGAATTGAAAAAAATAACCAGATTCACGTAACCATGAACCTCGCAAGTCAGCCAAACGGAGATGCCCTGGCTGTCCTCTACAATCAAAGTAATGCTAAGTTTGAGGTTGTCGATACGGTGATGGCCAATTCATTAGGTGAAGCTTTCTTCGAAAATGTACAACCAGGCGAATATTCCTTATTAGGCATGCCTACATCGGGCCACTCATTGGCAAAAGAATATTTTCCAACGTACTATTCAGAGGGAATGCATTGGCAGGAAGCTGATTTGATCGTACACGGTGGCCTGCGTATAACAGATCAACCGGTTACTAAATACGACCTCACATTATCGCCTACGAAGATGGCTGAAGTTGGACCTGGGGCTATCAGTGGATTGGTAACGGAAGGACCAGGATTTGTTGCTTCCCCCGGCAATACATTCGGACCTGGTACTGGCAACGGGAAAGGTCCACTGGCAAACATAGAAATGTTATTATTTGACCAGAATGAACAAATTGCCCTTTATACTTTCACAGATACAAATGGACAATTTTTATTTGATGATCTGCCTTATGGAACTTATCGTGTATATATAAATTTACCTGGCAAACCTGTAATTTTTGTCGAGATAAACTTAAAATCGATGAATCCGGTGGTGGATTGGCTTGTTTTTAGCGTTGATAAAAATGACATATCAGTTGAAACAGAAGAACCCAATAAGGACGGTTTTCACTGGTGGCCTAACCCGGTTGGTCAAACTTTATTTTTTGAGAATACCGAATCGTTGACATGGCAAATCACCAATATCATGGGGCAAATTCTACAATCAGGAGAAATAGTTGAAAAAAAGATTTCTTCAATTGATATTAGTGCGCTGCCGGTAGGGGTTTACAATCTGAATATCATAAATAATAAAGGAGATAGAGGTGCCTGGATTTTTATAAAACAATAGAGTTTTGGACGCGAAAATAGAATAATCAGGAGTTTCACTGCGTTTTCAAAAAATATAAAAACTCAAACTATGAAATTAGGCGCATTTTCAATAAGCCTTAGTGTCAAAGACATTAATGCGTCAAAACAATTTTATGAAACCCTTGGCTTCAACGTCTTTGCAGGCGACATAACGAAAAACTATCTCATTATGAAAAATGGGAATGCACTGATCGGCCTATTCCAGGGCATGTTCGAACAGAATATTTTAACTTTCAACCCAGGCTGGGACGAAAACGCTAATACAATGGACACTTTTGATGATGTTAGAGTGATTCAGCGACAACTGAAAGATAATAACATTAAGTTGGAAAGCGAAGCAGATGAGAATACCTCCGGGCCGGCGAGTTTTGTGGTCATTGATCCGGACGGAAATACTATCTTGTTTGACCAGCACATTTAGTATCGGAATGACCCTCACGAGCAAGACGGAAATGCTATCTTGTTTGACCAGCACATTTAGCGCGTTCCTCACTCACAAATACACCACGCATCCGTAAGCGCTGTTGTCTGCACGGTCACGGGGCCCGGCTGCGTGCCGCCGGGAACACAGAGTACCAGCGTGCCTGTATTCCCGCCGAAGGTCTCGCTGAATGTACCGACGACATTGCCCCCCGACAATAGATTGCCCATCACCGCAAAAGCCCCTGTTCCGGTGAGTACCACATCCAGTGTACGACAACCGCCGGCACATACGTCGGAATTCGGGGCGGCGAGTTGTATGGTTGGCAGGGGCTGCCAGATTACCTCGAGGGCGTTGGAAAAATCCAGACAGGGATCATTCAGGTCTACAATGCCGTTCTGTGCATTGCCCACCACAGCGGCGACGTAATACGTGACGCCGGCTTGCATAGGCGGCGCAAAACTGAATGCCGGCGAATTGGATACGGCCAGGATACTTCCTGCCGTATCGGCAGGATTGGAAAAGAGTATGTATTGCAGCAAGTCGTCAGCTTCCACGACCGTCTGGGTAGCGGCGGGGATATTCAGGGTGCTGTTGACACAGGTGTTGAACGGCCCGCCTTGTGCCAGTTCGCCGGCATCGCTGTTGCAGCCGGAAATACAGGGATAGTTGGGCAATCCGGCCGGCAGCGTCGTCAGACTGATGATGGAAAAATCCGTATTAATATCACAAATGGTGGCGACGGTTTCATCCTGCGGGTTGTAAAAATATATCGTATGTGAACCATCGGCAAAAAACAGCCCTTCAACACCATTCCAGTTTCCTCCTTCGCCGTCGGTGTAGCCTATGCTCCAGGCTGTGAAGATAGACAGGGCCGGATTGCCCACATTGATTTCAATCAGTATAGGGTCCGAGAACTGATTGACCCCATTGGCATACAAAACACCATCTATATAAAAAATGTCGTACACGTCGGAGACGCCTGCCGGCCAGGGGCCGATTAACGTGATCGTGTTGTTGGCCGGATTGTAGGAGGCTAACCCCGAAGGCCCGACGAGGTAAACCAAACCGTTAGGCGCCAACTGCCCCGCCGTCGCATATCCCTGCGGACTGCCGGCTTGCCAGATAATGGCCACAGAGGGCGGCGCTTCCAACCTTCTGATGCCCCCCAGGTCCATATTCATGTGCGTTCCATCGGGCAGCATGACAAAATCCTCGGTACCGATATTGGGTGAGGTTGGACTGATTACACAGGACTCACAGGTTGCCAGATTAATGTAAAAAATCGTAGCCACGCCTCCGCTGTTTATGGCGCTGGCATACACGATTTGAGCATTAGCGGTTGTTGTTATGCAATAGTTCAGAAAAAGGATCAGTCCCGAATACAGGGTCGTTCTGGCCAATCCAATGGATATACAGTCTGGTTTGTGCTTCATCCCGATGTGTTTTAATCGGGAAACACCGGGTACCGGCCAAGGTTTCGCGATAATCGGGATAATGCCGGAATTGAGCAAAACAAAGCGTTAAGCATCGTGTCATCAATAACTTTCCATTAAGGGGGCAAAAAGATGCCGTCAAAATGGAAAGTTATTGATGACACGATGCTAAACGTGTGGCGTACAACGTAAACCGGAATTGATCCGCAAAATATTACCGAATCACCACCTTGCCTGACCAAATCGGCCCTCCTTCCAAGTCCGAGAATCGGAAAAAATACATCCCGCTTATCAGTTGTCCGCGTTCGAGCGCCATGGGCAGTTGCACTGCCTGCTGCTCGTACACCACGCGTCCGCCGGCATCCGTAAGGGTAAACCGAAGAGCGCCGCCGAACCAATCTGCCGCATCAAAATACACCCGTTCACCGGCCGGATTGGGATACACCCGCAACGGGAGCTTGTCATCAGGACTTGCATCCGTGGAGACGAGTATAAAATGGTCGCCCACAGTATGATAGGTTTGATTGGTGATCACCGGCGTATTAAAATCGAAATAAATCGCCGCGGTATTGTCGATGCGGGTGCCAATGGGGTTGTTGAATACCTGCGGTACCTTGAACTGTATGAATCCTTGTGAAGCCGCCACGTTAACATTGCTGTCGGGCAGGAGAATATGGTCGAAGGTGAATCGCAGGATATGACCATCAAGCAGTTCGAAGCGGTAGGGATGGCTCGCAGCGCCCGGACGGACGGCAGCAGCATCCAGGGCCTGGGCGAGGGTATCTATGATCACTACCTGGAAGGCCGTATCGGTTCCGGTATTCTGGAAGCGGATCATGTAGTCCAGCGGGACATTTTGTTCGATCAGGTGTTCGGCCGCATATCCGCGGGGCAGGCCTTGTTTGTCGTTCGGGTCGAAGGAGGAGGTGTTTTCCAGGCAATATATGGCTACGAAGGGATTGGGATCGTTGAGTACGAACTGGGTCACCATACCGGGAGTAAGTCCGCCGCAACCCTCTATCGCCACCGCGGGCATGCCGCCATACGGGTGTCCGGGTTCCTGTTGCGCTTGCAGGCGGTAAGTTGCGCCGCTGCCGCTAATAGGCGCCAGGGCCAGTTCCTGTCCATTGTTCAGGTTGAAATTTCCCGATTCCAGCATTAAAACGTCCTCTACTACGATAAACTCCAGTGGCTGCGCATTGGGCGCCGAACCGGTATTTTTTATTTTCAGGAAAATACTGTCGTTGATGCAGGCGCCCTCCACGACCACGTTGGCGCCTGACCAGTTCGCCATGGCGGGACACAACGTATCCGGGAAAATATGCGCCTCCGTGCAATGCGTGATACCTAAGGGTGCGGCGCAATCCGTATTGAAGTTGATACTGAACTGGCCGGTTGCTCCGGGGGCGAGGTCGCCTGTTTCAAAACGATACACCTGATTGCCCAGGTCGGTCGCGGGCAGGGTGCTGCCCTGATACGCGAGGTAGTTATCCAGCGTCACTTCCACGAAAGTACCGGTTACCGTAAGCGCGCTGGCGTTGGCGTACTGAACATAGTACGTGCCCGGGAAGCAGGGGCGTATCTTCGGAGTGGCGAGATCGACGAACAACAGCGGGCAATCGGGGTCCAATTGTACCGGAATATCCAGCGTGGCCGTATCGCTAAGCGCCTGGTTCGGGAGGTTTATCGTATTGGTGGTGCCACATAGGCCGCCGTAATTACCCGGCGCATCCAGCGTTACTTCGAAGGTCGTTTCGATGGAATCAACCGACATCTGGTAATTCCCTTGCGCATCGGTAATGGCGACAAAAACCAAGCCGGTATTGATACCGATGGCATGCACTTCCCAACCGGCCAGGCCGTTTTCCTGGGGTGTTTGGCGCTGGCAATCGGCGTTGGTGTCGCCGAACACCGTGCCTGCGATGATATGAGCGACGGGAAGGGTTAGCGTAACATCCACGATACATTGGTTCCAGTTGCCGGCCTGGTCCCCCACCCACAACATGACGTTTTGTGTCCCGAGGTCGGGCAGACCCAGGTTGAGCGTCGTGTCGGCCGGCGGGATGCCGGTATAGTCCGACAGCCGTTCCATCCTGAAATCGAGGTCGGCCGGCGCCGTGCAATTATCAAGGCTGCCGTCATTGAGTATCTGAGGGGTCAGTAGTACGGTAGGCGCCAGGGCGGTGTCTAATACGACTATCGTGAATTCATCACAAACTGCTGTGGGTGGTATTGGGTCGTTTACGCATGGACTTCCGATGATCGTTACGTTGCCCCAGCAGGTGTTTTGGATTGGAGAAAGCGTCACCGAGTACACGTGCGTCCCAATATGTTGCGGGCCGAGTATAATGCTCGGGGCCGCCGGCGCGCCGCCGCTGAAGGGATCCAGCCGGATGAGTTTTGTATAGAAACTGCAATACGGGCCACCCTCCAGCCCGTCGTCCGGTGTCATAATACCCGCGTTGTTCGCGTCTAACTGAATGGTAAATTGATCATTACAGGCAACAGTGGCAACACATAGGGTTACCTGGAGGGTACTCGTACAGTGCGCGGCATTTCCCGAAGTATCAACCACCCAAAGCACAATGGAATGTGTGCCTACCTGCGATCCCGTAAAGGTCAGGCTGGTGGTAGTGGGAGGAACGGCCGATGCCGGGCTCAGTTCAATAAAGTAACTCAAGGCCCCGGCCGGGGTGCAGTTGTCGGTACTGCCGTTGTCGAATTCTGGGGCCGTGACAACCACGGTGCCATTGTTGAGTACGTCGCGGCTAATTGTGCCTTGGCATACCGCATCAGGTGGCGTAACATCATTGGTACATTGGGCAAAAACCTGCTGAAATGCCATTCCGGATAAAAAAAACAGACCGATGGACAGCATTATTAATCGTATGCGCAGCGGGCGAAAGGTGTATGTTGAACAATTTTTCATTGAGATGGATTTTTTTATTTGTTGTGAAAAAACAGGATTAATCTTTGGGATTTGACCGGGGGGTACGCTCGAAATATTTCCAACAGTGCAAAAGTGCGGCGCTGGGGGGAGGAGAAAAAAATCAATTTTGTAAATTTGTAGAGTGTTTTTTGGAACTGCCGGAACCGAAATATCCCGGTTTAAACAGTCCGGATATTTAATATAAATGGAAAATTAAAATTTTACTGTGGTTTTAATACCTTTATCTTCTTTTTCTTCCTATTTATGAAAAATTCATTTGTAGACTAAAATATTCTTATTTCAAAAAATATCTTTGTCCGGTGAACGCCCGTTTCCGGCGATTCTGCGTTCGACAAATTTTATGGAAAGCAGCAATTTGTACCGGCTTATTCAGTCGTTCACCGCCATCGAGCGGAAGGACGCGCGCCGCTTTCTGGAGTCTCCTTATTTCAATACCCGGCAGGACCTGATTGAGTTGTTCGATCTGCTGTGCCGGGAAAAAGCGCCGGCGCCAGAACAGGTATGGACGGCGGTGTGCCCCGGCGTCGCCTACCATGACACGGCGTTACGCCTGTTGATGAGTTATCTAAACCGGCTTTTGGAAACCTTTTTGCTGGTACAGGAAACCAGGGAGAAAGACGTGCGTAGCCGCCTGCGGCTGGCCGTGGCTTACCGTAATCGCGGGCTGTTGGGCCAATATGAACGCAACATCCGGGCTTTTGCACGGGAGCTGGAAGAGCAGCCTTTGCGCAATGCCGGTTACCACAGCCTGTTGCGCGATTACCACTTCGAAATACACCTGACTACCATTGCCCGGAAGCCGACTGACACGGGCTCGTTGCGGGCATTGGCGCACAGCACCGACGTGCAATACCTGAGCCACCGGTTGCAGTTGGTGTGCCTGGAACTGTCGCAAAAGAATATATACCACACCGGGGAGGATGATCCGTTGCATCGGGACGTCATTGCATTGGCAGAACGCCGGGAGTGGCGCGAATTGCCGGGTATATCCACCTATCTGGCGGCATACCGCATGCTGTCGTATCCCGAGGAGGATACTTATTATCAGGCATACAAACAGAAACTAAAAGCGGTGGAAACGGCTTTTCCCGCGCATGAAATGCGGGAGTTTTACATGTTTTCCATTAACCTCAGTATTCGCCGGGCCAATCGCGGGGAACGGAATATGGAACAGGAAGTACTGAGACTATACCGGCAGGCGCTCGAAGCGGGTTATTTGTTTGAAAACGGCATTTTATCGCGCTTTACCTATCATAATATCGTGGCGGCCGGTTTGCGCTGCGGCGAAATGGATTGGGTGGAAGAATTTATCCGGCTTTATAGTCCTATGCTGGAGCGGAAATACCGCGATAGTTCGATGAGTTTTAATCTTGCCCGGCTCCATTATGCGCGCAACCGGTTCGACTCGGTGTTGAGCCTGCTGCAAAAAGCCAATTATCGCGACCCCTTGTTCAGTTTGGCCGCTAAAACCTTGTTGCTTAAAACCTATTATGTACTGGGCGAATATGACCTCCTGCTCTCGCACCTCGACGCCATGCGCAACTATATTCACCGGAAAAAGGTGATCGGCTACCATCGCACCAACTACCTGAATATCATTCGTTATACGGAAAGGTTACTTTATCCCGACAGTCTGGGCCGGCAGGCGCGGAACACCCTGCTCAAAGAGATTGAAAAAGAGCAGGTATTAACGGAAAAAGAGTGGTTGCTGGGCTGTTTGGGAAAGGTGATCCCTACTGCGGAATAAACTTGTTCGTTTCCTTTTGTTTCGCAGGCTGCGGCTGTTTGGGTTTCTCCGCTTCCCCACGCCGGCGTAATTCCTCTTCCGTGAGTATTTCCGGCGTATCCTGGTAGCGTAGTTGTAATTTGTAGTTGCGCCCCATACTTTTCACCACGGGGCCGAGCATCAGTTGCATGACGGTGTCGGCACGGGATTTTGCCCGCTCCAGCACGTGTTCGTTTTCCAGGGCATCCTGGCGGAACTGGCGGCGCAGATCATTAAAGTTTTTGTTCATTTCTTCGCCACTGATACCGGCCAGAAAGCCCACGTCGAGTTTATCTACCTTGGGATACACCTCATGCGATAGAATAGTCGGCGGCGGCAGCGTGACATACACGATACCCTTTTTGGGGCTGAACGTGACGTCGAAACGCTGATCGAGTTTGAAGCCGGCTTTGACCACGCTGATGGCTTCCACCCGGATATCCGTTTCGGAAATAGAGATACCGAAAACCTTGTACGACAGGGTTTTGTCCAAACCCAGCCGGCTGCGCAATTCGTAAGTGGCGAGTTCGGCGATGCCTTTGCGCACGGTTTCTTTCAGCATGCCCCGGGAGGCGCTGAAGTCCATGATAGCCGCCCGCGCTTGCAGGCGTTCTACCATGGGCTTCAGTCCTTCACTTAGCGCGATGCCGCAGGGATTATCCACATTTTTACCTTTTGCCAGCAGGCGGCCGCCATTGGCTTTCAACAAGGTGGCCATGATCTGGGTGACAAAAAAGCAGGTGTATTTGCCGGCTACCTCATTAAAAACCTGCACGGCGTGGTTGGTGTTGTCGTTGTACCAGTTTTCGTACATCGTGGCCGTGGTATCTTTCAGCGCAACAAAGTCGTTGAAATACAAGGTTTTTAAATAATCGTGGTGTTTGCGATACTCTGGCTCGAGGCGGCGTTTGAGGCTGTCCGGCAGGTCCATGCGGTTGGCCACATGGTACAGGAGCGACACATTGAAATTGTACACCAGATCGTCGAATTCCTTGCGGTATTTTTCCGGTTGCGACAGGATTTGCAGCGTCGATTCTTCATTCAGGTTCGGCTGAAAGTCGGACGGCACATAGGTGAGTTGCACCGCTTTCGGGTCCTGGATGAGGTTGGACAAAGCGCCGTCTCCAAAAAATGTTTTGTACACGACAATGCCGGCTATACAAACCAATGCTACCAGCAAAATTTGTTTGCCGAAAATGGCACCGGAATTTTCGCCACCGCCCGGATTATCTGGTTGATGAGTCGCCATGTGGATTGTTGATTTTTAAATACAAATTAAACGCGCTCTTATTTCCCGCTCAAATACGCCTTCACCGCGGCCCGTGCTTCCCGGGCTGCCGCGTCGTTGTATTTAGGGTTGCTCGGGTTGGCAAAGGCATGGTCGGCGTCGTATTCTTTCACGGTTACGGTTTTGCCGGCCGTTTGCATATTCTTTTTGAATTCATCAACGACTGCGTCATTGATCCACTGGTCTTTTTTGGCATGAATGACCAGCACATCGGTCGCCAGGGTTTTCAGTTTATCCGTGTCTTTTTCGGGCATGCCGTAAAACATCACGCAGGCTTTGGTTTTATCCTGCAACAACAAAGCCGCCTGCAACGACCAGCCGCCACCAAAGCACCAGCCCAAGGTACGGAAATCGGCTTTTTCGCCGGTGTATTTTGCAGCGCCCTGGATAATAGCCATCGCGCGTTTGGGATCGCAGGCCTGCATCAGCTTGCCGGCTTCGTCGGGCGTAGTTGCCAATTTGCCGTCGTATAAATCCACGGCCAGCACATTGATGCCCAGTTCATGGCTCCACTTCGACGCTTCATTACGTACATAATCGTTCAGCCCCCACCATTCGTGAAAAAGCAACAGGTATTTGTCGGTGTTGCCGTGTGATTTTATTAAAAATGCGCGGCCGTTCTCGCCACCTTCTACCGGGAACTCGATGTTTTTCCCTGCGTGTGTAACGGCTACGGGCAAAGGCGCCGGGTGCGCGTCGCGAAAGTCCTTGTCCTGTCCGAATGCAGCAAAAGCGGCGTTCGGGTCGTGGCACATAGGGATAGAGGAATCATTTTGGCAAGCCGCCAAACCGAGTAATACAAAGAGTACGATCAGATTTTTCATTATCATCTATAGTTTGTTTATGTTTTATTGGTGAACCTCCAAACCTCCAAACCTCCAAACCTCCAAACCTCCAAACCTCCAAACCTCCAAACCTCCAAACCTTCAAACCTCCAAACCTCCAAACCTCCAAACCTCCAAACCCCTTTTCCTTCACTCCACATACAACACCAATCCCTTCAAATACGACCCCTCCGGATGAAACAAACTCACCGGGTGATCGGCGCCTTGTGTCAGGTGGTGCAGCACGCGGACCGGGCGTTTTACCTCCATGGCTGCTGCTGCGATAGTGTGGTAAAACAACTCGCGGTCGACCACTTGCGAGCAGGAAAAGGTAAACAAAATGCCGCCCGGCGCTACTTTGCGCAAAGCGGCCTCATTCAGCCGTTTATATCCCTGCACGGCATTGTGCCGTTTGTCCATGCTCTTGGCGTAAGCCGGCGGATCGACGATCATGACCTCGTATTGCCGGTCCGTTTGGTTTAAATACCGCAAAACATCTTCCGTAAAACCTTCATGTTGTCCTAAATACGGTGCGTTGAGCGCAACGTTTTGGGCCGTCAGTTCCATCGCCTTTGCGGAAACGTCCACCGAATGGACGAGTTGCGCGCCGGCTTTCAGGGCGTAACACGAAAATCCGCCGGTATAACAAAAGGTATTGAGTACGGTTTTGTCGCGCACAAACCGGCTCAGCAATTGGCGGTTGTCGCGTTGGTCCAGAAAAAAGCCGGTTTTTTGTCCGGTTTCCCAGTCTACCCGAAACTCCACCCCGTTTTCCCGGACGGGTTGTTGGGTATTTCCTTCCGGGGCATTAAGCAGGTATTCATTTTGCATTTGATCCGCGTATTTCGGCGGCAATGCTTCTTTACTCTTATCGTAAACGACGGTCAGTTTTTCGCCGTACAAGCTTTTAAGGGCATCGGCGATCAGGTGCCGCTGCCGGTGCATGCCGATGCTGTGGCATTGCAGTACGGCCGCCGGGCCATACATATCGACGATCAGCCCCGAGAGTCCGTCGCCTTCGCCATGTACGAGGCGGTAACAATCGGTCTCCGGATTACCCGCCAGCCCGGTCGTTTGACGCACTTGAAAAGCGGAGCGGAATTTTTGCTCCCAAAAACCGGGGTCTTGAAGATCGGCTGCGCCGAAAGCCAGGAGCCGGACGGCGATACTGCCGTGATGAAAATGCCCGACGCCGAGCAGCCGGCCATCGCGGCCAAATACTTCGGCCAGGTCGCCGTCGGCCGGGCTGCCCTCCATGCGGGCTATGGCGCCGGAAAAAATCCAGGGGTGAAAGCGGCGCACCGGCTCGTCTTTGCCGGGCTTGAGTATTATTTTGGGTAACGTCATTGAACCATTTATTTATTAATCCACCCTGCCGGATTCAGCCGTGTTTTCTGGTGCCAGAGTTCGAAGTGTAATTCGGAAGCGCCGGTAATGGCGTTGCTGCTCACCCGGCCGATAACCTGTTTGGACTTCACGCGGTCGCCTTTCGACAGGTTCGTTTCGCTCAGGTTGGAGTACACGGTGTAATAATTGCCGTGTTGCAGGATCACCGTATAATCATGTCCGGGAATAAATTGCACGCCTGCGACTTTGCCTTCGTAAATGGCGCGCACGACGGCGGAGGCATCTGTTCGAATGTCCACACCATTATTGGTGATTTCAATATTGCGGAGAGTTGGGTGTTTTTGCCGCCCGAAACCGCGCGAAATAAAACCGTTTTCCACGGGCCAGGGCAATTGGCCGCGGGTTTGTTTGAAGGCAATGGAAACGCCGTCTTCCGGGATAGCGGCATCCTCTTCTTCCGACGTATTATTTGATGGTGTGTTTACAGCATTGGGAGGGGGCGTCGTGACGGGCGCCGTATTCGTGGCGACGGGCGCCGTGGTGGCCGGTTTGTTGGGTTTGGGGCGCCGGGCTTCGTCTACTTGTTTGCGGATTTCCTCCTGAATAATTCGTTCGATGGCCTGGTTCAGCGCTTCATGTGCTTCCTGCTTTTTCTGCAAGTCCTGCCGGAACCGGCTTTCGTCTTTTTCCAGCACTTTCAGCAGTTTCTCTTTATCTACCATTTCCGTGCTAAGGGTGGATTTTTGGCCTTGCAGGGCGATTAGCAGGTTTTCTTTTTTCCGGTGGGTCTCTTCCAGATTGGTTATTTTTTTGGACAGGGAGTTTTTGGTAAAAGCGATGGCGTCGGCCTGATTTTTTCGGAAGCGGTCGTATTTGCGCAGGAAAATCCAGCGGCGGAAAATCTGGTTGATGTTTTCGGCGGAAAGTAAAAACAGCAAGGGGTTACTCATCATTTTACGCCGGTAAGCGTTGCGCACCATTTTGCCGTAATCAGCCTGCATGGCCTGCACATCGCGGGTAAGCGACTCGATGACCATGGCATTGCGCCCGATGGATTCTTCCGATTCGGCAATTTCTGCCGTGATGGTCTGAATCAGGTTTTCTCTTCGTTCAATCTGGTTTTGGAGCGTTACATACCGGTCGAAGGTGGTTTCTTTGGTTTTGGTGGTTTTTTTTAACATTTTATCCGTGACCTCGATGTCGCGGATCAGTTTTTTGCGTTTTTCCTCCAAATCCCGTTTATTCTGCCCAATACCGATAGCCGGCAATGCCAGCAGTCCCAGCAACAGCGCCAGCACCGTACCCCACCGGACAGTCGGGGTGGGACTATTCGGCTCGCCGGTAGTGTGCCGGTATGTCGAACCGGAAAGTGGCAGGTGTATTGAATTCAACATCGGTAAATTCTATTTCCAGGTTTACGGCGCCGTTATCCGGGCTGAACGCTTCGATGCGGCGAAGATACGGAAAGACGCCGGCGCCCGGCAATTTTTTGAATTGATCGAATTTTAGCGTCAAAATGCGCGCATCGCGCTGTTGTACAAAGGTTTCGCTGCGCAAATGATAGGAACCCTCTTCTATGCGGTAGTCGATGGAGTATTGGTTGTTGGCGCCGATGAGGCGGTGCAAACTGTCTTTAATATCGGCTTGCAGGAGCATGTCCGGCGTCAGCCAGGCGGAGGCCAGCATCAGTTGTTGTAAAAGCGGAAAACCTTCCGGCAGGCTGTATTGCCGCTGCAAACTGCCCAGGTCCTGTGCCGTATAAGTATTTTCCAACCGGTTGAGTATAAAAACCGAGTCGCGGGTAACCAATGCGCGTACGGCCTCGATGCCGAGTTTTTTTACGTTTACCCACAGCGCACTGTCGCGAATCCAAACAAAATTCGCATTCGCTTCAATGGCCATGCCGTCTCCTTCAGCAAAAACTTTGGCCCGGGCTGTCAGCGAGTGCATCTCGTCCAGGTTTTTTTTGCGGAGTTGTTTTACCAGAAAATCGCTGGACCGGGTAGTGGTGGCGGGTACAATTTCGTCATCCGAAATGTTCTTTTTACGGCAACCGGTTTGTTGCGCCGAGGTAAAGAACAGGAATAAGGCTGCCAGCAGCAGCGCTTGTTGATATGGTTGAAATGTCATGTTTGCGTTCTGGCAATTAAAAATCCTCATCTGAATCATCCAATTCCATGCGGGCTTCGTTCAGTTCACCCCATGCATGCCGGTCGCCGGCTTTTTGGGCTACTTCCAAGCCTTGCCGGTAGGCGATCAGGGCTTCCGGTTGTTGTTCCAGTTTTTCATATAACTTCCCCAAGTGGTAATATAAACCGACATATCCGGGATTAGTTGTCAGTAAACGCTGGTAGAAATCCAGGGCCTGCTGCAAATCGCCCATTCCTTCGTATTCTTTGGCAATGGCAAACAGGGCGAAGGAGTCATTGGGATTGGAATCCAACAGTTGCTGAAGTAATGGGAGACGTTTGCTCATGTGTGAAATGTGGTCAATGTGGTCAATGTGGCTAATGTGGTCAATGTGTGAAATGTGGTCAATGCGGTTAATGTGGTCAATGTGTGAAATGTGGTTAATGAGATCAATGGCATGAACGAAAGGAGGCCGGATTTGTTTCCAGATTAAAGCGAAGATTCGCTGATTATTATGGGTGTAAATGCCCAACGAATTACTACTTTTGCGGCGCTTTTTCACGGCAAAAGTACATTAATTTCGGGTAATACATTGATTTTTAACGCTCTAACAGCCGTAAAACCGTACGACCATCATTTATGAAAATTCTGGTTTGCATCAGCCAAACACCGGACACGACGGCAAAAATCTCCTTTAATGCCGAAGGAACGGAATTTAACAACGCCGGGGTACAATTTATTATGAATCCCTACGACGAATGGTACGCCTTGGTGCGTGCCTGCGAACTGCGAGAATCGCTCGGCGGCACGGTTGTCGCCCTGAACGTAGGTCCGGCGGCCAACGAAACGACTATTCGAAAAGCATTGGCAATTGGCGCCGATGAGGCAGTGCGTATCGACGCCGATCCTAAAAGTGCCGCTTTTGTGGCTAAACAAATCGCGGAATACGCCAAATCGCAAAATTTCGACCTGGTATTTTTCGGCAAAGAAACCATCGACTACAACGGCTCGGAGGTGGGCGCAATGGTGGCCGAGCACCTCGATTTGCCGTATGTTTCCTACGCCTGCAAACTCGAACTGAACGGCAACACGGCAACCCTGGAACGCGATATCGAGGGTGGCGTGGAAGTACTGGAAGTAGATTTGCCGCTGTGCCTCAGTGCCGCTAAAGGGATGGCTGAACAACGTATTCCAAACATGCGCGGCATTATGATGGCCCGCACCAAGCCGCTCAACGTGGTACCTCCGGCGTCCTTCGAGGAGCCGGTGAAAACCGTAAAGTTCACCCTGCCTCCCGCTAAGGCCGGTGTCAAATTAGTGGATCCGGAAAATATGGACGAACTGGTGCGGCTCCTGCACGAAGAAGCCAAGGTGATCTGATCTCCGAACTTCAAACTTCGAACTTCAAACTTCAAACTTCGAACGATATCATGGTTTTAGTATATGCCGAAAGCCCGAAGGGGCAATTCAAAAAAGCCGCTTTCGAAGCCGTTACGTACGGTAAAAAAGTAGCGGGCCTGCTGGGTGTTCCCTGTGTGGCCATAACACTCGGTACAAATGTATCCGGGGCCGGGGAACTGGGTCGATATGGCGCAGCGCGTGTTTTGAACATCGCCGATGCCGGATTGAACCAGTTGGACAGTCAGAGCGCCACGGCGGCACTGGCCGCGGCTGCCCAACAATTGGGCGCCGGCGTGTTGATACTTGCGCACAATTCTACCGGAAAAACGCTTGCCGGCCGGCTGGCAGTGCGTTTAAATGCCGGCTTGGTATCGGGGGTGAACGGTTTGCCGGAAGGCAATGGAAGTGAATTACGGGTCAAAAAGTCGGTGTTTTCCGGTAAGGCAGTCGTGGAATACGCCCTGACCAGTACGGTAAAAGTGTTGTCGCTCATGGGCAATGCGGTGCGACCCGAAAGCACGGGCGAGCCGGTGGCCGTTGAAACGTTAACCGTTGAAGTGCCGGCGAACCGTATCCGGGTCAAGGAAGTAAAAACCATCGAGGGACGGGTGCCCCTGCCGGAAGCGGAGACCGTCGTTTCGGCAGGCCGCGGGATGAAAGACCCCGCCAATTGGGGTATCGTGGAAGAATTAGCCGAAGTCATCGGCGCTACCACGGCCTGCTCCCGCCCGGTAGCCGACAGCCACTGGCGTCCACACCACGAGCACGTGGGGCAAACGGGGATTGCCATCCGGCCAAACCTGTACATTGCCATCGGCATCAGCGGCGCCATTCAGCACCTGGCCGGTGTGAACAATTCCAAAGTGATTGTCGTCATTAATAAAGATGCCGAAGCGCCGTTTTTCAAAGCGGCTGATTACGGAGTGGTGGGCGATTTGTTTGAGGTAGTGCCGCGTTTAACGGCAGCTTTTCAGCGTTTTAAGGCGTCAAACTAAACGATCGGCTTGTTTTTTAGATATTCGTAAGACAAAAAAGGCGTTGGCGGGAAGCCGGCGCCTTTTTTTATAAAAACTTCATTGCAAAGTTTTTGTTCTTTGAGCAACAAAAGGGGTGTATTTTTGCGCGGATTTAAGCACCGCCTTACCTATTTTTGCATCCCCCTAACACAACTGACCCGGTAATGAAACGAATCGAACTTGATATAGTAGCTTTATCACACAGCGTCACCCAATCGCATAATTATGCCGTTGTTCTGGGAGAACGGCGGGGTCAACGCCGGTTGCCGATTGTTATCGGTAGCTTCGAAGCGCAGGCCATTGCCGTGGCGATGGAACGTATGGTGCCCAACCGCCCGCTGACGCACGATCTGTTTAAAAACACGTTGGACACCTTCAACATCGAGTTGCGCGAGGTGGTGATCAATAATTTGCTGGACGGTATTTTTTACGCCCGCCTGGTGTGCGTCAAAAGCGGGGAAGTGTTCGAAATTGACTCCCGCACCTCCGACGCCATCGCCATGGCCGTACGTTTCGATTGTCCGATTTATACCTACGATTTTATTCTGGAAGCCGCCGGCGTGGTATTGGAAGACCAGGAGGACGAAGAAGGTGTTGCCCGCCCGCAACCGGCTCCCCAGCCGGTCATCGACAGCAGTGCGCTCGAAACTTATTCCGCCGAATCGCTGCAAGTCCGGCTCCAGGAAGTGCTGGAAGCCGAAGATTATGAAACTGCAGCCAAAATTCGCGATGAATTAAAACGGCGGGAGCAGAAGCAGTAAAATAGTTTGAAGTTTGAAGTTCGAAGTTCGAAGTTTCTTAGGGCCCTTCGAACTTCAAACTTCAAACTTCGAACTACTTCACCAGTTCAAATTTATACTCCACGATCTCAATACGTGGTACCCCGTTGGGGTGGGTGTTTTTAAAAATCACATTGATGGAAATGGTTTCGGCGGCGTCTTTTTCGGCGCTGTTGAAGGTGACGTCAAGGCGGCACTTCTCGTTAGGCGCAATGACGCGCCGGGGATAATCCACCTTGGTGCAGTCGCAGGCATCGACGATGTCGATTTGCACCGGTTCGCCGGAGGTATTGGTGAACTCATAAAACAGCGTCCGGAGTTCCCCCTTTTTTACCGGACCAAGTTCCACGGATTTTTTATCCCAGGTAACAAATAGCGGCGGGGTTGGCTGCACCACCGGCGTCTGGCCCGCTTCCGGCGTTTGGCCGTTTATTTTTGCCGTATGGCACGACAAAAGGAATACAAAACCGAATAAAGAGAGGAGCGAAATGTTTTTTTTCATAACCATTTTTATCATTTGCCTACTGCCTACTGCCTACTGCCTACTGCCTACTGCCTACTGCCTACTGCCTACTGCTCACTCATCGCTTTCCCGCGCATGGCCGTCTGAATGGAATGGTCCAATGCCCGGTGGGCGAGGGGCGTGGTGTAGGCGTTAAGCGTTTCGATAGCGCGATGGATAACGTCTTTATCTTCCGTTTTGGTGGCTTCCAGGAGGGCTATTAACAAAGATTTTGTTGTATTCTTTTCTTCTTCCGAAAGAATAGCGTCGTTTTGGTGTAAAAATTTGTCGCCGGCGGTCAGCAGGTTGTTTGCTTCGTTTCGCGCTTCCACAAAGCCGCGCACCCGCATGTCTTCTTTGGCATGGGCAATGCTGTCGAGCAGCATTTTAGCCATCGCCTCTTCGTCAATGCCGTAGGTCGGCCGGATGTCGATTTCTTGTTCGACGCCGGAGCGCAGTTCCCGGGCCCTGACGGTCAGGATGCCGTCGGCGTTGATCATGAACTGAATATCGATTTTGGGCAAGCCGGCCGGCATGGGCGGAATGCCGCTCAGGATAAATTCTCCGAGTTTACGGTTGTGCTCCACCAGATCGCGTTCGCCCTGATAAACGGCTACTTTCAGGTTTTTTTGCCCGTCTACGCTGGTGGTGTATTGGCGCCCGGCTTTAGTGGGTACTTTGGAGTTTCGGGCAATGATGCTGTCCATGAGTCCGCCCACGGTTTCGATACCCAGCGACAGCGGCGTGATGTCGAGCAGCAGCAGGTCTTTTTGGTTGCCGGCCAGAATGTCGGCCTGGATAGCGGCGCCCAGGGCCACCACTTCATCCGGGTTGAGGTTGTCGTAAACCGGTTGTTTAAAATACGCGGCAACGGCTTGTTTCACCAAGGGAACCCGGGTGCTCCCGCCCACCATGACTATTTTATCGATTTGCGCAACGGTTCTTTTGGCATCCTGAAGCGCGTTTTGGCAGCAGTCGAGCATTCGCCTGACGAAGGGTTGAATCCTTTCTTCAAATTCGGAACGGGTAATACGCAGCGGCCGGCCATCGAGGGTTCCTTCGTAAACATCCGCTTCCGACAAGATTTTTTTGGCGGTTTCGGCCTGAAGTCGCAAGGTTTGCCCTAAAGATTTATCCTCAGCCAAAATTTTCTCATCAATTTTTAATTGCTCAATAAAAAAAGTCAGTATGGAATGGTCAAAGTCGTCGCCGCCGAGAAACGTATCACCGTTGGTGGCTAATACCTCGAAGATGCCGTCCTGGATTTGTAAAATAGAAATATCGAAGGTGCCGCCGCCAAGGTCGAACACGGCAATGGTTTCCGACTGGCTGGTATCGAGACCGATCCCGTAGGCCAGGGCTGCGGCGGTCGGTTCATTGACGATACGCAGCACGTCGAGGCCGGCGAGTTTGCCGGCATCGCGGGTAGCCTGGCGCTGGTTGTCGTTGAAGTAGGCGGGTACCGTGATAACGGCTTTGGAAACCGTGGCTTTTAGTTCCTGCTGAATCCGGTCTTTGAGTTCATGCAGAATTTGGGCACTGAGTTCGATAGGGGTGTAAAACCGGTCTTTTACCCGGATTTTTACCAACGATTCGGTGTCATCGTCCAGGATTTTATACCCAAAAAATCCCTGCACGTCCTGTACGTCCCGGTACGATTTACCCATGAGCCGTTTGACGGAATAAATGGTATTGGCCGGATCGGTAATCAGTTTTTCGCGGGCTTTATCGCCCACAATAACAGAACCGTCGGGGCTAAAATGCACGACGGACGGCACCAAAGTGCTTTTTGCATCGGCGCCTTTCACACACACAGCCAGGCCGTCTTTCATGTAAGCAACCAGACTATTCGTGGTGCCCAGGTCGATCCCGACTATTACCTCATGCTCCATCTCAATGGAGCCGTCCTTCATATTTATTGGAATGATTGCCATAACACCTAAAAACAGAATACAGGGGGTGGAAATGAAAATTTGGTTTTGGCGGCGCGAAGGTAAAACACACCAAATAATTTTTGGTTTGGGGGTTTGGAGGTTTGGGGGTTTAGAGGTTTGGAGGTTTGGGGGTTTGGAGGTTTGGAGGGTTG
>CAUJEY010000112.1 GCA_963169325.1 Bacteroidota bacterium
ATCTCAAAAACACTTGAAACGACACCTTTCTCAACCTCAAATGATGCATTCTTATCTGGTTTTCGAGATGTCGCCTGCTCGTGCCTCGCAGACTACACCTCGAAACCGGGCCGATCGTACAAACCCAGGATTCGCGGAATATACGAAGCGGTTATAAGCATGACACGCGGGTTAAAGGGAAATTTGGAGTTATAAGAGGCAACAGCAATCATTGGTTGGGTGTGGTTTATCAGCCACCGGGTAAAAAATTGATTTTTGGGGTTAGGCTCCCGGGGTTACGGGAGGCAACAGCAATCATTGGTTGGGTGTGGTTTATCAGCCACCGGGTTCACTTCAAGGCTATTGTTTTTTTGGGGTTAGGGAAATACATATTGATCGAGCAGCGGTGCAGGGTATGACCAGGAAGCCGGTTGGTTTTCAGGGCTTGCCGGTCAGGAGTTTTCATGGAGCCTTGCCCCAACCGTAAAAGTGTTGTCGATGCCGAATATCCGCACCACCACTTCATCCTGATCGGTATCGCGATAGGATTTGATACCGACGGTGTGCCCGGTGAAATCTGTCGTTTCCACAAATTTTTGGCCACCGCTTTCCTGTTCGGTAAAGTTGCCTTGCAGGTCGGTGCCGCAAAATTCCGGTGTAAACAGGGCATCCTTTGCTGCATTGGCAGCGTCGGGGCGGATAACACAAGAGACGGTAGTACCATTTTTTGTTATAATGATCCGCACGGCGCGGTATGCGCCATTGCTGCTGTACTTATCGGAGTATTTAATTTCCCAATAATTGAACGTCGAAAAGAAAGGGGTCAATGCCGTGGGGTATTTGTTGGCCGGGCAAAACTCCGCTTTCGTGCTGTTCTGTCCCGTACGCATGATGACCACGTCGTCCAGAATAAGCGTGATGATGTCGCCAATGGGGAGAACATTCAGTTCGAGTTCTTCGCCAAACTTGAGGTAACGTAACTTCACCCGCACGGGGTCTTCATTCAACCGGCGGTCCTGGTCCTCGGTGTACCCGATGTTAAGTGTTTTCACAGGGTCTGCATAAGGCCCCCAGGGGGCGCCGTCCACCTCTACCATCATGGCATCCACACCGGCCGGCAGCTCCCACCGAATCGTGACGCCTTTTTCTACCTCGCCACCTTCGGGCGCCGCTTCGGTCCAGGCGTCTATGGTAAGCACCGGTACCGGGATTTCGATGTTTTCCAGTAAAATATCTTCTGAGTGATCCATCATACCAATTTTTTTTGATGCAAAAATGATATGAATGAATAATACATTACAATTACATTTTTGCACTAACTTTCCGGGGGGGAGGCTTTCCTCTTTTTACTATCCCCATTTTTGATCATCATGGAAAAAAACGTCTTTTTAGATTTGATGCAGGCAGTGGTTGATAAAAACGAACGAAAGCGATTGCGGGATTTTATTCGTTCGCCATATTTCAATTTGTCCGAAAAAACAGATATCCAAATAAAACTAACCGAAATGGCCTGGGAATGGTGGGACGCCGGCAACAGCGAATACTGGGACGAAGAGGACGTTTTTTTAAAAATATTCGGCAAATCGGAGCCGTTTTCACAACAAAAACTGGATAAACTAAAGTCGTCCGTCACCCTGCTGGCCCGGCAGTTTTTTTCAGAAGACACCCGCCGGCAACAGCAGCATCCCCTGGAAACGTTGCGTTGGGAAATGGTTTGTTACCGGAACAAAGAACTGTTCAACGAATACGAACTGGTCGAAAAAAAAGCCCGCAAGGAGCTGGCGGAACGTCAGAAAAGTGTCTCCATCGACGATCTTTTTCAGGAATACCTGCTGGAGAACGAGATTGCCTGGCTGTTTCCCGGGGAGAACAACCGCAAAGAAGAAGACTATCTCAGCACGGCTACCCAAACGCTCGACCAGTTGTGGCTTGCCGCACGCGCGCGCTGGTCGTGCGCAGTACTCAACCAACGCCGGCGCGCCACCATCAAGGCCGATGCGCATGAACAATTGTTTTTGCGCATTTTGCATAAATACTCGGATTACGCGCCGGCAGAGCATATCCTCGTACAGGCCTATAAGGAAGCATTCCGGTTGTTTGAACCTGCTACGGACCCGATGGCCGTGCTGGAGGCATTTATAACGTTCGTACGGCAACATTGCACGCAGGTATCCCCGCTTATCCGGGATGAACTGGAAGCTTTTGCCGGCAATTTTTGCGTGGGGCAGGTAAATATGGGGAATCGCGAATTTCTGCCTAAACACCTGGAAATCATGATGGAACGCCTGCAATCGGGCCGGATTTACCGGAACGGAAAAATACTGGCCCCCGCATTTCACAGCATTTCCACCACGGCACTCAAACTGGCGCAAAAGGCAGAAGACTTCCAGTGGGTAAAGTCGTTTCTGGATTCCCACCGCAAGCGCCTCTACAACCACGAAGCCGCCGAAGAAATGGTGCGATACAACTACGCCAATTATTATTTCCACGTCAGCGATTTTGCCAAAGCCCTCCTAAACCTGAAAGAAACATATCGCGATATCAATTTTAAAATTGTCTCTAAAATACTGGAAATAAAGACCTTGATTGAATTGGACGACCCGAGGGCAGATGCCCGGATCGAGGCGGGCGATCAATTTTTTCGCCGGGACCTCAAGATTCCTGCCCAGAAAAAACAACACTTCATCCGCTTTATCAGCTATACGCGTCGCCTGCGGGAACCCGGTTTGCGGAACAGCCCCGCGCGTATCGAAAAGCTGACCCAGGAAATAGCAACCAACCTCGTAGCCGAACGCCCCTGGTTGCTGCAAAAAGTCAATGCCCTGCAAAATGCCTTACCAGCCCGTAAACGTAAACCAACATAATACGACATGAAAGACTTTAAATACATCGCCCCACCGGTCATCCCATCGCCGCTGAACATCTATACTACGGCCATGAAAGACTTTAAAGACATCGACCCACCACCTCCCCCACCCGACTCATTCATCCGGGAAACTATCCGCAGAATCGCCCGGCAATTTGTGTTGGAGAAAAAACTATCGTACGTGTACGCCGTGGGTTTTCGATGGAAACCGTCGAAATACGAGTCAACCCCGGCGCAAATCGGATTTTTCCTGTTCGATCCCGCGAGAAAACAACACCAGTTCCCGTTTGCGGAAATCCCGCGCACCATCAGTCTGCTGGAACTTTTCAATACCAAAGACCCAAAAGACGTATACGGCATCACGGAAGTCCAATCCAAGTACAAGGTGGTTAGGAAATTTTGTGAGATGAATGGCAGCAGCGGATCATCTTCCGGCACTGCCGCACCGCGACGGTATCAAATCCAGCCGGGAGAACGTATTTATGGCAGAAACAGTGCTAACCAATACAGCCAGGGTTCTATCGGCGGTTTGCTCAAATTCGCCACCGACGTAACCATCAGCGGTACTACGACGAAGCTGCTAAAAAATGAATTATATGCCCTGAGCGCCAATCACGTTTTTCCGGCAAATAACAATAAGGCGTATCAGCCCCGAACCAATTCCAACCAGTCGCCGGTCGACCAGATCGGCACCGTTGTCTATCGCGATTCGGGCGACGATTTCGCGTTGATCAGGATTTCCTCCACGCATCCGAAAACGGCCATAATCAAAGATGTCGGCGCCCCCAAACAACCCGCGCCGAATCTACTGATTACCGGGCAGACCATTAAAAAATCGGGCATTTCAGGCGTGACCAGCGGCATAGTCGATTACATCCAGGTAGTCGTCATCAACTCCGGAACGCTTCAAATCGACACCCGCCTGTTTACCATTTTGCCCAATGCCAGCTTTGCCACCGATGGCGACTCCGGTTCGGTGGTGGTGCGGGAGACGATTGAAAATGGTCAAACCGTCTATTACCCCGTCGGAATGCTTTACCGTATGGGATCCAATGGCAACGGATCCAGCCAAATATACTACTTCGCCAGAAACTTTCTCGACATCACCACGCTCACCCAAGCCTCTGTGGTGCAAACAACAGACACGATTTAGGGCTAATCGTCGGCTCAACACCGGTCAATTCTGATCCCCTGTTCCGCCGCCCATTTACCGATGACTGCCATTTCCGACACGGTGGGCAGGCGGTTGCACAGGCCTTTGGCCTGCACGATCCGGTTGCGGGCGTCCAACTGGATCGTCACCAAAACGTTTTTGCTCGCGCCGTTGAACGACCGGAGCGACCAGATGGAACTCCGCCCTTGAAAACATTCCCAGCCATAGGAACCGACGCAATGCCGCATACTTTGGCCTTCTTCAAACAGATCGACCGAACTCGTCAGTTCGGTAATCGTATAGCAGCCGTTTTCTGTTTGATGCAGAAACGGCTTTACCAGCCCGTGAGCGCGCCAAAACAGGGGTTTTCTGCCCTGAAAGCCGAATTGTACCTGTGCGTAAAAGGCCTCGGCCTGCCGCTGCACCGACTCCGGCGTGCGCCCCTGCAGGGAATACTGCCCCAGCGATTCATGTACGGCATGCCGCCAATAGCCGGCGACGGCATCCAGCCGGGCATCGGCGTACCCGGCTTGCTCCGCAAAACGCAGGGCTGATTCCAGAAAAGTATAGTGCTCCTTGATTTCCGTGAAGCGCCAGAAGCGCCGGAAATGTTGCACCACCCGCGCCGACGCGCCGCATGCCTGACCGAAAGCCAGCCAAAACGCTTCGCGGTAATCGGCAGCATCGGGCAGGTTGGTAAAGCAATGCGCCACTTTTTTAGTCAGGGGAAACGGCAGGTTCCGGGCAGTCCGGATACTGTTGCCGGCCGCCAGGTGTAGCACTAATTCTTTTTCCCGGTTGTCGCGCAGCAGTTCGGGTAATTTTTTCAGCATAAACAGCGGCAGGTTCCGGATAACGATGTCGCCCGGTATTTGGCCGAACGGCCGGAACAAACCTTGCGCTTGCCGCGGCAGCAGCAAGCGGGCAAAAACCGGAAATTCGCTGCTCATCCACAGTTGAAAATACGGGTACCACCACGTCTGCGCGACTAAAGCGCTGACGGGGTGCTCCAATTTGGCGCACAGCCGTTCGGCATACGGGCTTTCGGCAAAAAGCGCCATCAAACTGCTGAAAAACCAGTGTTCAACAGGGGTATTTTCCTTTAATTTCGAAATCGATGTGCGGCAACCCTGATACAGCATCACGCCAAAAACCCAGGGTTTTCCCTGAATCAAGGTAAAAAAACGCTCCATTTCGAGCATGGCCACGGCCCTGTCTTCGCGGCTACGGTGCAAGCGTCCGCCCGTCAGCAAATGTAATGCGGCCTCCTTCCAGGCCTCGCCAGTGGATGTGCCATGTAGCGATTGTTCCGCCAGTATGTCGGCAAAAAACCGGACCTGGTCTTCCCGTTCCAGCCCGGCCAATACCCGCAAGTGCCGGCGCCAGTACGCTTGTTCTGCGCGGGGAAACAGCAGATCGTACAGTCCCAACTCGATTAAAAGCCCCGTTTCGCCTTGTTCGTTTTGGCGAAACAGGGTCCAGGCCGCCGTCAGTTCCGGCCAGATATCGATGCTGAGCAACACGGCCGGGCAGTCCTTCGCCGCGCGCAGGATAAAGCCGAGAAAAGCCATCCGGTCGGTTTGTTCCATTTGGTTTAAAAACCCGATCCAGGCTGCATAGCGGCGTTTTAGCCTTGGCGCAAGGGTTTTACCCTGCTGAAACTGGTGGAGTATAAAAGCAATTTTGGAAAAATAGAAGTCGTGCCCGCAAGCGCGCACCACCCTCGACGAGGGCGTCGATTTATATCCCATGATGTTTGTCGTTAATTGTAAAAAAGCGCTATCCCGGGGACGGGAAAGCGATCAGCGGCTGCCGGGAGCAGCGACGGGACAAACGGGATATGGAACCGGGGTGAAACGCATGGGGGGAAGAACGGGGAGGGATGGGGAAAAGTTCCTTGGGGGGAAGGGGACGCCCTAATTCTCCGCCACCCGGTCAGAAAACCGCTCGGTGAAAAACATCAGCGCCGCCGCTCCCAGTTCGGGCGACACATACATCTCGTAATACCCTTTTTTTTCGTCGAACAGCATATAAAAAAGCACCGTTTCCGCGTCGTAAATACAGGTTTCCGACAAGGAATGATCGGGCATGATGGCGGCTAATTTTCGCCGGTTCGCCGCCGTGAGCCACAACCGGAACTGTAACAGGTGAATCAGAGCGCCGTTTTCTTTGGCTATTTTTTCAAACCAGTCGTAGGCGTCTTTTTTGAAGGGCGCCAGTTCATTCTGGTAGTAGTGCGACTTGTCGCGGAGCCAGCAGATAGCGTCTTCCGGGGCTTCCTGGAGCAGGAAAAACCAGAAGTCCTGCGGGATCGTCAGGGCGCCGAAATACCGCATTTTGCTTTTGTCCCACTCCGGCAGTTTGGTGTCGGGGAAGCGGATGAAATATTGGCGGAACCCGAAGTAGAGGAGGAGGGCGACGAAGGCCAGGAAGACGAGGATGGGGGTGGCGTAGTCCATGAATTGGGTTTTAATCTTCACACATTTCCGGACAATCGCCCAATCAAGACAAAAACAGCAAAAGCCAACGCCAGGTAAAAGAAGGTGCGGCCGTTCCAGCGCACCCCGAAAATCCGCAATACCAATAAAATAATTGCCGACAGCATGAAAGGAGTAACTGTTGCACCAATGACGCCTCCCAAATAAGCCGGGGGACTTTGTTCCGCCTCTATTGAATTGCCGGTGAGCCAGAAAAAGGCAAACAGGAATACTGCGAGGACGATGTTGTGCGTGGAATACGATTTTTGAACGGGTGTCTCCATGAGCGGGTTGTTTATTTGCTGTGGAATTGAATGGCGTAATAAATGGTGATCGCGTTGATAATCGCAACGTGGCAGCGAGGCATCACCTGAAATAGAAATCAACACCTTCCCTGCGACGGACTTGACTTGGCTTCACCATGTTCCCCCAAATACTAATAGATTTTACATTGGGCAAATCAACCAGAAAGTCCGGGAGCTCGCTGATCCTGTTATCAATCAGGTTGATCTGCTTCAACTCCCGCAGGTTTGCCATTTCATCCGGAAGCGTTTCAATATAATTTCCGCGCAGGCAAAGGTGTTCCAAATGCACCAGGTTGCCAATTTCCCGGGGAATCTCCCGGATATTCGCATACATCAGGGTGAGCATCTGCAGCTCGGTCAATGTGCATACTTCCATCCTGAATGTATCCGGGTGCAGGTGCACGCCCGTCAGGTCCAGACACCTGAGCCGCTGCAAGGGGGCCAGTTTGCCAAAGGGTAATTTTTCGCTGTACCCGATGTCAAATTCTTCCAGGGTGATAAGCAGTTCTTCCCGGTCAATATCGTCGAAGAGGTCGTAAGGGATGGTGAAATAGTCGCCTTCGGGTAGATTAGCCATTTGAGTGGTTTGTTGTTATTAGAAATGAATAGATGTAGATATGATTTAAACAGCGGCGTAAGACAACACCATCCAAATAAAATCTCCCAACGAGCATGGCTTTTAGATGGTATAGTGAACAATGAGGAAGTAGTTTTCGTTGGTTGGGTCTAAAATGGGCTTTTCGTCGTAGTCGTCGGTTAAAGTCCAATCTTTGTTGTCGGTGTTTTGGGTTAGCTTCAAACTGCCAACAACAGGTGTATCATTGTCCTTTTTATAAACAGCGACTTTTGTGATGGTTACATCGCTCATCTGTACGAAATATGGAAAATAGTGTTTCTCCAGGTTGATGGACAGGGGTTGGTTTTGTTTAGCCCAGGCGTGCCACTCGTTGGGAAAGTCATGGCGGAGGGAAAAGAGGCGGGTTAAGTCTTCACCATTCAATTTGTTTAAAGCCTCTCCCAAAACCGCTTCAACAGGGCCGGCATCTGAGTACTCGGCAGTATAACTGATATGAAAAATCACATCTGAAATGGTGTTGTAATCAAAGGGTCTGAATTTTTTTTGTGACGGTAACTTCAATGTCCAAGTGCTAATGGCGCCGGCTCCCTCAAAGGGTAAAAAGCGTTCATCCCTGAAATTGAGTTCAAATTGCCCGCCGTCGTTTTGGGCGGTGCTGGTGGCCAAATTAAATTCCTGAACCTGACGTGATATAAATAATTCCTTATTTGAATATTCTTTATAGGAGCTTTCTTCTCTCTCAAAAGCACTTGGCCTGACTTTATTACCTGTGAGTTTTAAGGTCAGCCCGACATTGGTATATGGCCCTACAATACAAGGTATGGTAATCCGCACTGACTTGATGATACGTTTGTAGTAGCCCGGATAAACTAAATCAAATGCTGCTTCCGGGATTTCAAACCCGCTGCATTCGCCATTCATTTTTAGTTTCAATAATTTCATGGGGTCAATTTGCATCATGGAGAAGCTCTGTGTGATTTCCGGCGTCCGCTTGTTTTTCTCAATCCATTTTTTTTCTAATTGCTGTAATTGGAGCAGGAGTTTTTCGCCGGTAAGCAGGCCATATTGATCAGTCCAGTTGTCGCCGGTAATTACAGATTCGATTTCGTTACATTCAAACTGATAGACCCGCTCTGCTTTCCGGGCCATGTCCTCCGCCATATTAAATGCCATGCGATACAGCCGCAGTAAAGTATTGGCATGGTAGGTATAAAGCCCAAAGTTTGAAAATTTATCCTTGTAAAAGTCATCCAGCTTTTTTGTTTGCTCAATGCTTATTTTGTGATTTTTCAGGTCTGCTTCAGCAATCGCCAGTCTCATTTCGGCCGACAGTATTTGTTTCTCAAATGCTTTTAACTCCTGCTCTGCCAATTTCAACTGAAATTTCCAATCTTCTTCGCGGCGTTGGTTGGAGGCTTCGAGGCCTGCCAGGTTCCCGATATTTTCAAACATATCACCTAATGCTTTCGCAGAATTTAAGCCTCCTTTTGCTAGCCCCTCTAATTGTACTCCTCCAAAAGTCATTGCTGTAGGTGCTCCTACTTGTGGAATGTTTTTCAAGAAACCAGCAACTATACTAAAGACTGATTCCGATAGCCTCAAGCCAGTAGCCGAATGTTTGCTTATCTGTTGCGTCCTCTCCCAAGGTATCAATCCTGTATCAATCAGTTTTGAGTAATGATTCACCCTGTTTTGAATATTCTTTTGGGTTTCTCTTAAATTTTCCAGATTCGTTTTGGCCTCCTCAATTTGTTGTTTTTTGATGTTTTCAGTGAGCGCCAATATGTTTTGCTCGTTTATGGAACGGATCAAGGTCAGTTCTTCAGCATCCTTTTTCTCTAAAGCACTCAGCAATGCGCCTCCCAGGCTTTGTACCGTACCACAGAACTGTTTGGCTTTTTCTATTATATAGGTAAAACGATAGGGGGGCAACTGGCTGTTAAGATTATCCAGAATGTCAGTAATACTCAGCCCTTGTGCGGCTGCGCGTACCAACATGGCAGGGTCAATAGTTAGAGAAAATAGTGATACTTCGCGTTTTATGCCGTCAATATCCCGACAATTGCGAATGTTGAACAGGCGATTGTCCACCCGATCCCAATACTGAAGAAACATTTCGTTATTGGGGAAACAAAATGCGAGTTCTGGCTGGAGAGGTTCTGGCAGTGGTTTTTTGGTGGCAGATGGGCTGCATATTTGTTTTTGGTCTGGATGGTAGGTAGCGGTTAATTGTGTATAATCATTTGCAACTCCCTTGGAATGCGAAGTCCCTGCAACCACCATTTGAATAAAATCGCCTTGATCCTTACTATCCAATATCTGCTGATAAGTAACAGCGCCACCTTTTTTGCATTTTCCTTTTGACAACGGACGCTCTCCTAATATATCCTTGGCAAGGGTATATAGCATAATGGCTTCATTAATGCTTTCCATCTGGTATTGGCGGTACAAGCTATCGGCCCAGTCAAGCAGGTTGTCCAGGTATTTCATGATAACGTTTTTGGGATAAGCGTTATCCCGAAACCTTGCTATTGCATGTGGATTAAATGGGTCTTCTTCATATTTCTTCATAGCCATAGAACCCATTTTGAACATCTCGGAAAGCGGCTGATTCAGGTTTTTTCGAAATGCAACAAATCGCCAATATACAAAGGCCGGGTCAACCAGGTTTTCATTGTTGATGGCAGTCGGGTTAAATATTTGGTTGTACCAAAAATTAGCTTCTTTGTACCGTCCTGACGTGTTCAGGTGGTTGGCAAGTAAGAATGGGATATGAAAAAAAAGTTCGTAAAAGTAGTTGCCGAAAGATTTGTTATAGTCTATTTGAGGCTCAACTGAGTATTGCGATAAAGGGCTTAAAAAATGAAGGAGACCCTCGTTGAATTTTTTCCACATCTCATCATGCTTGCCGGGAAACAACTGCATAGTATTATTTGCAGTTTTCATCTCAGACGACGCTCCATTGATATTGATTTCATTAGAAGTTAAATAATTTGCATTTCCTTGAATATAATGGCCACTGTCAACGGCAAATTCTGCAAAATAAGATTTATCAAACTCGAGTTTAAATGGATCCGTATCCTCAATAGCCCCAGGCTTTAAATTGAGCCCGTTAATGGACGCATCTGACAGACGCAAGAATCCTTGAGTAAGTTCAGGGGTGCCTTCGGTAGACTTTCGTGTATATATAGGAAATGTTGAGCATTTTCCCTTGCCAAGAATCCCGGCATCGTTATTAACCTTTATTTTCAATATATCAGATAGGTTGACAATTTTAATCGCAATTTTTTGACCATCATAATACATAACCGATACTGGTTGGTCGTTTAGTAATATATATTTGTCAAATATAATCGTGTAATTATTATTATTGTTAATTGCAATTTTATAATAAAACCTAAACGAATCAGTGTTCGCCCAAAGTAAATCATCTTTTTTAAATTCTAATGGAAAATGCGTATCTAACGGTAGCGGTATAAGGGGTATATTCGACGGAGTTTCAAATCCTAGTTGTTTGGGATTGCTCTGGAAACTCACGTGAAAAGACTTAAGGTATTCTATATTTATTTTATACAATTCTTCGTTGTCTTTAAGAAATCCGAAAGAATCCATTTCAATTTGGTAATTAAGTGTAAATCTTACAGGTGTAACTTCGCAATTATAACCGGTAATAGTATCTTCGAATGGAACTCCAACTTCATGTGTTAAAATTGTTTTTACTTCAATAGAATCTCCAATGCCAACCGATTTTAGATATGGCTTTCTGAATACCAAACGCTCAAATCGCTGCAAAACATGTTCTCTGCGTTTACTGATAGCAAAGTCATCGATTCTTTTAGAATCCCATATTGATTTTTCAGTTTTGTTATTTTCAATTTTTGTAAATGGGGCCTGATCTGTAGTCGAAAATGAGTGATATAAGGCTTTCTGTGGCGGATTCCATTTGCCGCTTATATTTTTGTATGTATAGTTGACAAACATATCAAAAGTATAAGCATAGATATAGTAATTACCAGCATATAACTTTGAAATATCTTTGCGGAAATAAGAAAGCCAGAATATATACAATTTGCTATTATGTATAATAGATGACACTTCTCGGGCGGGTATCTGACATTCAATTTTTTCCCAATTTCCCCAATCAACTTCGTTTGGATTATTTGGGTTGATAAACACATCCCTCATGTAGTAGGTACCGTGATCGTTCCGGGCAAAAAGAAAATACTTTTTGCTTACCACATCATAATAACTCCCCGCAATCCGCAACTGCGCCAGTTCCATAAACTGGGTCAAATATTTTCTGTAGGCGGCTTCAACCACATCCAGGCTCAATTTTTGTTGCAGGAGTTCATCTTCCAGTTCTTTGAATTGCGGTGTCCTGTTGTCGCGTAATTCGGGTTCCATATAATTTTCCGGGAATAAAAAGACTTTCCGGTTGGCTTCCCAAACCCGGTAGTTTTTGCGCCATTCCCACTGCTGTACACCCGTTTTGTCTAATGCAATGACCTGTAAAGGATTGGATTTCGAACGCTCCAGGCCCATCAAACAACGGTGGATGTATAGTTGTATGCTGTTAGTGGCAGCGACCACCCTTGAAGTGGTAAAACAGTCGCCCATTTCTACGTCCAGTAAAAAATATTGGTACAATTGGCTCCGGCTGTCGAATCCATAATTGGTGTCTCCTGCTCCGCGGCGATAGATCAGATAATTGCACAAAGCATCCCGGAACCGGTTGTTTACAGCATTGCGATACGGAGCCTCCTCCTTTTTAAGTTGTTCGTCATCCTCAAATCTTGCACGAAAGGCCATCTTCACCCAGTTAGCAGCCAGGAGATGTTTTGCATTATTGGCTTCGCCAAAAACCTTTAAATTTTTCCAACCTATCCTTAATTGTTGACAATAATTTATTCGCTTAATAAAATCTTCGAAATCCAGTACTGAATTGATTGCAGTATCTGGGTCTTTCAGCCCTTCGTTAAGAATGTTTCCCTCGGTTTTTAACCATTTTTTCAAAATCTTTTGTTCCTCAGTCGTTATAGACTTGTCCCCAAGGCTCTCCAGCATCAGCACGAAAGAAACGGGGCGGTTTGGAAAAAGCGATGACAGGGATTCAGCATATTGCGCTGTCAATTTCAAAGATTTGACAGTTTTATCTGTCAATCCATTTGCCACCTGGTAATTGAACATGTCGGCTCCACTTTGCCGGATGTCTTTTGCCAAGGACGTGTCGATTTTGAATTTTTTGTACAGCAGAAGCACGCGTTCCAAGATGCGTTTAACCTCGATGAGGAGGTTCCTGTCGTCGGCTTTTTTCAATGATGAGTTTTCATATAAAATATTGGCAGAGCGGTAGGAATCGTCCGGACGTAAAAAGCAATCAGCATGTAAGATGAACGCTTTGTCTGCATTCAACAATTCACTAAAGAACATTAGATGTGGGTGGAACTCCAGCAAACGGTTTAATATCTCCGGGGTATCTATGGAAAAGCCGGTTATCTTGAAATCCGGTGGAAAACCCAAAGATTTGCCCAATTGGTAAATTCCTTTCTCAACTTTGTGCATCAGCGGCACAGTTGTTTCATCCCATATCTCCGCCCGCTGCTCGGTTAAAAATTTGAAAATCCCATCTATCCATTCTAATTTTTGCGTAGTAGTTCTGTCTGTGCCTTCTTTGTCTTTAAAATCCAAATTCAGTAACGCGTCTGCGGAGAACCTGTAAGGTTTTTTTTCTGCAAACTTTTTGAAAGATGAGTTTATTAAATCTACCTCATCTTCTGATGGTGGATCAAGTTTAGTACTTACGGGAGATGTGAGAAAGTTCCATTCTTCAATAGTCAGGCCCAGTTGCTTGATGGCTTCTATATTGCGCAGCAAATGGACGATGGCTTCGGGAGTTTTGATTTCTTCGCCTGATTTTTGAGGTTTCAAGAATTCAAAAAAATCTACAAATGAAGCACCGCTCCATTTGGCTATTTTAGCATATCGGAACAGGGTTGACAGTTTCCGCTCCGATAGTAAAACCTTTCCTTTGTCGACAGAAAGGAAAGGCTTAATAGACTGTGCGAGCGTGTAAAATTCATCTAAAGTGATACCTAAAAAGTGTTGTAATAAAATCAGTAATTCCTGGATATCGTCTTCAATATCAGATTCGGATGTGATTGGAATCGTTTTTCTGTTTAGCCTAACCAATTGTTTTTTATGCCAAATGGTGTTTTTCCCGTTTACAGCGGTCATGTCCGAGCCGGGAATACCATTGTCGGTATTAATCATACAGGCCAATGTATCAACATCCAGTTGCATAATCTCCTGTATGCGTTTGGCATCGGCAATTTTTAGTATGGCTGACGCATTAAGAGAGTCATAGGTGATATTTAAAGCATGTAATAACACATCCAATTCTTTTAGCGAGTAGCCACTCGCTTTTTGAAGGCGTATTATGCGATGAAAATTTTTGTACAGGTTGCTTTTATCGTTTTCTTTCAGACTTCCTTTTGCTTCAAAATACAACTTAAAATACTGATTTTCAGCACTTATAACCTCTTGTTTTATGCTTAAGCGACCATTCCAAAAATGCATCCCAACCAACTGCTCTACTTCGTCGCTGTTATAGCCGCTTAATCGGATGAAATTAAGCACATCGTTTTCTCCGGCTATCAAATCACCGCTTCCAGAATTATTTTGATCGATGATAATTTTATATTGTTCATGCGACAGGTTTAGTTTTTCAAGCGCCAGTACCTGTTTTTGATCATCGTTGGGAGACGGGTATAAGAACTCCAACAATTCATACCGTGTAAGCCCCCAAAATGGGAGGTACGTCCTTATTTCATCAAGCGATTTTGAATAAGGCAGTGTGAACTCTAATCCAGCCGGTTCGATGGACACCGCCTGAGTTCCTGATATCACACCATGCTTTTGTAAGAATGCATCCATTACCTCAACAACGATATCCAGATAAGGGATACGTTCATTTGTATTCTCGCAAGACAGTTCCAGGTTCCATAAATCAGGCCGGCGTGTTTTTAGATGCAATCGATCCGTTTCCTCTAATTTTCCCAACGGTGTATTCCAGATATGATTTTGCACAAAACGCATCAAATCAACGAAATATGCAGCAGGACTGAGCACTGACTGACAATCGTCACATTCACAATAATCACCGGAGCCGAATAACGCTTCCAGTGTGACGGCCGGGGCCAGATCATTCACGTCTTTGATCATCGGCAATACGCTTGCCACCTTTTCCTTCAGCAAAAGGCCGGCTTTATCATAACCAGCCATCGTTTTCGAATAGACATCATTCGAAAGCATCATATTTACCCAAAGGTTGGATGCTTTATATTGTTCCATAACGGCTTTTTGCTGGACGCAATCTGCAACTTCGGGAGACAAACCAGTTTCGCTGGCCAATCTGTCAGGGGAAATCGTTGCCGTTTTGGCTGTTGAATAACCATGTTTCAGCATCGCAAGGGCAGATGCCGTATCAGGGGTGATTTTTAATGTTTGTTGTATTTCAATGAGTTTTTTCAACAAAGCAGGGTTAATATTCTCGGGGTCATTGAGCGGTTTATCCCCAAACACCGGAAGCAGGTTCGCAGTCATTAAGTCCAAGCCCGGATTGGCGTTCATAAACCCTGTGAACAGGCTTTTCATGTCGTCGGGCACTTCGAAACGATAGTCCTCCGGAACCCATTCCGGCGCTTTGAGCGCGCGGTGCATAAAATGCGCCGAACGGTGCATCTGTTCCACCCGGCCCAAAATATTGTCGGCATAAACATCTTTGCTCATTCCTCCCGGGAGTTCGGCGCCGTTTTCGATCAAATCCTTCAAATCGTCCTTACTCAGCCTCACCATGTCCAGGCTGGAGTTAAAGTTTTTATTAACCAGGTTTTCGACCAAATCGAACTGGTCTTGTGCCAGGTCAGCCAATACCAGTTTATTGCTCAGGTTTTCTTTTTGTTCGGGCGTGATCAACCCTTCATTCGACCATGTATTGACAAGGCCGACCCTTTCCGTGCCGGGCAAAGTAAACAGGGTGGTCAATTTTTGATCGTCGAGCGCATCTATTGTCAGGATTTTGCCAAATGCCCGTCCCTTTTCCAGATTCACCCGGTCTTTCAACAGGGGGTTGTCTATGGCTGCTTTATCCAGGTGCAACACTTCGCGCACACGTTGTTCGCCGCCTTCGTCTTTGCCAAAAAAATCAGCCACCACCGAGGCAAACTCTTTCCTGTTTGACAAGGCAGGAATTACCTTAGCCGTTACCAGGTCTCGCAAGGTTTCATCACCCAACACTGCCGGATTTAGGTCTATTTTAGCCACGACTGCTTTCAAAGCCGGGTTTTCGCCACCGCCCAGCAAGTCTGTTACGGCTGCATTAAGTTGTGCGCGCACAATTCCCTGGGCGTCTTTGCTGAATTGATCTTTTTGGTTGAGAATGTAGGCGGAATTGCGGAAAATAGAACCTATTGGCATGAGAAAATTGTTATTTGAAATGAAAAGCCCAATTGTTTTTTAGGGAAGAATATTATTCCACCATCTCATTATACCACGCATACACCTTCCAATCGCCATCCTCCAACCTGAAAAACCGAATATTTTTAGCACATCCTTTTTTCACAGCCCCATCTGCTTGTACCGTAAAATTGAAATCTACCAATAGAGAAGCAACTGCATAATGCGGGTGCTTTTCATCAGATGCTACCTGAAGTTTACTGTTTTCAAGCACGCGCCATTCGCGGCCTTTCAAACCTTCAATGAATTCTTGTTTGGAGGCAAGCGAGCCATTGGCACGCCTGAAAATCAGATCGTCCGCCAGGTGTTTTTCGAAGAAGCCGGAATTGCCGGATTTTTCATTTTCGCGGATTTTTTCGTTGAGCGCAATGATTAAGTCTTTCATAATGAAGATTTTGTTTGATAAATTAAAGTTTTCCAAGGATCTTGAGTAGAAGGAAAATAATCCACAGTGCCGCCATCAACAACGGCACAAATGCCGCCATTTTGGTAGAACTCAGAAACTCCCAGCGCCAGGTAAGCAAACCCCGGCCAAGCCCCTTCGCTTCGGGTGCATCTTTTACCTGGCCTACATAACTGCTGATGGTATCGTCTCCCAATACCTTACTGGCCCATTGTACCTGCATCCGGTACAACTCGCACAAATAACGATCCTGCGCCCCCAGCATATACCAGATAATGGCAAATAACAGCCCGAGTATGCCAATGGGATAGTCATTGGTTTTGGTGTCAAAGAAAAATTTCCCGCCGGCAATAGCCGTTTGAATACCCAGAAAATAGTTGAACCTCGACCACATCCGGCTGAGATGGTCTTTAAGGTAATCGATTTTAAATTCGTAATCTTTTGCTTTGTCCAAGGATTTAGTGGTTTCAGTTGCCATTGTTATATGTAAGTTTTAATTGATGAACGGTCTTGTTTGTTACTGCTCGCATTTCTCGCCTGATACCGCGCTTCGCATCACAGATGCTCGCGAGCGAGGGTTGATCTTGGATTTTGGGGTTGGGTTGGGTTAGGGAGGGGCGCTGGACATTTTTGGCCAGCTGGGAGATTTTGCAAGAATGTTAACCTCTCTTATTTTAATTTTAAAGTGACTGAAAAATTTTGGGGAGTCCCACCAGATAATGGAAGGTTTGGTGCTAATTCACCTTGCGGATACATTTTATTGAAAGGGGTCAAATCCTTATTGAATAGTTTTGCACCGTTCGTAAGTGCTTGTTGTATTAAGTCTTGCTCAAGAGCATGTGCTTCAATATCAGAAAGCCCACCTTGCATGACCTCCAATCTACTAATCTCTCCAAACCATGGTTTATCGCCTAGATGCTGTGCAAGCCTTTCAATTGGATCATTTGATTTGCCTACATAGATAACTTCACCAGCACCGTTATACAGCCGATAAATAAAGTTATCCAATTTTTTAACCGCTTGAAATGCCGCTTTTGTGCCTCCTATTTCAAAGGTTAGACCTTTCCGTATCCTTGTAGTTACCATGGCCAAGCCTTCAGCACCTCTTAGAACTACGCCCAAGCCTTTATCTACAGCAACTGCTTCAGCAATGGAAATACTTGCTTCAGTAACTTCTGCGCCGATTTCTCTCCCCAATTTTCGAGCATTAATAGAAGAAGATGCTGCAACTTCTTGTGCCATTGGGTCAGAAGAACTTGAACCTCTTTGATATGGATTCATATTTGTCAAGACTTCACTACCAATATCACTCCCGGCATTTTTAATGGATTCAACGCCCTCAGTATATTTCTTTGCTAAAAATGTATTTGTTACTTTTTCTTTTAAAGCAAGATAAACATCAGCGGTTTTTGACCTTGCGACTTCCCATGCCCTTGCCAAGGCGGTAGGTTCTTCATTTTCTTTTTGGCTTGCTTGCAATTGACTATTTTCGAAGTTGGATTCACGATATTGATCAGCTTGTTTTTGAATTTCAGTTGCAGCCTCTAAATCTGTAGAATTGACGGAGAATCGTTTTCTTGAAATTTCCAACCATTGGATAAAGGTCAGATCGCACCCAGCTTGCCCCTCGCACTTTGGGGCGCGACCGTCTATATCCTTGAAATTGACGGGATTATTATTTCCATACAAGTATAGGTTTATGGCTTTAATCGGATCACAACTCACCCACCTCCCCAACCACCCCGCATAATACCTTGCCGAGTGATAATTCAACCCGCTCTCCTCATCCCGCTCCATACCCGTATAGCGATATCGTTTGGCGGCGGCTTTTATAGCAGCATTGGTCAGTTGAAAGGCCGTAGTGCCGTAGGGGTGGTACTCCTCGTAAGAAATCACCCGGGCGGCATCGTCCAGTTCCACGCAGCCAGAGCCGAGGTGGTTGCTGTATTGATAGCGCACCACGGTTTCGTTTATTAAATCGGGGCTTTTAGGCGTTGCCCCGCCGACTGTTTTTGTTTCCACCAGTGCTATTCGGCGGGTATCGTCCATGATATGCAGGCTTTCCCTTTCTAATGTCACGTTGCCATTCGCATGGTATTCCCGGTACAATTCAAAGCCGCCGAGATATAGGCGCTCTTCTTTTATGGTGCCATCAGCCCTTAGTATGGTTTTTCTCGTGCGTTCGCCGGAGCCGTCATATTGGTAATCCACGGTTTCGTTATTGGGCAGGCTGATATTTTGTAACCTGTCCAATGCGTCCCAGGTAAAGTTGTAGCCGCCGCCGATGCCTTCCATATTGCCGTGGGCGTCGTAGGTGTAGGCAAATGAATCGGCCACGCCGTTTCCGGCTTTCATACCCAGCAATTGGTTGTTCAGGGGTTTGCCGGCCGTCCAGGGGTGTTTGTCCCGGTCGGCGGCATTGGTGTTGTATTCGAAGGTTTTTGTCCAGTTGTTGGTATGGTTGCCCTGTCCAGCCTGGTGTTTCACTTCCAACATATTGCCCACTTCGTCGTAGTGGTATATTTCGGTGTAGCGGATGATTTCATTGGGGTTGTTGGGGTTTGGGATGTTTCCCTTTATCATCCGTGCCGCGTCGAACTGATCGCTGTATTTGTTCCCTCGACCCGCTATTCCTTCATGTTCTCTGCCGGTGGCTTCTATAAGCCGGTAGATGGCATCGTACGTATAAGCAGCATGCGGCTCCACCACGGCATTGGCGAAATAAATGGTTTCGTGGGCGTCGTCGCGGAGATCGGTAATGTTGCCAACCGGGTCGTAGGTGTATTGAAGGTATTGAAAGCACTTGTCGGATTGGGCGGCCAGTTCCTGTTTGTCCAAAAAAACAGCCGGATCCACGTCCTTTGTGGTAATCAGTACTGTGAGGCGAAAGGTCTTTTCATCGTACCAGTATTTGGTGCGGGTGTTGTTGCCATACACAATTTCCGTTCGCTGCCCTTTGGCGTCGTAATCAATGTTGCTTACATAAAGCTGGTAACCTTGTTCCCTTACATCAGCCGACACCCGGTTCAGCAAGCCGGCCTCGTTGTATTCCATCCTGATTTTACTCTTGCTTTTGCCGTCTATTTGCGGCGCGGTCATTTCTACCGGCCGGTTGAGGGCATCGTATGTCGTTTCGGATTCGAACACTTCGTCCATCAGGCCGGGAGCAGCATTCCAATCGGGCAGACTTTTAGCGTCGGCCAATAATTGCCGGCTGTTCCGGAGGAGATTTCCTTTAAAGTTGAAGTCCGTATTTTTCAGTACGCCGGCCGTATCACGGTGTTCTATGACCTGTCCGTTGCAGTTTGTATGCTTATCCGCCGCCGTACCGTAAATGATTACTTCAAAAACAGCACCGTTCACCTTGTTATGCACCGGCCGGTGCAGCGCATCATATTCCGTTTCAAACACCTGTCCCTTGCTGTCCCATTTTCGTACGGGTTTCCCCATACAATCATGGAGCATCCAGCGCTCGCCGCCATCCATGCTATCCTGATATACCTGATGCCCCAGCATGTCGTATTTCCAGGCCATGACCACGTTGCCGCGGGCATCGGTCACGCTGCGCTGGTTGCCTTCTATGTCGAGCTCCACGTATGTGGCGTATTTGCCGGCGGCGCCGTTGTCGGCGATGCTGAGAAAAGGCCGGCCGAAGGTGTCGGTATGGATTACCGTTGGGGTGTCGGCGTGCAAGGCCGCTTTTTGAGCGGCTTTTTTTTGCTCGTGGCCAGCCGGTAGGGTCATTCGTTCGATATACCAGCGGTTCCCCTGCTCCAGCACCGTATCGTTCTGATCGAATACCCGCTGTTCCCACGGCGTGAATTCCACCCTGGTAAAAGTGCCATCCGGCAAATCCGTTCGAATAACCCGTCCAATTGGGTCATAATGCAATACGGGCGTTACGCCCAATTCGCGCACGGCCGCTTCCGATTCATACGCGTGGGTCACGGAGAAATACGGTTCGTACTGTTTTACCGGATTGCCTTTGTTGTTCAGGATAGTGCGGCCTGTGCCCACCCAGCGCGGGTCGGCCTCCACATCATCCGCTGTGCCGTCTGCGTTCAACCGTTTGGCCATGCCGGGTTCGGCCTGCACTTTTTTGAGCAGGGATTGCCCCATGCCGGAAGTGTATTCCAGGCTGACCTGAGTTTTGGTGTTCGGGTCGCCGTGGGTTTCGCGGGCTATGGTAGCCACTCGCACCGGCTGCGTCGAAAAGTCATAAACCATCCGTACGGTGGCCTTTCTGAGTATGCCGGCCGCTTGTGTCTTCGGGTCGGCCCAAAATGCCGCACTTTGGGCTTTTGTCAATTCCACGGCATAGTTTTCCAGGTTATCGCCCGATTCGCTGCCGCCTCCGGGCTGATTTTTTCCCCGTATGGCCGTGGCCACCATCAAACCGAGGTCGTCGGTTATCGCTTCCGTTTCATTGTCATTGATGTCTTTGATGCGCAGTGGAGAGAGGGTTCGGTAATCGAATTTTTCCACGGAGACGATATTGCCCAGCGCGTCTTCCGTTTCTGTGATAAAAAGATAATAAGTTGTTTCGTACCGGACTTTGGTGACTACCTCAAAAGGGTCTTCGTAACCGTCGGGCAGGAAAAACTGTTTCCGGGCTTGCGCCATCGTTTCGGGCAGCAGCATTTTACCCGAACTGATCCACCAGTTCTCACCGTCAATCTGTTCATAACGTCCAAGGGTTTCCAGTTTTTGCGGCCATTCGGCCGGGAGCAATTTGGCGCCGTAAACATCTGCCAGCAAGCCCGGCGTATAGGCCAGTTGGTAGGCCTCCCAGGACAGGCCCAGAGCGCCGTGTTCGCCCTCCGGCAGCGGCCCGCTCAGGTCGTCCTTGCGGTACAGCGTTTTGATGTGCTCGATCAGCCGTTTTTGTTTACCGGCAGTGAACGGCGCTTCGTAGGCCAGCTTTTCTACTGCCGGGGTATTTTCAGGAAGTAAATCTTCAAAATCATTCAGGGTAAAGTATCCCCTTGCAGCCGGTTCAAATCCGCGCAGTTCCCAGGTTTTGGTAAAATAAGGTACGCGCAGGCGGTAAGCGGTGTTTCCCAAGATGTCCTGCGTAAAAGCGGCTTCCGTAAAAACCAGGTGGCTTTTCTCCTGTGCCGCCCGCGCGGCGGCGGGTAAATCGGCTGGGAATACCCGGCGTGCGTACACTGCGGCAACCGATTTTAGCGGATTGCCCTGGTCGTCGAATTCGAGGTTCAGGGTATGCGCGATACGCGGGTCTTCCGGGTTGCGTTCTAAGTGACAGGTGAGCGACTCGCTTTCTTTGGGCAAAAAAACCGCGTAAGTATTTTTTTGCCGGGGTTGCAACAGGGTTACATGGCAGTTGTGCTCGGCTACCGTGTATGGATGTGCGCTCTCGGGTTTGTCGTCCAGGGCGTACACCTCCTGCCGCAAGGTCATACCCTTGCAGGCGCGCAGGGCCTCCCGGTATTCGTCGGGGCTGAGTGCGTGAGCGTCCGATTCGATCCGGGCATCGGGCAGCCGGTAGTCCGGTCCGCCGGTATAATATTCGCCGGCAAATTGCCGCAGAATCAGGTCCTGCCGGACAAAAGCGCCGGTATGAAACCAAGTCTTTGTCAATACAGGCGCTTGAAAAAATGTTGCGTCGAGGCCTGGCGTCGCCCGATCATAATCCTCCGTATCAGTTTGATCCACGCGCCCGAATCCGCGAAACTCCCGTTCGGCATGGTCATAGTACCCGTGATGGTATTCATAGGTATTGGTGAATTTCAGGTCGGCCACCTCGTCTTCAACGACCACTTTATCTACGCATTGCACCGGAAATGGCAGTTTGGTGATCCAGGGCTTGCCGACTGCTTTGTCCTTCAAATAAAAATGGGTGCTGCTTTTGTAGGTAAACGTAGTCGTTTTGCCCATGCCGTTGTGATACGCCGTCATGATGTGTGGCTTCACGCCACTCATCAGGTCGATGTAGCGCATGGGCGCTTGCGCATGGGCGGGTAACGGCGACGACCACACGATGCAGGAAGTGCCGTTGCCGAGCAAATCGGTTACGCTGATTTGTCCGGGTTGAGCGGTTTGCGGGAATGCTTCGATACCCGTCCCTTTGCTCCAGCCGTTGCCGCTAAGGTTAAGCCAGGCGCGGAACTGGTTTTTGCCGAGGTAAATAATATCGGTCAGTCCTGTGCCGCTGATGTCTGCTAATTGCAGGTAGGCGGGATTGAACTGGTCGGGCGTATCGAAGCGCGGGGCGTCGCTCATATTCACCTTTGCTCCGAAACGGCCATAACCGAGGTTGGGCCAATAGCAAATTTCCCCGTTGCGGATGCGTACAATGTCGGTCAGGCCGTCGCCGCTCATATCGGCCAGGAATATACTTTGCGTGGGGTCGGCAAATACGATGGCGGGGCCGCGTTCTTCGTCGAAGGGTTTGTGGGCCAGTTCGGGGCTGTCGTAGCCCTTCGTGCCGGCGGCGGGATACCAGCAGAACACGTTTTCTTCGGAGATCAGGATGTCCGGCTGCCCGTCGCCGTTCAGGTCCAGCATCCGGGTATTGGGGTCTCGAAGGTCGATATTGGCGGTGCGGGCAAAAGCGCGGAAAGGCTCCCATCGGTTCTCGTCGTCTAATTCGAAATAACCTTGCAGGCCGGGACTGTTTACCACGATCTGTTTACGTCCGTCGGCTTCGAGGTCTTGCAGTTGTAGCGTGCCATTGGCTAAGCCGGTAAAGGAAGGTTTGGACATGACCGGTTTGGCGATCGTGAATCTCCCGTTGCCCTGGTTTTCTTTATAATGCCAGGCCTCGCCTTGCTCCGTCAGGATGCCAGGGATGCCCTCGCCATAAAAATCAGTGAATTGATACCCGGAAGTAAGGCCTGCCGGGGCATTGGCAAGGTTTTCAGGCGTTACATTTTGAATCACCTTGTTCCAGGCGAGTTCCTGGTACTCGAAGCTCATTGGGGGCAGCGACTTGTACCTGTACCCATTCTGGCTGCTGCGAATATATCCGCGCTGGGTGATCTTGTCCAGATAGGTCATCTCCAGTTTATGTTCTTCAGGCGCCTGCGTGCCGTTTGCCCATTGGCGGTATTCGAAGTCGAGGGATCGCACGAGGCAAGGCGAAGGATCAGTACTGGTATTATCCACTTCGTTCAGTTCCTGGAAATGATGGAACATCAGCACTCGCCGGCAGAGGCGGTAGGTGCGCACTTCGAAGCCGGGGCGGTAGTTGGAAAAGGCGTCTGTTCGGGCGGGCCACAAACGTGGTGGAAGGAGCGGGTCGTCGTGGAAAACCGTTACGGCACCTTCCCAATCGCCGGCCGGAGTACTGGAGGGGGAGGCAGCAGTAGGGGGCGTGGCAGGTTTGTGTTCGCCGTAGTCGAAGACCAACTCAAACAGAAAGTCTGCTACCGCCGGATTGGGCGTGTTGTAAATTGCGTCAAAATCTGTGGCATTAGCCACGTAGCCTGGGTAAAATGCCGTCTTGTTCCCGTAATATACCCGTTTCAAATACCGGTTGACAAACGGCAACGGGGTTTTGTGCCGGTTGGCTTCATGCACATCGTGGGAGACAAGGGCTAAGTCCTCGTCTTTAAAATGAAACAGCATGCAGTTCCCCTTGTCGTCAAAACTCAGTTCAGGCAGCCATTGAAAAACCCTGGAAGCGTCGGCGGGGTCGGCGATGCGGTGGGTGGCGCTTTTGCCAAAAAATGTAACGGTGTTATCACGGGTAGTTACTTTCCAATAAAAGGATGGGGCGCCCTTTTTCCAAATCCGTTCGATACGCGAAAAACTGCCTTCGATGCGTGGGCGGTACCGGCGAATGGCGTAGACGCCGTCGGGCGAATCAAATTTGTCTTCCGACCAGGCGTTGCCATTGGCTTTTAGCATCGGCACCAAATCCTCTACCCCGCTAAACATAAAGGTGTCGCTGTCTTCGAAATCGCGGTAGCGGGGCAGTTTTTTGTCGGTTTTGCGCTGAATAGACGGGTATCCCAAATCCCAGCCAATGCCTAAGAGGCTGTTGCCGGCACCAGAGTTGTAAGAAAGCGAAAGTGACGGTGTGAAACCGCCGCGCCCTGTCGTCAGCGGCAAGGGAATGGAAAAAGAGGCCGTGCCATTCGAGGGATTCACCTGGAATTTTTCATCAATGCCCTTCAAAGCGCCGCCACCTTTAGGCAAAGTGATCTGCGGAATCTCAATAGCATTTGACTTTGTCGCAGCATCGTGCGTACCGGACTTCAGCGATGGCAGCTCGTATTTGTTCGGAGCGCCGGGTACTTCCTTCTCTTGATTGCCGGGGAAAACTTGCATTGTTTAATCTTAGCTTTCAAAACAGTTAATCGAATAGAGGAAAATTGAATGACACATTTGACCTTCAGCACACAAAACTATTAAATATCCTGCAACATCCCCATGCCCGCCTAACAAAATATTCACCAACCCGCACAACCACCATCTATTATTCCACAAAAACACCATCAATCAAAACGGAGCCGGCTCAAAATTCCCCGAACGGCCGGAGTCACCTCACCCACATCACCCTGGTTTACCGAATGATAGAACCCGGTTAAAATTGGGGCGGCATCGGCACTCAGCGGCAGGCCGCCCGCCTTCGCCTCCCGAACGGCGGCGACCGGCGATTCGGGCTTTAATATATATCCCGTAGCGCCCGCTTGTATAGCCTCAAGGACCAGACTAATCTGCGCGGTGAACATCAAAAACTCCACCGACGGATAAAGCGGTTTAAGATGCCGCACACAAGCGATACCATCCTGCTTGGGCAAGCCGATACTCATCAGCACCACATCCGGGCGGATACTGCCCATGGCGGCGATCAGGTCTTCCGCTGTACCGTATGCGCCCACGCAGTCAATATCGTGCTCGGCGTTTAAGCGGGCAACCGTTTGGCGGCGTATCTCGTCGTCATCTTCCACTAAAGCGACACGAATGGACATAGGTGTTTATAATTTTCGCAACAATTTATACCCTTTGTATATGCACGAATAGCCTGCCTGAACGAACCCCAACCCCCGTTGCATAAACCCGCCTGTTTATTGCATGAACGGTTTATAGACCTTCCAGGTTTGTGAAACCTGGAAGGTCTTAACCCGCAGGTCCGGGGCTCATACCTCCACCCCCAACTCCACCAACCGGCGCAGCGTTTCCGCCCGCTTCGCATCTGAAAGGGGGATTTTGAGCCCATCGGTCATCAGCAACACACAGTCTTCGCGGAGGAATTTTTTCACGTGGTACAGGTTGACCAAATGCGATTTGTGTATGCGCAACAAAAAGGGATAATCCTCAAATTGCCGCTCGTACTCGCCGATGCTGCGGGCGATGTGGAGCGGTTGTTGTTGCTCCGCGAGTTTGACGTAACTGAAATTCGTGTCCGCATCCACCCGCACGAGGTTGCGCATCCAACTGTACACGATTTCCGTTTGGGTGGCAAAGGCGATACGGTGGTTGCGTTTGTCTGCCGCGGCTGCCGACTGGTGTTGGATCAGTTCGAGCAGCATCTGGTACTGCCCCTGCGTGTGCAGCAGAAGATGCCGCTCGGTAGCCCGGTGGACGGCCTGCACCAGGCGGGTCGGTTCCACAGGCTTACGCAGGAAATCGAGGGCACAAAAATCGAAGGCCCGCTCGGCGTATTGCTGCCAGGCGGTCACGAATATAATGGCCGACTGAGTGGGCTGAATGCGGTTGAGAAAACCGAATCCGTCCAACTCCGGCATCTCCACGTCGAGAAACACCAGGTCGGGCTTGGTGTAGCGAAAAAGTTCGAGGCCTTTCCGGCCGTCTTCGGCCTGGCCCTTCAGCTGCACCTGCGGGCAGAAGTCGCGCAGGTGCGCAGCCAGCATCTCGCGGGCCTGTGGTTCGTCGTCGATGATGATTGCGTTCATGGTTCCGTGTTGGTTGTTCCCGGTTCAATCTTTATTTCTACCCGCGTCCCGGCCGCTTGGCCCTGGTCGTCGAGCAGGTCAATAGTAGTCACCGAGGAGCGTGTGCCGTGTCGCTGGTCGTGCAGGGCCAACCGGTCCGCAGTGATTTTCAGTCCTTTCGATTCATGCGCGACCGCCTGTTGCGCCCGCCATGCCCGCGATTGTTCGCGGCCCACGCCGTTGTCTTCTACGGTACAAATCAGCGCGCTGTTTTCTTTTTTGAAATCAATAAGCAATCGCCCGCCTTCTGGCCGGGGCGAAAGGCCGTGCCAGATGGCGTTTTCAACGAAAGGTTGCAGGATCATGGGCGGCAACTCGGTATCGAAGTCATCCACGTCCTCCGCGACCCGGATTTCGTACGTCAGCCGTCCGTTCATGCGGATCGATTCGAGGGCGAGGTAGTTGTTCAAAAACGCCGTTTCGTCCTCCAGCCGGATGGTTGGGCGTGTGGAGTGGTCGAGAATCTGCCGCATCAGGCGGGCGAACCGGTCGAGATAGCGACCGGCTTCCGGGCCCCGGTTGTTTTGGATGTAGGCATTTATGCTGTTGAGACTGTTGAAAATAAAATGCGGGTTCATTTGGGCGCGCAGGGCCGTCATCTCGGATTCCGCCGCCCGCAGGGCGTTTTCGCGGGCAGCCAGTTCGTGCTCCAGCGCAATTTGCCGAAGGCCGAATTCGCGGCGTATTTGGCGCAGCCGGTAACGATAGACCGCGTAACCCGCCGCCGCCAACGAAAGGCCGGCCAGCAACCAAAACCACCATGTTTGCCAAAACGGCGGGTGGATGGTAATAACAAGTTGACGCGGCTCGGGATTCCACACCCCGTCGGAGTTGGCAGCCATAATTTGCAGGGTATAGCGGCCCGGCGGCAACCGGGCGTAGCGGGCAAAACCGGGCGCACCGGGCGGTACCTGTACCCATTTTTCATCATAGCCTTCGAGGCGGTATTCCAGGCGGTTGTTGGCCGGGTCGCTGTATTCGAGCGCGACAAACTCGAAAGAGAGGGTATTGTTATAAAACGG
>CAUJEY010000113.1 GCA_963169325.1 Bacteroidota bacterium
GAGCAGGGATCGGGCGGCAGCCGCTCGGAGTTTTCCGATATGCGGGCCTATCTGCTGGCCAAATTGATGTGGAACCCCAAAACGAATATGGACTCCGTGCTGCTCGATTTTGGCAAAGGCTACTACGGCGCCGGCCAGCCGGCCGTGTGGGGCTATATCCACGACCTGACCGAGCAACTCCAGCGCGTGGGCAACCGCCTCTGGATTTACAACATCCCGCAAAACGAACCGTTTCTGGACGGCGATTTGCTGGGCAAACACCTCGGTAAATTGCTGGATGCCGAAACCTTGCTGCGCGGCGACTCCGTAAGGCGCCGGCGATTGCTGGCGGCGCGCCTGCCCATCAGTTTTGCCCGGGTGGAACGAGCCAAAACGGACAGCCTGTTCATGCAGGATATGCTGGCCGACTCGCCGGAACAGTTCCGCAAAGCGTTTCAATCCTTTGCTGAAAATTGCCGCGCCGTGGGCTTCGAAAGCCTGCATGAAATGGGATACAGCCCGGAGCAATATGTGGATGATTTTGTCACTTTTTTGGAAAAAGGGCGCGTGGCCCTTCGTTCAACGGCCTTTGCCCCCGTATTGGACACACCCGCTTCGCCCACCTACGCCAAAGGCAATGCCAACGAACTGACCAACGGCTGCGTGGGAGAAACAGACTACCGCTACAACTGGCTGGGTTTTCAGGGCGCCGACCTGAAGGCCACCGTACAGATGAAAACCGATTCCATTACGCATATCGCCGTGTCGTTTTTGCAGGATCAGCAGTCCTGGGTCTTTTTTCCGGAGCGCGTCGTGTTCGAAATTTCCGAGAATGGAACGTTTTTCCAACAAGCACAGGAGGAAACTTTGGATATCCGGCAGGATGGCAAAAAAGCGGTTAAAACGGTGGAGGTACGTTTTTCAGAGCCGCGGGCGGCAAAGTTCGTCCGCGTGACCGGTGTGAATGTTAAAACCTGTCCGGCCTGGCATTCCTGCAATGGGAATCCCTGCTGGATTTTTGCTGATGAGATTGTGGTGTATTAAAGTCGTCATTGGGGGTCATTGGGGGCCATTGGGCGTCATTGGGCGTCATTGGGCGTCATTAATCGTCATTAATCGTCATTAATCGTCATTAATCGTCATTAATCGTCATTGGGTCATTGCGGCGCCCCAATGACGCCCAATGACGATTAATGACCCCCAAGGACCCCCAAAGACGAGTAATGACGCCCAATGACCCCCAATGACGATTAATGACGCCCAATGACCCCCAATGACCCCCAATGACGACTTCACCTACCTCGGTTTATACCCGGCAATGGCGTAATATAAAATGTACGCATAACACGGCAACATCGTGATCTGGAAGGCGGCTTGATGGCCGGTTGTCTGTTCGAGCAAACCGTACAATTGTGGCAGCAGTGCGCCGCCCGCGATACCCATCACCAGGAGGGCCGAACCGATTTGGGTAAAACGCCCCAAGCCGTTGATGGCCAGCGGGAAAATAGCCGGCCACATCACCGCATTGGCCAGACCCAGCAGCGCCACGCACATGACGGCGGTAGAACCACTGGTAAAATACGTGAGGGCGGTAAGCGCGAGGCCGAGTATAGCCGAGTATTTCAGGAAATTTTGTTGTGAAATGTATTTGGGGATCAACACAATGCTCAGCACATAGCCGATCAGCATGGCAGCCAGGGTAAAAGACGTGAAATACTTGGTTTGGTCGAGACTGAAACCCAAGGCGCGGCCGTAAATGCCGATGCCGTCGCCGGCCATTACTTCGGCGCCCACGTAGAAGAACAGGGCCAGCGCGCCCAACACCAAATGCGGAAATTGCCAGACGCTGGTGCGGCCGGCCGACAGCGTGGCAACGCTTTTAGGGGACGCATCAATGGGGGTATCTATTATATTTACGTGTTCTTGTTGCCCTGCATCGGCAATAGGCCCTTCTCCCGAAGTATCAATTTCAGGCAGGGCCGACTGGCGGATCATAAAGGCCAGCGCGCCCAAAACCAGCGCCATGACGATATACGGCATGATCACGCGCCCGGACAGCTCATCCAACAGAACGGCTTTTTGCGCTTCGTCGGTTGCTGCCAGTACCTGCTGTTCGATGGCACTGGCATTTTTCAATACAATACTGCTCAAAATAAGCGGGCTGAGGATGCCGGCTAATTTGTTGCAAATGCCCATGATACTGATACGCTGGGCAGCGCTTTCGATCGGCCCGATAATACTGATGTACGGATTGGATGCCGTTTGCAACAGCGCCAGGCCCATACCCTGCACGAACAACCCTGCCAGAAACAACGGAAACGCGCGGGCATTGGCTGCCGGGATGAAAATGAGGCATCCCAGGGCCATGACGACCAGTCCCAGGGCCATACCATTTTTAAAACCGGTCCGCTTCAGGATTTGCGAAGAGGGAATGGCCAGAAAGAAATAACTGATGTAAAAGGCAAAGGTGACGAACAGTGCCTGCATGGTATCCAGTTGGCAGGCTAATTTCAAAAAGGGGATCAGGGTGCCGTTCAACCAGGTGACGAACCCGAAAATAAAGAACAACAAACCGATGATGGAAATCTGATACAGATAGCTGGCAGGACGGGCGGTAGCGGTGCTCATGTGACAAGAGTAATTAGGTGCGTGTAAAATTGGCGCGGGTTTTGGACTTTTGCGCCCGGGCAAATGTAGCAATCCCGTTGAATCTTGCAACTTTCTTTCATCAAACAACACATAAACGAATGAAACCCACACTTTTAATCCTGGCGGCAGGCGTCGGTTCCCGCTATGGCGGACTAAAACAAGTAGACGGCATGGGCCCCGGTGGTGAGGCGATCCTTGAATTTTCAGTGTTCGACGCCTTGCGCGCCGGCTTTGGAAAAGTCGTATTTGTCATCCGGAAAGATATTGAAGCAGAATTTCGGGAGCGTATCGGGCGTAAAATAGAACGGCAAATTGCCGTGGAATACGCTTTTCAGGAAATGAATACGGGGCTGGACTGGCTGCCCCCCGGCGCCGCGCAGCCGCACCGCGAAAAACCCTGGGGAACCGGTCACGCCATTCTATCCGCCAAAAATTATATTTCAGAACCTTTTGCCGCCATCAATGCCGATGATTTTTATGGCGCTGAAGCCTTCAACGCGCTTGGGCAGTTTCTCCAAACGGAGTGCTCCCCCTCGGTTTTTGGCATGGTCGCGTATCAATTGGCGAATACTTTATCGGAAAACGGCTACGTGTCCAGGGGGGTCTGCGCGGTCAGTCCAGAGGGTTACCTGACCGAAGTGACGGAGCGTACTAAAATTGATCGCCTGGAAGGGGGAATTCAATTTGTTGGAGAAAACGCCGAGTTGCATCCCCTGGCCGATCATACGCCGGTGTCCATGAATTTCTGGGGATTTCATCACAGTATTTTTTCAGAGTTGGAAACGCAGTTTCGCGCCTTCGTGGAAGCCAATATGGAGCGCCCGAAAGCCGAATTCTATATCCCTACGGTGGTCAATAACATGCTCAACGCCGGAAAAATACGGGTTAGGGTGTTGTCCAGCGACAGTCAGTGGTACGGCGTGACGTATCCGGAAGACAAGGAAACGGTGCGGGGCGCGCTGGGGGAGATCGCTTCGGCAGGTGGTTACCCGGTACCGCTTTGGACCTGATTTGGGAAACGCGACAAGTTTATTCACCACGGAGGTACGGAGAATATCGAATATCGAACACGGAATGTCGAATATTGAAGTTGCGTAGAGTGTTCCTTGATGCGGCGCGCTCTACGCAACTTCAATATTCGACATTCCGTGTTCGATATTCGATATTCTCCGTACCTCCGTGGTGAAAATAAATCACAAACTCCTGGTCCTTCCCCCATCCACGGGCAAATTGACCCCGTTAATATACGCTGCGGCCGGGCTGGCCAGGAAGGCTACAGCGGCGGCTACTTCGGCCGGGTCGGCAAAGCGGCGCAGGGGGACCTGGTTTTTAAATTGTTGTTCAATTTCCTGCCCGGACGCCTGGGTTGCCGCGGCGCGTTTTTCAATGATATCCTGCAAACGGTTCGTGTTGGTGTACCCCGGCAACACATTATTGACCGTGACGCCGAAACGGCCGGCCTCGTTGGCCCAGGTTTTTGCCCAGGCAGCCACGGCCCAGCGGGTGGTATTGGAAACGCCGAGGTTATCCAGGGGTTCTTTTACCGAGGTGCTGATGATATTGATAACGCGTCCGTAGCCGGCGGCCTTCATGCCCGGCAATACGGCTTGTGCCAGCAGCTGATTGCAGATCAGGTGATTGTGGTAGGCTTTCAGGAAATTTTCCGGCAGGGCCTCGATGATCGGCCCGCCGGGCGGACCTCCGGTGTTGTTGACCAGGATGTGGATGGTTTGGCTGCGCAGCAATTCCGACACCTTTGCCATCAGGATCAGGCTGTCGTCGAAATCGGCAACGAGATAACCGTGTTGTTGGTTCAGGGAAGTGTCCAGTGCGGCCGTTGCCTGTTGCAGGGTGTTTTCTGTGCGGGCAACAAGGATTACATTAGCGCCCAAAGCGGCCAGTTCAACGGCCACCGCGCGCCCGATGCCGGCGCTGGCGCCACCCACGAGGGCATTTTTTCCAAGTAGAGAAATATTCATATTTTGCTGAAATATCAGGCAAAGATGAAAAACTTTAGCATCATGCTGTAAGCATAGGGTGTTTCAAACGCCGGATGTGATATTATGGAATACCATTTTTAAATACTTCCCACACATGACACTATCCTGTCAAAAACACCTCTTTTCATTAGCCCCTGGCGTACACTACCTGAACGGCGCAGCCTACTCGCCTTCCCTGCGGGTTGCCGTGGAAAAAGGTATGGAAGGCCTCCGGCTGAAAGCCGAGACGCCTTTTTTAATTTCACCGCAGCACCATTTTGATACTGCCGACCGGGTACGCCGGTTGTTTTCCGACCTGATTGGCGCTGGCGACCCTGAACGGATCGCTTTGATCCCGGCAGTTTCTTATGGTATGGCCGCGGTGGCGCAAAACCTGCACCGTCTGCCGGGCATCTCCGCTAAAAACCGCATCGTGCTGATTGGAGAAGAATTTCCAAATAATGTCTACGCTTTCGAGCGGGCAAGTGTGGCGCTTGGGCTGGCGGTGCATACGGTGGATAAGCCGGCATCATTCGAAAACCGGGGCGCCGTGTGGAACGAACGCCTGCTGGAAGCAATCACTGCGGAAACGGCCTTGGTGGTGGCTTCGCCGTTACATTGGATATACGGCACTTTGTTTGATATGGAAGCCATCGGCCTGCGATGCCGGGAAGTGGGCGCATTACTGGCAATAGACGCCACCCAATCGGTGGGCGCCCGGCCGTTCGATGTGCAGGCTGTGCAGCCCGATGCCCTGATTTGTGCCGCGTACAAATGGCTGCTGGGGCCTTATGGCACCGGCGCAGCGTATTTCGGGCCTTTTTTCGACGACGGCGTACCCGTAGAGGAAAGTTGGATGAATCGGATGGAGAGCGACCAGTTTGCCCGCCTTATCCGCTACGAACGCGCGTACCGCCCCAAAGCCCAACGCTACAATGCGGGCGAGTTTTCCCAGTTCATCCAGTTGCCGATGCTGGAAGCGTCCCTGCGCCAACTGCACACCTGGGATACTGCTGAGATTCAGCACTATTGCCGGCGTCTTACCGAAACGGCGATTCCGGAGTGGCAGGCATTGGGCTGCCGCCTGGAGGAACCTGCCCAGCGAGCCGCGCACCTGTTCGGACTGAGCCTGCCGGCAAATACCAATACGGATCGCCTGCTTGGTTTATTAGCCGAACGTGGGGTGTTCGTTTCACTGCGCGGCGGCGCGATACGGGTGTCGCCCAATTTGTACAATGACGCGGCAGACATGGACGCGCTGACCGGAGCGTTGCAGGAGGTTTTGGGTGCGACATCATAAATTTGGAATAAGTGTTAAATTATCGAATTTTACCAAATAATAATTGGCAAAATTTAATGCGCTTAATCACCTTTGAGGATGACACTTGTTCTTTGTGGATCGTAAATGAATTACCGGAATGGTGTTCCGGAACATAGTTTACTTTTTCAGAATTATTTTACGCCAAACGCTTTGTAGTCAAAACAAAACACCCTTTTTTTGCCTCCACCGGAAAAGGAATGTTATTTATGGGCAAATCGATTAGTATCCGGCGCGGCTACAATATAAAATTGGAAGGCGCTGCCGAAAAGACCACCTCCGAAATACCTGTTTCAGATATCATCGCGATAAAACCGCCTGACTTCCCGTCTGTCGTCCCCAAATTATTGGTGGAACCGGGCGCAGAAGTGCTGGCGGGGCAAGCGATTTTTTTCGACAAAAACCGGCCTAACCTCCGGTTTACTTCTCCGGTCAGCGGCGAAGTGGCGGAAATCGTGCGCGGCGAGAAACGGCGTATCCTCGAAATCAGGATTCTACCCGATCGCGGTGACACGCGGTACGTGGAATTCCCCAAGGGCGACCCGGCCAAACTCGGCCGGGGGGATATTTTGCAACGCCTGCAAGACAGCGGTTGCTGGAATTATATCCGGCAGCGCCCCTATTCCCTGATCGCCGACCCAACAGACGTTCCAAAGGCAATATTTGTGTCCTGTTTCGATTCGGCGCCGCTGGCGCCCGATATGCGCTTTGTGATCGGTGCTGAAAAAGAAAACTTTCTGGCGGGCCTCAAAGCTTTGCAAACGCTCGCCCACGGCCACCTGCACCTCAGTATTCACGAGCAGTCCAAGGAAAGTATCTCGGAGAGCGATCTTACCGGCCTGCCGACCGAAAATACGCATCGTTTCAGCGGCCCGCACCCCGCCGGAAATGTGGGGATTCAGATACACCACATCAGCCCCATTCAAAAAGGCGAAGTAGTGTGGTATGTGCATCCGCAGGACGTTGTCATTATTGGGCGCCTGTTCCTCGAAGGCCGTTACCGGGCCGACCGGGTAGTAGCCCTCACGGGGAGCAGTGTAGCGCATCCGCAGTATTATCACGTTTTGCCCGGCCAGCGCATGAGCGACATCACGGGCGGACGACTGACATCGACGCATAGCCGGATTGTCCAGGGAAACATCCTGACCGGCCAAAAATCGTCGGCCGACGATTTCCTGTCGTTCAACACCAACCAGATCACCGTCATTCCGGAAGGCGATCAGCCCGAATTTTTGGGCTGGCTGTTGCCGGGTTTCAAAAAACTGAGCCTGTCGCGCACCTTCTTTTCCTGGTTGCTTCCGGACCGGAAATATAAGGTGGACACCAATACCCACGGCGAAGAGCGGGCTTTCGTCATGACCGGCCAATATGATCAAGTTTTACCGATGAACATTCTTCCGGTGTTTTTGCTCAAAGCCATTTTGGCCCGCGACATCGAACGTATGGAACAACTCGGCATATATGAAGTATCGGAAGAGGATTTCGCCCTTTGCGAGTTCGTTTGCACCTCGAAGATCGACGTGCAGAAGATTGTCGCGGAGGGTTTGGAGTATATTCGGACGGAAGGTTAACGGGTTTGAAGGTTTAAAGGTTTCTGGTTTGAAGGTTTGAAAGTTACTGGTTTGAGCCAACCTTCGAACTTTCAAACCAGAAACCCTCCAACCAGAAATTAATCAACAAGTCAACTAATTCAACCATCATACGGTGAAGTTTTTACAAGACATCATACATTCGGTCAAACCGCACTTCGAAAAGGGCGGGCGGTTTGAAAAACTCTACCCGGGATTTGAAGCCCTGGAGACTTTCCTCTTCGTGCCGGGCGAAACCACCAAGCATGGCGTACACATTCGCGATGCCATGGACCTGAAGCGCACCATGATGGCGGTGATTTTCGCGCTGGTGCCTACGTTGTTGTTCGGCATGTGGAATGTGGGATACCAGCACCACCTCGCCTACGGGATGGAGGCGACAATGATGGATAACTTTTGGTTCGGTTTTATAAAAACCCTGCCCATCATCGTCGTGTCGTATGCCGTGGGTTTGGGCGTGGAGTTTGTGTTCTCCATCATGCGCGGGCATCCGGTCAGTGAGGGCTACCTCGTTACGGGTTTGCTCATTCCACTTACCTTGCCTGTTACTGTTCCGCTGTGGATGGTAGCCCTGGCTGCAATTTTCTGTACGCTGTTGGGCAAGGAGATTTTCGGCGGAACGGGAATGAACTTTATGAATCCTGCTTTGCTGGCCCGGGCTTTCCTCTTCTTTGCTTTTCCGGCGTATATGTCGGGCGACATCTGGACGGATATTTCACCGGAAGCCGGGCAGGCTTTGATCGATGGTTACTCCGGGGCTACTAACCTTGTTGCGTTTGATACCAATTTTCATAACATGGCCTCTGCAAGCGACATGTTCTGGGGATTCGAACAAGGCTCCATTGGAGAAACCAGCACGGCGGCCTGCCTGATCGGGGCACTTATCCTGATTATTACCGGCGTGGGTAGCTGGCAGGTCATCGTATCCTGCTTTTTAGGCGCCTTGGCAATGGGCCTGATGCTCAATGGTTTTGCCCCGGCCGACCTGCCCAATCACGCCATGCACACGCCGGCTTATTACCACTGGTTGATGGGCGGCTTCGCTTTCGGTGCCGTGTACATGGCTACCGACCCGGTGAGCGCCGCACAAACGGAGCGGGGAAAATGGATTTACGGCTTGCTGATCGGCGCGTTTACGGTCATCCTGCGGGTATTTAACCCGGCGTATCCGGAAGCCGTGATGCTGAGTATTTTGCTGATGAACGTCTTTGCCCCCCTGATCGACCATATCGTCGTTGAACAACATATCAAAAAAAGACTGAAACGTGTATAGCAATCGATATACCTTCATGTATGCCATCGTCATCTCGGTTGTGACGGCATTATTGCTGGCCTTTGCCTCGGAAGGATTAAAACCTCTGCAGGTGGCCAATGTTGCCCTGGATAAAAAGACCAATATCCTGCGCTCTGTTCGTATCGGCACCAGCGTCCGTTCGGAGATCGAACAGACGTACAAAGACCGGGTAAAAGAGATGGTGCTCGACGGGCAGGGCAATGAGCTGACTGGAACAAGTGCCAACTCCATCGTGCTAAAGGACGAAGTGGTCAAGCCCGCCGCTGAACGCAAACTCCCACTGTATGTGTACACCGGCGAAGGGAATAAACAATACTATATAGTGCCTATGCAGGGTGTCGGGCTTTGGGGGCCGATATGGGGTTATATTTCCATTGAATCGGATTTCAACACCGTATACGGCACCTACTTCGATCACAAAGGGGAAACCCCGGGCTTAGGTGCTGAAATTGCTGAAAAACCTTTTCAACAACAGTTTGAAGGCAAAAAGATTATGGACGGCGATCAATTTGTTTCCGTTTATGTGGCCAAAACGACGGATAAAATCCCGTACGGCCCCGAACACCGGGTTGACGGTATCTCCGGCGGCACCATCACTTCTCGCGGGACGGATGCCATGTTGAAAAATTGTATTGCGCCTTACATGCCTTATTTTAAAAAACAAAAACCGGGTACCGGTAATTAAATACTGATTCAAATCGCCTGTAAAACAAGGGAATTATGAGTGTAGAAACCGCTTCCGCGCCTGTCATTGAGGAGAAAAAGAAAGAAGGCTTGTTCTCCAAGAAGAATCGACGGGTACTCACCGACCCGTTGGATGACAACAACCCGATAACGGTACAGGTATTGGGGATTTGCTCCGCGCTGGCTGTGACGGTACAGGTTAAGCCGGCCCTGATTATGGCCATCGGCGTTACCGTCGTGACCGCTTTCTCCAGCCTGATTATTTCATTGATCCGGGATTCGATACCCGGCCGTATCCGGATGATCGTGCAACTGATCGTCGTGGCATTGCTGGTGACCTTAGTTGACCAACTGCTCAAAGCCTATATGTTTGATGTCAGCAAAAAGTTGTCGGTTTTTGTTGGGCTGATTATCACCAACTGTATCGTGATGGGCCGTCTCGAAGCCTTCGCCATGTCAAAAAAGCCCTGGCCTTCTTTTCTGGATGGGATCGGCAACGGGTTGGGCTATGGCGTGATCCTGGTGGTGGTGGCGATCTTTCGCGAATTGTTCGGTTCGGGCAGTTTAATGGGATTTAAAGTCATTCCCCAATGGTTCTACGACATGGGCTACGTCAACAACGGCCTGATGATGTTGCCGCCGGCAGCTTTGTTTGTCATCGGGATATATATCTGGATTCAACGCAGCCGAAACACGAAACTGGTAAACGTATCATAATATGGAACACCTGCTTAACTTATTGATAAAATCTATTTTCGTCGAAAACGTGATTTTTGCGTTTTTCCTCGGGATGTGTTCTTTTTTGGCCGTTTCTAAAAAAATAAAAACGGCCTTCGGTCTGGGGCTTGCCGTTATTTTTGTGATGATCCTCACCACGCCGCTCAACTACCTGATTCTCCGCTATATGCTCGGTGAAGGGGCGTTGACCTGGGTGCATGCGTCGTTGGCAACCGTCGATCTGACCTTCCTGGCTTTTATCCTGTTTATTTCTACCATTGCCGGCGCAGTGCAGTTGGTTGAAATGGTGGTGGAAAAATTTACCCCGGCACTATACAACTCTCTGGGGATATTTCTGCCGCTGATCACCGTGAACTGTTCTATTCTCGGTACTTCCCTGTTTATGCAGGAGCGGGAATACAACCTCGTCGAAACGGCCGTTTTTTCGGTTGGTTCCGGCATCGGCTTTTTCCTGGCCATCGTATTGTTGGCGGCAATCCGGGAACGGTTGCGCTACTCCAATATCCCGCAACCTCTGCAAGGACTTGGTATCGCTATGATTATTACCGGATTAATGGGTCTTGCTTTTTTAAGTTTCTCGGGCATTCAACTTTAAAACAATGGTACCAATACTTACCAGCAGCATTGTAGTATTCATATTGGTCATTCTGTTGCTGACCTTTCTGATCCTGACCGCCAAAGAACGCCTGTTACCGCAAAAAGACGTGGTGCTGGTCATTAACGGCGATAAAGAACATCCGATAACCGTGAAACCGGGCGGAACCCTGCTGAACACCCTGGCAGCGGAACGTTTGTTTCTCGCCTCGGCCTGCGGCGGTGGCGGCACCTGCGCCATGTGCAAATGCCAGGTGTTTTCCGGTGGCGGCGAAGTGCTGGCCACGGAGACCAATCACCTGAATCGCAAACAAGTGCAGGACCACCAGCGCCTGGCCTGCCAGGTGAAGGTGAAGGAAGACATGGAAATCCGGGTACCAGACGAGGTTTTCGGCGTGAAAAAATGGGAATGTACCGTGGTCTCGAACGAAAACGTGTCTACGTTTATCAAGGAATTCGTCGTCGCACTGCCGGAGGGCGAAAACCTGAAATTCAGATCCGGCGACTATATCCAGGTGGATGTGCCGGAAATGACGATCAACTTCAAAACAGATCTGTACAATATTCCGGACCGCTTCAGAGACGATTACGACAAGTTTAAAATTTGGGACCTGAAAACCGTGGTGGAAGAATCCGTTTTCCGCGCCTACTCGATGGCCAACCACCCCGCAGAAGGCAACAGGATCATGCTGAATATCCGGATCGCCACGCCACCCTGGGACCGGGCTAAAAACGGTTGGATGGATGTGCCGCCGGGACTTTGCTCTTCTTTCGTTTTTTCGCGCAAACCCGGCGATAAAGTGATGATTAGCGGCCCGTATGGCGAATTTCACATCAAAAATACGGAAAAAGAGATGGTGTACATCGGCGGCGGCGCCGGTATGGCGCCCCTGCGTTCGCATATTTTTCACCTGTTTCATACGCTGAAAACCGGACGTAAAGTGTCCTACTGGTATGGCGCGCGCAGCAGACGCGAAATTTTCTATGAGGAGGAATTCCGGGCTATCGAAAAAGACTTCCCGAATTTTAAATTTGAAATCGCACTGTCAGAACCCCTGCCGGAAGACAACTGGACGGGTTATGTCGGATTCATCCACAGTGTAGTGCTCAAGAATTACTTAGACAAACACCCCGAACCGGAAGACATCGAATACTATCTCTGCGGTCCCCCGATGATGAACAGCGCCGTGCAAAAAATGCTCGACGATCTCGGTGTGGCAAAAGAGAATGTAGCCTTTGACGATTTCGGCGGTTAGTGTGTAGGGGGGGATATAAATTTGCGGAGGGGGCGGTAGTTATTTTGGCCCATCAGGCCAAATAACTACCGCCCCCTCCGCAAATTTATATCTACAGAAAAAGGTAACATATACTTTGATGTTAATGAACAACCCTCGGTTCAACCCCAACCCAATCCTCCCCTAAAATGGAGGGGCCGATCAGTTTTGTTTTTTTGCCCATTTCGCGGGGTGTCATTCTGAGCGAAAGCGAAGAATCCGAGGCCGAAGGCCTCGATTTTATCTTGTTTTTGAGGCCTTCGGCCTCGGATTCTTCACTTTCGCTCAGAATGACAACACGTGTTGGTAGGATGATAGGAGAACTGATCGGCCCTGCCTTTTAGTGGAGGGGCGGGGTTTCACACGCAAGCCGAAACACCTTCATTTTTTAACGTTCTACAAACAGGATAAATGAAATACCTGCTTCCGCTGATGGTGATCCTGATCGTCGCCTGCCGGCAAACCCCGCCAACCTATACCCGCCTCGAAGGCAAAGCGCAGGGCACCACCTTTCATATCACCTACTACGACTCGCTTTCGCGCGACTTTTCCGCGCCGGTGGACAGCCTTTTTCGCCTGATCGACCGGAGTATGTCGCTTTGGGACAGCAGTTCTGTCATCAGCCGGATTAACCGCAACGAGGCAGGGGTGCAGGCCGACGAACACTTTACAGCCGTTTTTCGCCGTTCACAGGAAGTGTCGGAGGTTACCGGCGGGGTATTCGATATTACGGTCGGTCCTTTGGTAAAAGCCTGGGGGTTCAGTATTAAAAAAGGACTTCCGCCGCCGGATTCCGCACAGGTGGATAGTCTGCGGCAACTGATCGGTTTTCAAAAAGTCAGACTGGAAAACGGGATATTAATTAAAGCCGACCCGCGTATAGAAGTGGACATGAACGCTATTGCACAAGGTTATACGGTGGATGTGATTGCGCAGTTTCTGGAACAAAAAGGAATTCGGAATTATATGGTGGAAATCGGCGGCGAAGTGCGCACGGCCGGCCGGAATGACAAAGACGAAGCCTGGCAAATCGGCATCGACAAACCCCTGGAGACTGAAACGGCCGGCCGGCCCCTGCAAACGGTGATATCTCTGAGCGGAAAAGCGTTGGCAACATCCGGAAGCTACCGAAAATTCGTGGTGCGCGACGGAAAAAAGTATAGTCATGCCATCGACCCGGAAACAGGCTACCCGATTACGCATACTTTGCTGAGCGTATCGGTACTTGCCGGCGATTGCGCCACAGCCGATGCTTATGCTACTGCTTTTTTAGTTTTAGGCCTAGACAAAGCGCTGGAATTAGCGCCGAAACTGGGGGTGGAAGTATACGGTATTTATGCAGACGACCAAGGAAATCTGCAAGTGCGGACGAATTTTAGTAATTTTTAAATCACTAAGTTCTCATAGTACACTGAGCGAACCTCAAACTCCGAACTTCAAACTTCAAACTATTCTTCATCCTTCCCGCAGGCCTCGCCCGGTTTTCGGCCACAAACACCGCAAACGACGCCTTCTTTTTGAAGCATGGGATTGTTCGTAGCACAGGTACCCCGAAACTCGCCGCCTTTGACAAAAAGCAGCCGAACGCTAAACATGAAAAAAGCCGCCAGCACGAAGAAAACCGAAACTAATATTACTGCGAGCATAAGCTGTAATTTGGACAAAAGATAAGGTAAAATTACGGTTATTAATACTTAACAAACGCCAAAAAGTTAAGTTTTCTATTCGCCGTTTGACAGGGCTTTTTTCTTTGTCGGTCTATGACAAAAACTATTCGTTTATTCAATAATTTATTTGGTATAAAAACCGGCGCGCCATACCTTAGCCAGTCCAGAGGCCGGAATAGCCGAATAAACGGCCACTCTGACCTTTTCACTCAAAGCGAAGTAATTTATGATCTCTGTAGCGAAACTGCTGGCAGTAAAACCGAAAGGTACTATCTGGTCCGTCACCCCCGAACACATGGTTATCGACGCCCTGGCGCTCATGTCGGAAAAAAATATTGGCGCGGTAGTGGTAATGGATAATGAAAAACTGGTGGGTATTTTCTCCGAACGCGATTATGCGCGCAAGGGAATCATCCAGGGACGCAAGGCCAAAAGTACCCCGGTGTCGGAGGTGATGACATCGAAACTTTTTACCGTCACCCCGGATATGGATATCGAAGACTGTATGACGCTCTTCAGCGAAAAGAGGATTCGCCACCTGCCGGTCATGCAGGGCGAAGCCTTATTGGGCGTACTCAGTATAGGCGATATCGTAACCGCCATTATCCAGGAGCAGAGCACACATATCCAGTTTCTGGAACAATACATCACCGGGGGCTGATGTATCGTAATTTTTTATCGTAAGTTATACATCTTCAGCGACTTGTGTGCTTCCTGATATTTCCTTTATCTTGTTTTTGCAGCCGCGGCGTTAACTGTAGAACAGACGGCGTGCATGTCGGCATGTGCCCTGTAAATCAGAACGATTGATCATTCATTTCACCTAACCCGCCTTATATGGACTTTCTTATTGTCATAGTTTTTATCATTGGTTACATTTTTATCGCGCTTGAGCACCCCTTGAAAATTGATAAAGCAGCCACTGCGCTGCTCACGGGTGTTTTATGCTGGGTAGTGCTGGTTTTCGGCGTAAGTGCCATGCCGGCTGCCGCCGAAATCGGTCCGGATACCCAACCTTATCTTCGCGGCGCCCTTTCCGAACACCTGAGTAGCATTTCGGAAATCCTGTTTTTCCTGCTCGGCGCTATGACCATCGTGGAGTTGGTGGATGTGCATGACGGCTTCCGCGTTATTACCGACCGAATCACTACCTCCAATCGCATAAAATTACTCTGGATCATTTCCTGGGTGGCCTTTTTTCTATCTGCGGTGCTCGATAATATGACGACGGCCATCATCATGTGCGCGTTGCTGCGACGCCTGATTAAAAGACAGGAACAGCTCTGGTTTCTGGGTGGCTTCGTGATCGTTTCGGCTAATGCCGGCGGCGCCTGGTCGCCCATCGGCGACGTGACGACCATCATGCTCTGGATCGGCGGACAAGTATCTACGCTTGGAATCATCAAAGCCACGTTTTTGGCTTCGGCCGTCAGCTTGTTGGCCCCCCTGATTGTCGCAACGGTCGTGATGCGGCGCCAGGGTGAACCGGAAGCGACAAGCGAATTGAAGGATACGAAAAAAGCGAGCGATACCACACCGTTTGAACGGAACTTGCTGTTTGGCCTGGGTGTAGCGGCCTTGTTGTTCGTACCGGTATTCAAAACTGTAACACACATGCCGCCCTATATGGGTATTCTACTCGGCGTGGGTGCGCTTTGGTACGTCACGGAATTCCTGCACCGCGGTAAGGAACACGAAACCCGGCATGGGCTATCCGTGGCGGCCATGCTGCACCGGATCGACTCGCCGGCCATCCTGTTCTTCCTCGGTATTTTGTTGGCGGTCGGCGCGCTGGAAGCCTCCGGGCATCTGCACTTGTTGTCCGAAGCGCTGAACCATGCTTTTGCGGGCAATATTTATGTCATCAACATACTAATTGGGTTACTATCCTCCGTGGTGGACAACGTGCCGCTGGTAGCAGCGTCGATGGGTATGTACCAGTTGTCGGAATTTCCAACCGACCATCCATTCTGGGAGTTGATGGCCTATTGCGCCGGTACCGGAGGGAGTATTCTCATCATCGGCTCAGCCGCCGGTGTGGCGTCCATGGGTATCCTGAAGGTAGATTTTCTGTGGTACATGAAACGAATCTCCATTTATGCGATTATCGGATATTTTGCCGGTGTTCTGACCTATTTCCTGGAGCACCTGTAAATAAAAAGCCCGGCGCTTCAATTGAAACACCGGGCCTGTTACACCGTTCTAAAATGTTTCTTTTGCGGACTTGGGTGTCCGCTCCTTCGTTCGTCCGGCTGTATGCGGGGCGAACGAATTTTTATTTGACGAGTGGGATTTTAGAATGGTTGCAGGTTCACGGGCTGCAACTCCCTCGTAACGCAGCGTGAACATCTGCGTTTTTCAACCCCACCCCCATCCCCTCCCCCGAAGGGCTCCCGATTACCCACAAGTTGATGAAAAAGATTTTCAAACATATAATATTGAAAATCAATGATAAAGCGCGAATCGCACTGACCTCGGAGAGGTCAAATATTGGTAGAATAAATGTCCCGGTATCCTCGCACGACCTCGGAGAGGTCGAACCTACCTAAATCGGGCGCCAAAAACTAACGTTCGATCCCGACTAAAGTACGGGACAGGCTCTCTCCGAGGTCGTGTGAATCTTCATTCTTGGCCTCTCTACCAACATTTGACCTCTCCGAGGTCAGGTGATACTTTTTCATATCAAGATGTGGGTAATCGGGGGAGGGGATGGGGTTGAATAGCAGCGGTTCATTCGCAGCATCCTGCACACCTGAAATGCAGAAAACGCGGGCATAAACCATCCGGTTTAACCACTTAGTTAATTTTTTTTGAAAAAAATTTGACATTTATTGCCACCTGATTTACTTTTGCCTTGTCTTAACCAAATAGTTAAACTGAATGGATAATTTACCGAATATAAATCAGGAGTTGCCGGGGGCTGAAAGTACCGAACAGCGCATTTTTGATGCGGCGCGTGAGTTGTTCGTGCAAAAAGGGCTGGACGGCGCCAAAATGCAAGAGATCGCCGACCGGGCCGGCATCAACAAAGCACTGTTGCATTACTATTACCGTTCCAAGGAAAAACTGTATGAAATGGTGGCAAAAGCAGTCATCAACCGGGCCTTTCCGGTGATCCGCCAACTCGTCGAATCCGAGGAGCCGCTTGAGCAGAAAATTGCGCGATTTATTGATTTTTATATAGAATTGATAAGCAAAAACACTTTTATTCCTTTGTTTATCATTACTGAACTGAATAAACATCCGGACCGCTTTTTCGAGACGATTTTTCCAACAGACCTGCCCAAACCCGAGGTTTTTTTCCGGCAGGTTGAAGAGGAAATTGCGCGGGGAAATATCCGTCCCATCAAACCGCAGCACTTATTGATCAACATAGTAGCCTTATGCGTATTTCCATTTGTGGCCAAACCCATGCTTCGCGTTGTGCTCGGGTTAAGTCAGGCGGAAATCAACCAATTCCTGGCAGAGCGTAAAGAGGAGGTAAAACGATTCGTATTTCAAGCAATTAAGCCATAATCATGAAAGCAATTCCAATCTTTCTTTTTTTCAACCTTTGGTGGGCGTTTTCCCTGCATGCCGGCGACACGCTCACTGTCGGGCAGGTGCGCGCTTTAGCCTTGCAAACCAGTCCCTTGCAGCAAAAAAAAGCGCTGGCTGAAAGCGTTGCGGCGCTCCAGCTCCGCAACATTCGCAGCAACAACCTGCCGCGTATTCAGGTAGGCGCGCAGGCTACCTGGCAAAGCGAAGTGTTCGGATTTCCGGTAGACAATCCGGCATTTAATATCCCGGAAGTACCCAAAGACCAGTACAAACTCTCCATCGACGCCAGCCAGCGGCTATGGGACGGCGGCTCCGACCGTTACCAGCGCCGGCAACGCGAACTTGAGCGGGATATAACCGCGACACAAACGGATGTGGATGTTTTTCAACTGCGCGAGATTGTAACCGATCTGTATTTCAACGCTCTGTTATTGCAGGAAAACGAAGCCGTTTTAGCCGCTTCACTCGAAAACCTGCAAAATCGCCTTCGGCAAACGGAGGCGGCAGTGGCCGGCGGCGTCGCCCTGCGCACCAACGCTGATCAGATACGGATACAAATCCTTCAAACCCAGCAACAAATCGCCAATGCCCGAGCCAATCAGCAAAGCCTGAAAAGTATTCTCGCCGTATGGATCGGCCGGCAGGACACTGATTTTCAACTTCAAACGCCGAACGCCGAACTTCCAACTTCCAACTTCAAACTTAGTCGCCCCGAGCATCGCCTCTTCGATCTCCAGTATAGCCAGCTGCAACTCGCCCAGGATATGTTGCGCCTGAAAACCCAGCCCCGCGTGGAACTTTTTGCCCAGGGTGGTTTTGGGCGGCCCAACCCGTTCAATTTTTTTGAAACCGGTTTCGAGCCCTTCGCCATTTTTGGTGTACGCGCTTTATGGACGCCCATCGATTGGGGCAACCGCGACCGCGACCGGCAAGTATTGACCTTGCAGGCCCTAAATATAGATGCCCAACGCCAGGCCTTCGACCAGCGCCTCGAAGCCGTTACCCGGAAAGACCGCGCCGACCGGGAGAAAGCCCTGGCACAACTGGCACAAGACGATGCCATCATTGCCTTACAGGAAGACATTGTGCGCCGCGCCGAAGCCCAGGTGCAAAACGGCGTGATGACCACCACCGACTATCTGGCCCAACTCAACCTGCTCACGCAAGTGCGCCTGACCCGCAAAACGCACGAAATACAGGCATTCCAGGCACAGGAGATGCTCAATGCTAAAATCAGACCGGATTGACCGGATCAACAAGATTATACCCGGCTGCATGAGGTGTAATCTTCTATCCTGCAAATCCTGTTGATCTTGTCTATATAAAAAACACACCCATCTTTATGAAAAATATATTTTTGTTGTTTTTTCTATCCATTCTTGTATATGCCTGTCAGAAAAACGGCCCTAAAGCCGACGCTTACGGCAATTTCGAAGCCGACGAGCTGATTGTCAGTGCTGAGGCCAACGGCCGCATCCTCGAACTCCGCCTCGAAGAAGGGGCAACCCTCCCAGCCGGCCAGGTCGTCGGCCGGATAGACTCCACTCAATTAATCCTGAAAAAAGAGCAGCTCCAGGCCGGCATCCGCGCCATTGCAGCCAAAAGCCCGGCCATCGGCGCGCAACTGGCCGTTTTTGAAAAACAACTCGATGCCAACCGCCAACAACTCACAGCCCTGCAACGCGAAAAACAACGTGTGGAAAAACTGCTCAAAAGTGATGCCGCCACGCCCAAACAATTGGACGAACTGAACGACCAGATCACTTTGGTACAGCGTCAGATGGACGTCGTGCTACAACAACGCAGCGCCTCGGATGCCAGCCTCAACACGCAGAAAGGCGGTTTATTGGCGGAAATACTGCCTTTGCAAAAACAAATCGCCCAAATCGACGACCAGATCGCGCATTGCAGTATCGTGAACCCCGCGCCGGGCACCGTGCTCACCCGCTATGTAGAAGCCGGCGAGGTCACCGCATTCGGCCGGCCGTTGTACAAAATGGCCGATTTACAAAAGATGCTTTTGCGGGCTTACGTGGCCGGCGACCAACTCGGCAACATCCGGCTTGGACAGGAACTGAAAGTGGCTATCGATGCCCCGGATGGCGGGATGCGGGAGTTTCCGGGGAAGGTTTTATGGATTTCTTCCAAAGCCGAATTTACGCCTAAAATTATCCAGACGAAAGACGAACGGGTGAATTTGGTGTATGCCGTGAAAATTGAAGTGGTGAATGACGGGAGTTTGAAAATCGGGATGCCGGGAGAGGTTTTTTTTAAATAGACAGGATTGTGTTTAAAATTTTAATTCTGTGTAACATCTGCGCAAACCCTTCTGTGTAACATCTGCGTGAAATTATGCTACGGAATTAATTCAGGGTGATCCCTGTGACGTACAGACAAAGATGGCCTTCTCGCATAAAGTTTCCAATCAGATAGTATCCCATTAAATAAATTTACTGAAATTTAATATGAATTATTCTGTTTTGTAAACTTCTTAAAGTCATGCAGTTAAATTCAATTTCTATAAAGAATATTTCAAAATCGTACGGCCCCAACAAGGCCGTCAGCAACGTTTCCTTCGATGTGAAACAAGGTGAAATATTCGGCCTCATCGGCCCCGACGGCGCCGGCAAAACCACCCTGTTTCGCATACTCACCACCCTGCTCCTGGCCGATAGCGGCGAAGCCACCGTGGACGGCCTCGACGTAGTGCGCGACTATAAAACCCTGCGCCGGCGTATCGGCTACATGCCGGGGCGTTTTTCCCTGTATCAGGACCTGTCGGTAGAAGAGAACCTCGGCTTTTTTGCCAATGTATTCGGCGCCCACATTCGCGACAACTACGACCTTATTCGGGATATCTACGTGCAACTCGAACCCTTTAAAGACCGGCGGGCCGGCGCACTTTCCGGCGGAATGAAGCAAAAACTGGCCCTCTGTTGCGCGCTGATCCACCGCCCGAAGGTGCTTTTCCTGGATGAACCGGGTACCGGCGTCGACCCCGTGTCGCGCAAGGAATTCTGGGACATGCTGCGCCGCCTGAAACAAGCCGATATCACCATCCTCGTCAGCACCGCCTATATGGATGAAGCCGAATTGTGCGACCGGGTGGGACTGATGCAAAAAGGAGAAATCCTGGCCATAGATACCCCGGCCGGAATCCGGAACAGTTACCGGCGCCCGCTTTTTGCCGCGCGTTCGGAGGATATGTACCGCCTGATACGCGACCTGCGGGAAATAGCGCCCGGCGCCGATTGTTATGCTTTTGGGGAATACGCGCATTTGGCGCTGCAGCAAGGAAATACAACGGATCGTGTAAGTGTGAAAAATATTGAAGAATATCTGGCGAAAAGAGGCCATGCCAATATAGAAATACTGCCCACTGCTGCAACGGTAGAAGACTGTTTTATCGAATTAATGAAAAACTGATTATGGAACACGTCATCACCACCGACCACCTCACCAAAACCTACGGCGCCTTCACGGCCGTCGATGCCATTACGTTCGAGGTAGCGCAGGGCGAGATTTTCGGTTTCCTGGGCGCTAACGGCGCCGGCAAAACGACCGCCCTGAAAATGCTCACGGGACTGATCATGCCCACAAGCGGGCAGGCGTCGGTAGCCGGTTTTGA
>CAUJEY010000114.1 GCA_963169325.1 Bacteroidota bacterium
TGTTCAAGAATCTTTGTATATTGGCCCTATTATATTTTAATAAATAACTAATTATAAATTTTTTAAATAAAATATTTTAAAAATTAGACATCAGTTTTTGAACAGTCCCTCCGGCACCAGCCCCCCCCAAACCTCCAAACCCCCAAACCTCCTACCCCCCCTTCTCCCATACCCGGCTCAACGAGAAAACAAGCAACAACAAACTATTGGCTGCGAGCAGGAACAGCACGACTTCAAATGTTTGCAGCGCTGCCGGCATTTTGCCTGCCAGGCTACAGGCGAGCCAGACAAATATCTGGAAAACAGCCGTAAGTGTTGCGCCGCCTGCTCTTGCGGCCCACCCGTTAGCGTTAAAATGCGGCAAAAGAAAAACGCCTGCTGCGCCGGCCATTTGAATGGCAAGCCACCCGGCGCTCCAGTCTAAGGAAAATGTGCTTAAGGAAGCGGCCGTCAACCAGGCGAACAGGCATATATCCGGGGCGTATTTGCGCCGGAGAAAAATCGGGAGCCCCCAAACGGGGATCAATACGGCCACGGCTAATCCTACCCAGCTGGCGAAACTGACCAGACAAAGCAGCGCTAAAACCGAAACAGGTGGCAGTAGTACTAAGGGAAGTTGCTCCCAGAGCGGTGCATGTTCGTACCATAGCCAATAAAAAAACAGCAGAAACGCAAAAAGGGCCAGCATGGCATAGCCGGCAACAACCTGACCGCCTTCCGGGATATCGTATCGCCCGCGAAGGGATTCTAATTTCCGGTATATTTCTTCACTCAGCAGGTCGGTTTTCCGGACAATAATTTCCCCTTTTCGCACGGTGATGCCGGTGCTGACTACGGCCGCAACTTTCCGGCGTTTGCTGGCGGAAGTGATTGAGTCGTTGTACAATACATTGGGGATCAATATTTTTTCGAGAAATGGCAGCAGTAACTCCGGTTGCCGGAGCGGACTGTAAGGCAACGTATCCGTCAAAAAATCCTGGGCTGATTGAGGAGTGAGCAACGCGGCGCCGGAGATGCGGCGTTCATTATTGCCGTCCACCAAAAAAATAGTCGCATTGGGGTTGTCTTTTAGCAAGCCTTCTAATTCGGGACCACCGATTCCGCGTTGGTAAACATCGTCCAAAAGTTGGCGGGCAAAGGAAAAGTATGCTGTTTGATTGCGCACCAGGTCTTCAAACTGGGTGTCATTGCGACTAATCTGAATTTGTTTGTTCAGTAATTCTTCCAGTTTTTTCCTTTGTTCCCGACCAATTTCCGGGTGAAGCACATAATAAGGCGCGTGGTCGGCTTCAATTTGTTTTAACTGCTCCCGAACCGTTTCTTCCGGGTACAATACTTCAAAATCAAAAGGCGCCTTGAGTGTGGAATAATTCCAGGGATGACCTTTTTCAAAACGGTAGGGGAACGGCGATTGCCGGGGCATAACGAAGGCGGCGATGATAGCCGCCGCCACCGCCAACCCAAAGGGCAGCAGGGGTAACTTCGTATTCCTGAGGGGTACCGGCCAGAAGCCGGAAGGGAGGCGTCTGCGTCGCGGCATTTTCATAACCTGGCTTTTACGCTTTTTTACGCAGGTTCCAAACGATTTCTGCCGCCCCGGCATCGTGGACTAAATACCGGGCTAAAACGAAGAAAAAGTCTGAAAGGCGGTTCAAATATTGCAGCACCCGTTCATCTACGGGGTCTGACTGGTGCAAAGCGACGACCAATCGCTCTGCGCGCCGGCACACGGTGCGGCAGACATGGCAAAGCGATGCAGCCGGGTGGCCTCCGGGCAGGATAAAGTTTTTCAAGTCGGGCAGATGTTCATCCATATCGTCCATGGCTTGTTCGAGCGCCTGAATGTCGCCGGCTTCCATGTCCGGTGGTTCCAGGGACGTAGCGGGGTCGGAGGCTAAGTGAGCGCCTATAGTGAACAAACGATGTTGAACCTGTTGCAGCAAGTCCTTAATCTTCTGGTTTTCCATAGAATCACAAAGCAGGCCGATAAATGAGTTTAATTCATCAACCGTACCATACGCATCCACACGCAAGTGACTTTTGGGAACCCGGCGCCCCCCAAACAATGCTGTTTCTCCCTTATCGCCTGTTTTGGTATAAATGCGGAAGCCCATGTCAGGTTTTTATTGCTTTTTAGCGGCGGGCATTTGGCGCGCCTCATCGGTTTTAACCGCAGGCGACAAGGATGGCCGTACTACTTCACCCGGAGCCGGTTCATTTGCCGCATCAATATTTTTCATTTTTTCGGCCATTTCGGCTTCGCTGACCGGGGGAGCGGGCAATGGTTGATTGTTCAAAACCGCCCAGGTTTTTGGCGCCCAGGATGCCATTGGTTTCTTCAGTTCCGCTTTTTGCGTTCTACCCTGAGCCAACACGATCCGGTCCAAGACCACCTTTTTGAGTTTCGGAACCGTGAATAATAGTGCGTTAGCTACTTTATCGTCGGATGCCAGCGGAATCATTTCCAGGCAAGTTACATTATGCTCGAGGGCTTCCACGCCGTCTACAGCGCTGTTGAATTTAAAGAAATCGGTAATGGACGGCCCGTCTCCGGCAATAGCTTTTTTGAGTACGTTTTTATAGGCAAAGTTTGCCCATTCGGAGGTTTTCAAAACGTCTTTGGAAATGTACACTTCTTTTTGCCCGAAAGCGGCGAAGGCCGAAGCCAAAAAGAGGATAATCAAGCTATTAGAAAATAATTTTTTCATGGGAAAAATTAAATTTGATAAAAAAACAGCGCAAAGATGCGTGTTTCAGGGCAGAGTTGCAGCATATTCTATCTGTAAGCATCTTTTTTTGTTGGCAAGAAAATTGTCTACTTTTGCGCTCCTTTTCAAATCCGACTTTAAAATTTTAAATACTGACTTTACATGGGACGCGCGTTTGAGTTTCGCAAGGAACGTAAGTTTAAGCGCTGGGCCGGCATGGCCAAGACCTTCACCCGGATCGGCCGGGAAATTGCCATTGCGGTAAAATCCGGCGGTATTAATCCGGATTATAACCCGCGTTTGCGTATGGCCATTCAAAACGCCAAAGCGGCCAATATGCCGAAAACCAATGTGGAAAATGCCATTAAAAAGGCTGCCGGCAAAGACGCTGAAAATTTCCAGGAGGTCGTCTATGAAGGATACGGCCCTCACGGCATTGCTATTTTGGTGGAAACGGCAACGGACAACCCCACCCGCACCGTGGCGAATGTGCGCATGTACTTCGACCGCAGTGGCGGCGCCATGGGCGTTTCCGGCAGCGTGAGCTATATGTTTAATCACAAGGGGGTGTTTAAAGTCGCCGCCGAAGGCCGCGACTGGGAAACGCTCGAACTGGAACTCATCGATGCCGGTCTGGAAGAAATGAAGCAGGAAGATGAGGAAGTGGTATTGTACACCGATTTTCAAGGTTTTGGCTCTATGCAAAAAGCCCTGGAAGATCTCGGCATTGAACCCACCAGCGCACAACTGGAATGGCTGCCGACGACCACTAAAAAATTGAACGACTCCGAAGTGGACCAAGTCATCAAACTGATTGACCGCCTCGAAGAAGACGACGACGTACTCAACGTCTTCCACACGATGGACATGTCAGAATAAAACGAGTTTGAAGTTTGAAGTTTGAAGTTCGAAGCGCCCCTCTCGAACTTCAAACTTCGAACTTCAAACTTCATCCTCTTCCAGAGGCGTTGTTTTTTCCGTTTTTTGGCTCTGCTCGTGTACAAAGTTTTCGAACAAGAAATCCGGGTTCCACTTCCAGAGACCTGCTTCAAATTCCCGGCGCATGAGGGCGACATTGTCCTCATGATATTTTAGTTGCAGCCTGGGGTAATGGTAGCGGCTCCAGAGCGAGCTGATATCGAAGGGGATTCCGGTGGCGATACTTTCCCGTAGTGCATATATATAGGCCAGGCTTTCCGTGCGCCGGTGTAGCCAGTCGGCAATGGTCAGGGCGGGGTCGCCATGCCCTGGAATCAAGCGGGTAAACCAGTTGCGGTCGTGTATATGCGGCAGTTTCTCCAGCGTTTGTTCGTAGGCCACGCTGCTGTGGTAAATAAATGGAAACTCGATATTGGACAAATAATCGCCGGCAATACAGAGGCCCAGTTGCCAAACGACAACAATCATACTGTCGGCGGTGTGGCCGGGCGTCAGGTAAAAAGCCATGCGGGTGTTGCCGTGCCGGTACTGGACGCCATCGCGGTACACCATAAAATCGCCGGTGGGATATTCCAGTGGATAAGGACGCTGGATGTAGTATTTTTGATCGAAGTCCAGCATTTGTTCCACAATGGCTTCTTTCTCCGGGTTGTTGATGAGGGCCTCGGAAGTAAACACTTTATCCGGCTCAAATGCGCGGTATCCGATGATATGGTCGTAGTCCGAATGGGTAAGAATTAAAAAAACAGATCTGTTTTCCTTAATTGAATTAACATACTCCCGGATGAGGGCTACCTCGTCGGGCAGCCACGCAGGGTCTACTACCAACACGACATCATCGGTTTTTACCACTGTCGAATTGGTCTGAAATAAAGCACTCTGGAAAATAGTGATGTTCGGATCTCGATAAGTTATCTTGCTCATTGCGGCTCTTTGATTTGGTGCGTTAAGGGGAAAAGGATCAACTGGCGGGAAAATACTACCTTTGCGGCGCTTTCTGGCTTAGGGCAAAAGTAATCAAACCAGCCCCCCTACCAAAATGCCTGCTCAATTATGGGAAATATAGTTGCAATTGTCGGCCGGCCTAATGTCGGCAAATCTACGCTTTACAATCGATTAGTCGGTTCACGCGATGCTATTACGGATGATTTTTCCGGTGTCACGCGCGACCGCAAATATGGTTTTTGTGAATGGAACGGAAAACGGTTCACCGTGGTGGATACCGGCGGTTTCGTGCTCAACTCCAACGACCTGTTCGAGTCGGCCATCCGCGACCAGGCCCGAATCGCTATGGAAGAAGCGAGCGTTATTCTGTTTATGACCGATGCCCAAACCGGCGTGACGGACCTCGACGAGCAGCTGGCTAAACTGCTGCGCCGTTCCGACAAACCGGTTTTTCTGGTGGCGAACAAGACGGATAATTACCATAACGTTTTGGATGCCAATGAATTTTGGGGTCTTGGGTTCGAAAACACCTTTTTTGTCGCCGCCATCAGCGGCAGCGGAACAGGCGATTTGCTCGATGCTGTAGTGGAGCATATACACGTTGAACCGGAAATGGAATCGGAATTTCCGAAATTAGCCATTGTCGGACGTCCGAATGTGGGAAAATCATCGCTGACCAATGCTTTACTGGGCGAAGAGCGCAATATCGTAACGCCCGTGGCGGGCACTACCCGCGATCCGATTCACTCTCATTACAATAAGTTTGGAAAAGAATTTATCCTGATCGACACCGCTGGAATTCGTAAAAAAACGAAGGTGGAGGAAGACCTTGAGTTCTACACCGTCATGCGGGCTATCCGGGCCGTTGAAGAAGCGGATATATGCTTATTGGTACTGGATGCTACCCAAGGCATCGAATCGCAGGATTTGAACATTCTCCGGCTGGCGCAGCGGCGGCACAAGGGTATCGTCATTTTAGTAAACAAATGGGATTTAATCACCAAAGAAACCAATACCGCCCGTGATTTTGAACAAGCGATCAAAAATCGCATGGCGCCTTTCACGGATGTACCGGTGTTATTTATCTCCGCTTTGGAAAAACAGCGCATTTTTCAGGCCGTCGAAATGGCCCTGGAAGTGTATGAAAATCGCAACCGGCGCATCAAAACGTCTGAATTGAACGAACTGATGCTTCAGGTTATAGAGGAAACACCGCCGCCTTCAATCAGGGGGCGTTACCCGAAGTTCAAATACGTGACTCAATTACCGACCCATTACCCGGCTTTTGTTTTTTTTGTAAACAACCCGAACTGGGTACGGGATTCTTACGCTCAATTCTTGGAAAATCAGTTGCGTAAACGCTACAAATTTACCGGCGTACCCATCGATGTGTTTATGCGCGCCAAATCATAAAGCGGTTTCCGGGAAGCGCGCGGAACACTTTCTGCGTTATTCGTTTTTAGTTTTTCTTTTTCGGTCAAATCTCCCAAACGATTTGTGCCGGGGCCAAAACAAATAAACATGAGACTACGAAACTACTGGTTTGCGCCGCTGCTTTTGCTGGCCGGCTGTAAAGATGAGCCGGAGCCGATCCCGGCTTATTTGCACATCGAGCCCTTTACCGTGAACGCCACAGGCGGGGCCGACTGGCAAAAAATCACCGAGGGCTGGGTGTATGTGAATAACCAACTGTTGGGCGGTTTTACGCTGCCTGCCACGGTGCCGGTGCTGGCCGATGGAGAAAGCCAGGTGCTGGTATTTCCCGGGGTAAAAGAAAACGGTTTGACAAGCACTCCTGCCGTATATCCCTTTCTGGAACGTTTCGAAGCCGAAGTTGTGCTGACATCCGGCCAAACTACAAACCTCCAACCGGCTACAAAATACGCCCCGGCGGCTATTTTTCCCTGGTCAGTCGAACGGGCGAGCTTTAATACGACTAGCGTCAATCTTGAAGATCGCGATGGCGACTCCCTGAGTACTTTTGTGTTGACAACCGATGGCGCTTTCGAAGGGCGTTCCGTCCTGTTATCTGTGGATACGGCACACCGCATCAATGATGTAGCTACCGAATTGCTGCTCGATCTGCCGGTTACCCAGGCTCAACCAGTTTGGTTGGAAATGAATTACAAGAACGACATACCTTTTGAATTGTGGGTGTTGGGAACTCAGGGCAATGCAAGCGAACTATCCCTTGGTGTGTACCAATTTGTTCCGGCTGAAAACTGGAACAAGATTTATTTTAATTTGACTACGTTTTTAATCGCTTTGAATCAAGACAAATACCGGTTGCTTTTTCGTGTAAATTTGCCGCGGGATGACAAGGGGAATATTATTCAAAATACCGGTACGGTACTCCTCGACAACCTGCGCATCATTCATTTTTAACCGCGCTTTTTTTCACTAAAACAACGAAACCGACTTGTCGCGCGCAACTCGTCAACGCGATACCTTCGTCTACGGCGTGGCCGATTTCATCATGGCTATGCTGGCTTGGGTGCTATTCTTTCTGCTTCGCAAAGAAACGGAAGGTGCTCCCTTGTCGTTCGGCATGTTGAATGACCCCAAACTTTTCCTCGGCGCCCTGATCGTACCCACCGGCTGGATATTGCTTTATGCCATTTTCGATCACTACGTCGACATCTACCGCCTTTCCCGCCTGACGACCCTGACCCGTACCTTTTTTCTTTCCTTCCTGGGTATTCTGTTTTTGTTTTTTACCCTCATCCTGGATGATGTGGTTCGGGATTACCGGACGTATTATCAATCGTTTCTAACACTTTTTTCCCTCCATTTTTTGCTCACCTCCATCTCCCGTATGGTATTGCTCACACGGGCCAGCCGCCGGCTGAAAGCGGGAAAGGTATCGTTCAATACATTGCTGGTGGGGGGCAACCAAAACGGGTTGGATCTGTACTTAGACATCAGCGGGCGAAAAAAGAGCCTTGGAAACAAGTTCATCGGTTATATCGACACCAACGGAGAACATCAACTGGTCGGTTCGCACCTTAAAAAATTAGGCACACTCGACGATCTGGCGGCTATTATTCGGGAACACCAGATCGAAGAAGTAATAATAGCCATTGAAACTTCGGAACACAACCGGCTCCGCGAAATTCTCAACACCTTATTTGATTTTGGCGAGCAGGTATTGGTCAAGATCATTCCGGATATGTACGATATCCTGCTGGGTACTGTAAAAATGAACCATGTGTATGGGGCCGTGCTGATCGAAATCCGGCAGGAACTGATGCCGAAATGGCAGCGGGGCGTCAAACGCCTGCTCGACGTGTCGGCAAGTGCGGTCGTGCTGGTGATTTTATCGCCACTCTTGTTGTACATATATATTCGCGTGCGGCTATCCTCGCCGGGCCCCGTCATTTTCCGGCAGGAGCGGGTAGGATTGAATGGCAAGCCCTTTACCATATTTAAATTCCGCTCCATGTATGTGGATGCAGAAAAAGCGGGGCCCCAGTTATCTACAGAAAATGACCCGCGCTGCACACCTTGGGGCGCTATTATGCGCAAATGGCGTCTGGACGAAATCCCAAATTTCTGGAACGTCCTGTGCGGCGATATGTCGCTGGTCGGTCCCCGCCCCGAACGCCGGCACTTTATCGATCAGATTATTCAACAAAATCCGCATTACCGGCACCTGCTTAAGGTGCGGCCCGGCATCACCTCCTGGGGGCAGGTCAAATACGGCTATGCTTCCACCGTGTCGGAAATGCTTCAGCGTCTGCGTTTCGATTTGCTTTATATTGAAAACATGTCGCTGGCGCTGGATTTCAAGATCATGTTTTACACAGTGCTGGTGCTTATGCAGGGGAGGGGGAAGTAGGAAGACATGAGTCATCCAGAATTTTGAAAACAGTTGAATCACTCTTTTTTCGAGACCTTAGATGTTGTTCCTCGACTGCCGCTCGAGCGTATTGGGCGGGGACAAGCCCCGCCCCTACCAGCATAAATGCCCATTCGTAACAGAGATGTAGCGATTCCCTTCGTAGGGGCGGGGCTTGTCTCCGCCCAATGCGCGCGAGACAGAGATGTAGCGATCCCCTTAGTAGGGGCGGGGCTTGTCCCCGCCCAATACGCGCGAGCAGTCGTAACCGGGATGTCTTATACATCCAATATCGGCGCATGTTTTTACGAAATTCATATTTCCCTAAAAA
>CAUJEY010000115.1 GCA_963169325.1 Bacteroidota bacterium
TTTTTCTACGGGGGGTTTTTTCCTTGGGTTTTTTTTCTGCCGTGGTTTTTTTTTTTTTTTCCTGCCCCACATCCTTCAAAAAAACAAAAACCACGTCGCCACTAAAACACCAAAACACCGAGGCCCCAAAACACTCCCTCCGTTAATTAAAATTGATATAATCGCTCGGATTGACCGGCCGGCCTTTATGCCAGAGTTCAAAGTGCAGGTGCGGGCCGCTGGTGTTTTCGCCGGAATTGCCGATAATAGCGATGGCTTCGCCGGCTTTTATGATGCTGCCGGCTTCTTTCAGCAACACAGAGTTGTGTTTGTACATGGTCACCACATTGTTGGGGTGTTGAATGGCGATGCTGTAACCCGTTTCCACGGTGTAGCCGGCAGAGATAACCACCCCGTCGGCGGCGGCCTTGACAGCCGTATTTTTGGGCGCAGCCACATCGAGGCCGTAGTGTTTTTTGGGTAAATCAAAAACGGATATGACCTCGCCGGAAACAGGGGGCATAAAAAATTGCTGTTCTAAGGGTTGCTCGCGCGACAACAGCGTGGTAAAAGTCGCCGATGCCGGTTCGCTGCCCGAAAAAGTGCCTGTTGCCACTGCGGCGCGCAATTGTTCGTCTTCCGTGATACGATCTACTACTTTGGCCGCAGTATCGGCCGGGTTGGCCGGCTGGCCTTTTTTCTGAACCGCCTCTTTGGTGAAATCAGACATATCACCGACCAGGATTTTCCGAAAATTATCGCTGTAAGCCCGTTGCGCATTCACTTCGTCTTCAAGGCCGGCTACTTTAGCGGTTAATTCGGCGATTTCTGCATCGCGCCGGAAGTCGCCGTAGCCGGGAATATATCGTTTGAGCGGCGTATACACGATCAGCAGGGTCATCAGGATGGCCGTGCCCACCACCAGCGAACTCAGAAAAATATACACGCTGAGTGGCGAAAGTTTCAGCGACGTAACCTCCTCGAAGGTTTCGTCGTTCATAATGACAAGGCGGTATTTGTCCTGCAGCTGTTTCATCAGGCTGCGGTCGTCGTCGCTGCTGCGCCGGAAAAAACCGGCAAGTTTTTTAACTAAAGCGAGATATTTTTGCATCTGCTGAATTTAGGGCGCCTGTATTTGAAATTGTTCTCCGATGACTGCCTGTAATGGGAAAATTCTTTCAGGGCGCTTGTGCGGTTTTGGTACCAACTTTGTTTGGAAACAGGATTAACGTTGCAAAGTTCGGGCAAAATGCTTTGCCCAAGGGGAAAATCTCAACCAACCGGCGCCGAATTTTAGTTAAATTGAACTGTTGAAACAACCTTTTCATCACAAATTGCGCCATTTACTTCCATTGCCGCGCGCCGGCTTCCAATTAATTTTGTCGGGAAACATGAAAAAAGTCCGGATTATACTGTTGAGCCTGACAGCCTTGTTGCTGGTAGCAGGCTGTGTAACAACCAAGAAAAAAAATGCAGAAGTAGGTTGGTTAAAAAAAGGATACCACAACCTGACTTCAAAATACAACTACTGGTTCAATGCCGATGAGTTGTTGCGCCTGACTATAATCAAACAGGAAGAGCAGCACAAGGACAACTACAGCCAGTTGCTCGAACTTTATCCTTATGCCGCCGTAGACCCCCAGCCGGTGCAGGGTGATCTGGATAACGTGATCAAAAAATCGTCGATGGCTATCGCTATTCACCGCGTAGGCGACTGGACTGACGATTGTTACACCATGATCGGGCAGTCGCAGTACCTGAAACGCGATTTTGAAACGGCCGAATCCACCTTCAAATACATCAAAGATGAATACGACCCGAAGAACAAAACCAAGTCGAAGGTAAAAAGTGGCAAAAAGAAGAAGGATACGGTAAAGAAGAAAAAGAAAAAACCGTCGAAGAAGAAAAAGCCGTCGAAGAAGAAGAAAAAATCTTCCAAGAAAAAGAAGTCGACCAAGAAGAAAAGCACGGACAAGACCGAAAAAGTGACCGATACCAAGAAGCCGGCGGCCAAGCCCAAAAGCGAACCCGAAGTACCGGTGGTGACCGGCGCCGACCCCTACGACAAAGGCCTTCAACGCACGGCGGCTCTGCCCCTGGCCATGATCTGGTATGGTCGTACGCTCGTGGAGCGCGAAAAGTACGACGAGGCTGATTTCCTTTTCCGCGATCTCGAACAGGATTACTTTTTTCCCTCGGAGCTTCGCAAAGACCTCTATGTGGCGGAAGCTTACCTTTGGATCAAACAAAAACGCTACGAAAGAGCCGTGGCGCCGCTGGAACAAGCTATTCAGCAGGCCGGCAAAAAAAGTGAACGCGCGCGGTTGGCCTATATACTCAGCCAGTTGTACGAACGTGCCGGACAGTTCGACAGAGCCTATGCAGCACTCGAAACCGTACTGAACAGCAATCCGAAATATGAAATGGAGTTTAACGCCCGCTTGCACCTGATTCAGGCGGGGTGGGCACATGGCAAAATGACCAGTGCAGAGGCCAACAAAGCCCTGGAAAAGATGACGAAGGACTCCAAAAACTTCGAGTACCGCGATCAGATATACTTCACGATGGCTCAAATTGCCCTGAAGGACGGCCTGAAAAAAGACGCCATTGCACTCTTGCGCAAATCGCTGGACCATAGCGGGGGCAACACTGCCCAACGCGGCGAAGCATACCTGCTGCTGGCCGATCTGTACTTTGAAGCCGAAGACTTTGTGGCCGCCAAAAATTATTTCGACAGCACGCTCACCGTGTTGCCGGCCGCTGACGAGCGTTATGCCCAGGTAAAAAAATATGCCGAAAACCTCACCGACATCGCCCGTTTTATCACCACGATCGCGAATAACGACAGCATTGTGCGCATCTATAACATGAGCGATGAGGAGCGAAAAGATTTTGGCAAAAAAATAAAAAAACAACGGGAAGAAGAAGCGTTGGCAACTGCCGCCGCGGCGGCTGCTCAAACGCCTGCGCCGGGCAACAATATCAAATCGCTCACCACGCCGGTGGCCGGCGTAAAACCGTCTTCGTTTTATTTTTACAACGAGACTTTTGTCAAAAAAGGGAAAAAAGATTTCAGCCGAACCTGGGGTGACCGCAAACTGGAAGACAACTGGCGCCGCAGCCGCAGGCCCTCGTCGGGTGGTCCGGGCGATGTCGCAGGCGCTGACAGCCTGGCCAACGAGATCAGTGAGTCCGACCTCACCGATCTGTTTCAGGGTATCCCCCGAAACGAAGCGGAACTGGCTGTGTTACATTTGTCCACCTACGAAGCCATGTATAACCTCGGCGTACTCTTCCGCGACCGGCTGAAAAACAACCGGCGCAGTACCGGCACCCTGGAGGACATGCAGGCCCGGTATCCCGATACCCTTAAATACGAGAAGGAGACCTGGTATTACTGCTACCTGGCTTTCAACGACTTGAACAACCCCACTCGTGCTAAATATTATTTAGACAAATTGGTAGGGAAATATCCCAACAGCCCCTTTGCCAAGGCGCTTACCGACCCCAATTTTGCAAGTGCCGCCAAAGAACGCGAGCGCGAACTCAACCAGTATTACGAGCAGACGTACACCTATTTCCGGAACGGCGATTACCGTTCTGCTTTCGATCGTTGTCAGGAAGCGCCGAAGAAATATGGCTCTACAAACCCGCTGATGGCCAAATTTGCTTTGCTCAGCGCCTTGTGTACCGGTAATTTGCAGGGGAACGAGGACTATTGCGCATCGCTGAAAGAGGTCATTGCACGATACCCGGAAAGCGCCGAAGCCACCCGCGCCAAGGAAATTGCCCGCCTGCTGTCGTGTAAAGGGTTTGAGGTGCCCGCGGACAACAAAACCAAGGTCAACAGCGCAACCCTGGACGAGGCCTTCTCGCTCGACGACGACAAGCTGCACTACATCCTCGTAGCCGTCAGCGGCGACGTGCGCCTCGACGATATCAAAGTGGCCGTATCCGACTACAACCGGGAGTACCACAAGCTGGACCAGTTGCGGATTTCCAATATTTTCCTCGGCACCGACACCAACACGCCCATTGTCGTTATCCGTAAATTCGACAACCGCGAACAAGCCATGCGCTACTATAACGAAATCAAAGAGCGCAAGGAGTTCCTCGGCGAAACCGCCAAAAAAACCTATACCAAGGAGATTTTCGCCATCACGCAGGAAAACTACCGGCGGGTGCTGAAGAACAAGACCCTGGATGGGTACAGGGAGTTTTTTGGGGATAATTATCAGCAGAAGTAGGGTGGGGGCATATCCATCAGCTTAAGGAGATACTACTGATATTCAATTGATTATCCCGACTACATCGGGGATTTAAGATTGCAGATTATCCCGACTTCATCGGGACAGGCTATGATTGTTGATTTTTGATGTGCGTAGAGCGTACCGTGACATCAAAAATCAACAATCATAGCCTGTCCCGATGAAGTCGGGATAATCTGCAATCTTAAATCTTTTATAATGGTTAGTCCCTTTGCTCTCTTGCTCTTCCCAGTCTTCATCCAAGGTTCGTGTGTGGCCCCCAGCTTTTTTGCGAAAAAGCGGCGCAATTTTTGCTATAACTTTCGCCAGCATAAAAACAGAGGCTCCAAACCGTCAAAGAGAAGGGAAATGGAACTGTTCAATTCCCGCAGGGGAGTCGAAAACATGTCTGAAAATGCAAAAAAAGAAGCTTTTTGCGCTATTATTTGGGCGATAAATTTTTTTAGGATAAAAAAACATTTTACACAGCATATTTTGTTCTAATTTTATGCCGCCGATTTGCCAAAGTTGATTTGGCAGACCGCTTTATTTTAATCCGTTACTAGTATAATTTCATGAAAATGAATCACGATTCTGTTGCCTCGCTTTGGGGCGGACACATATATAAGTAGTGATCGACGGTATATCATACCGTCGGTCACTATTTTTTTTGCTCCTACACTAAAGATCACACCCCGAAATTCCTGTTTTTAGTCAAAATTTAGTATTTATTCAACAAGTTAAAAATTTTTCTCATGAAAAGGATTCTCTCTAAACGCTTATCAACATTGGCGTTTTTGTTGGGGTTGATGACATTCGGATTCGGCGTGACGGGGTTGTCCGCCCAGGATTCTGAACTAGCCAAATGGGTGATTGCCGATGAGGCTATTACCCGGCTCAACCAGGAAATTAGCGTCATGGATTTGGAGTTAAAAAATACTCCCAATGAGGCGCTTGATTACAAACGCAAGTATTATTCTTTAATCGTGTTTTCGATTGAAGAAGGCCAGGCCGTACCGCAGGCTGTGGAACAAAATTATGTCCGGTTCGTACCGGCGACGACGAGTTTTTCCAGCCAAGAGATGGGTGACATGCCTAATTCCCTTTCCGTAGCTGTTTGGCAGGGTTATCGCCAGGAAGCGACGCAGTTGCTTAAGAATTAAGTCATTTACGCTAATCGACCGTCATTTTACTTTTAAAAAAAATTCTCATGATTAAGAAATTTACGCAAAGCCTGCCTATGGTATCTGCGCTGCGTATAAACAGGTGGTTGCTGGCTTTTGCCCTACCCCTGTTGATGCTTCAGATGCTTCAGGCTCAATCATCGACGACGCTAAACTACGCGTCGTTTGCCTGTAACGACCCCTATGTTTCTATAGGTACGACGACCGGCGCCACGAAAATCGGCGCGGGCGACGACGTTACTTTTCTCAACCAAACGCTGCCCTTTACGTTCCAGTACTATGGCGTAAACTATACGCAGTACATGGTGGGAACCAACGGTTTCATGGCCTTCAATCCGGCTACTGCCCGCGGATTGGGCAACGCCGCTTTGCCGACTGCTATTGCCGGCGCTTGCCTGTACCCCTTCTGGGACGACTTGGACGCTGACATTGCTGTCAATACCAACAGCGGTATCTGGGTTCGTACCGATGGTGTTGCGCCTAACCGTACGTTCATTGTCGAGTGGTACCAAATCGGCCACTTCAACCATGACGTTCAGGGTGGCGACATCACTTTCCAGATCAAACTGTACGAAGGCAGCAATCGCATCCAGTTCAAATACCTGGACACGCAATTCTCCGGCACACAGGCCGCTAACAGCAATGGGGGCAGCGCTACGGTTGGTCTGGAAAGCGCCGTTGGCGTTACGCCACGTCCTGCTACATTGGTTGGCTTCAACACCCAGTCTGTTACCTCCGGCCAATGCATCGAGTTCTCGCAGCCGACGCCTTGCTTGCCGGTTCCTGTAGGCGGTACGATTACGGTGAGCACCGTTGCCGGCGTCTGTGAAGGCACGGCCACGGTTTCCGCTCCGACGTTCAATCCGGCCGGCTGCGCTGACGGCGTGACCAACGGCTTGCGTTACCGCGTAAACGGCGGCGCGAATGTTAACGTGCCGCTTCCTCCGGCTGCTACGGTCACCTTAAATAACCTGCCCCGCGGTACCAACGTGATTACCTGGGAGGTTTACGTTATCGCCACCGGCGCTCCAGCCGGTCAGGCTACCCAGATTATCAACGTGGTGGACCTTACCCCGCCGACGATCAGCTGCCCGGCCAACGTGACGCTTAACCTCGCTCCTGGCGCGTGCGAAGCGATTTACAGCTACAACGTAGGGTTAACGGACAACTGCCCCTTGCAGGCGATTCAAGCCGCTTGGGCAGTGGACACCTCGGCGCCGCTGCTGGCGAACTCTTCGCTTTCTTGCTCTGCCGGCCCGAACCACTACTTCCAGGTGCTGACCCTGCCTGCCGGCGCATTCAACAATGGGTTCAGCGCAACTTATGCCCGTATCGGGGTAAACAGCGCATACTCACAAGCCGCCACGTTCCAGGTTCGTTTGCATAGCCTGATCAACGCGGCGTTGCCATACAACGTTACTGCTGCCAACCGCCAACTGTTAGGTACCTCGGCGGTAACGCCGCTGGGCCCTGGTTTGGCCGGTGGCAACATCAACATTCCAATCGTGGCAAACATCCCGGCCGGCGCTACGGTGCTGTTGGAAGTCATCAACAGCGGCGCTTTCTATAGCGTGGGCAATCAGGCCGGTAGCGGCACCCAGACATGGCTCGGCGCTGATCCTTGTGGCATACCGGTAGCCAACCCGGGTACGTTTGCTTCCATCGGATTTGCCCAGGAAATGGCTGCCGTTTTGTACGGTTTGGTTCAGGCTCCTCCGCCCGGCCAAACGGCAGGTCTGCCTTCCGGCGCCTCGTTCCCGATCGGTACCACGACCAATATTTATAAAGGTACGGATGCCGTCGGCAATATGGCCACCTGCTCCTTCACGGTAACGGTAAACGAATATCCGAACCCGATCCAGTCGCTGGTTTGCAACGACTTGGTTCAGGTATCTTTGGATGCTAATTGCACGGCCACCATCGGCGCCGACCAGGTTTTGGAAGGCGGCCCTTACGGCTGTTACGACGACTATATTGTAGAACTCGACAAATCTGCTCCGTTCGGCAACGGCCCATGGGTTCCGGCCGTACTGGGCCCCGGCGACATCGGTAAAACCTACCAGATTCGCGTAACGGACCCCGACACCGGCAACAAATGCTGGGGCAACATCAAAGTGGAAGACAAGCTACCGCCGGTGCTCGACTGCCAGCCGTACAGCCTGCCTTGTAATGCAGATGCCACTCCGGGCGCTACCGGTACCACGATCGGTCCAAGTCAGCAACTTAATACGATCACAGCCGGCGGCAATGGTAATAGTGTCGGCGGTATGGTATGGTTCAATATCGACAACATCTCCGGCGCACCTGTAACTATTACAGGTTTCGGAGCGAACATCTCGGCTGCTACCAATATTAACGTGTATACCAAATCGGGCACACACGTCGGATTTGAAACCAACCCCGGCGCCTGGACGCTGGCGGGTGTAGCCAATGCCAACACGGGTCCGTTCTCGGGTCCGTTCCCCGGCAACGGTACGATCACGGCGGCCCCGCTGGCTGCTCCAATCACGATTCCTCCTGGCATCACCGGTATTGCACTGCATACCCTGACTGCCTCTTCGAACTACACCAACGGCAACGGCGGCAACCAGAATTTCACAGATGGTACGCTGACGCTGATCCTGGGTTCCACGGCCAACACGCCCTGGGGTGCACCGTTCACGCCGCGCGTATTCAACGGCTATGTGCAATACCAGACGATTATCGAGGCCAAGAGCTTCCCGAACGATCTGGAATTAAATGTTAACGTATTCCCGACCGGCACAGCCGGTTGCTACACGGTAACACAGGGCGCCGGCGATCCGCTGATGGAACCCTGCTCCGATGTAACCTTGTGCTACCTGGATACCGAAGTTACGCAAAACTGCGCTTCGGGCCTGACGAAAATTGTAAACCGCAAATGGACGGCTACGGATGCCAGCGGCAACAGTGCTACCTGCATTCAGGTGATCGAATTCCTGCGCCCGACACTCGGCGCTGTTGAATTGCCGCCGAGCTACGACGATATCGATGAGCCGGCACTTGAGTGCAACTCGGCTTATCCTTCGCCTGCTTTCCTGGAAGGTATCGGCCTCCAAGGCTGGCCTTATGTATTCGGCGAACCCGACGGCTGCTCGATCAACTGGACCTATGTTGATAACGTGATTGATGTCTGCGACGGCACCTACAAAATCCTTCGCGAATGGAAGGTGATTGACTGGTGTACTGCCGAAGTCGTTAACCACAACCAGATCATCAAAGTACTGGACGATCAAGGTCCTTCCATGGACTGCCCGGCCAATATCACGGTGGGCACCGATCCGTTCACCTGCTGCGCTACGACTGACTTGCCCGACATCATCATCGAAGATAACTGCTCGCGCATCGCCAGCATCAGCGCGATGATCACGGTGTTCGATCCGCAAACGAACCAGCAAATTGCGATGCACCAAGTGGGTGGCTCGCTGCAAAACTTCCCGGGCAACAACCTGTGGGATCTGGATACCCTCGGCAACTTCGGCACCACGCCTTGCCTGCCGCTGGGCACACACACAGTCATC
>CAUJEY010000116.1 GCA_963169325.1 Bacteroidota bacterium
CTGCAAGATCCTTTATGACCGGATTCTTATAGTTGTAGGCATGGGTGTCCACCGCAAGGTGGAATCTGAATGAAGCCGGAGACAAATATTCGTTGCGACGTACAGAGACCAGATAGAAGGCCTGGGAATCTGGGTAAGCGGCCCATGAACCGCGACGCCCAATAGTCATACGGAAGAGACTTGGGTAAATCTGGCGCGACGGATTGCAAGAGATGTGGCTTACCCCGGAGGTCTCCATAGGTGGAGCGATATCGGAGGCGCGAGCGAGTGCCGAAGAATTGCCATGAGTGGATAAGTCAACAGATCGCCTGAAAGGGAAAATCCGGGAGATATGCCAGAGGAATCGGGGCGTAAAATTCGAGCAAGTAATAGCGGAACTAAATGCTGCTATACTCGGCTGGACGAACTACTTCCGATTGGCCAACAAATGGCTAAGCACGATGCATCAGATAGACAGTTGGATGCGCCACAAACTGAGGTGTTACCGCCTCAAACAATGCGGACGCAAGTACACGATCTTCAAAATGCTGTGCAACTTAGGTATACCGGAAAGTACGTACGTCCGGTGGTGTGGAGGGGACGGAGGGCTAACGCCCTCCTCCTACCCTTTTGACGCAACCCTTAGTCTCCGCAATCCATCCAGCCAAATCAACAAACGATCCTTTCAAACCCTCAAGGCAAGTAAATCTCCGGAAACGGCCTCGCCGGACACCTAATTTTATGTCGTTAATTGGTTCACGCATCAAAACGACATGACTTATGAAGCAGGTAGCAGGTACTTACGCCTTTCGCGAAATCACCACCGATCATAAGTCATCGTGTAAAGTATCCCTCTGCGGCTACTAAACAGTACACAAAACCAATAAAGTCAGCAACATCATGCGAAAGTTCTCCAACCTGCTCTTCTTCCTCGGACTTGGTTACCTGCTTCCGCTCATCGGGCGGCCGCATCTGATTCTGGATTGGCAAATACTCGCACTGATGGTTGCTGCCACCGCGCTCGTACTCAGCCAGCCACCCTTAGGGCTGGCTGAGGCCCGCAAACGCCGGGGCACCGATCGTTTTTCCCTGCTTTGGATCACGATCATGGCCTTGCCGGCCATGACGGCCCCGGTAGTGGAGTGGGCCTATTTCAGACCAATCGCCGATACGGTTGTGGCGAATGCAGCCAATAGGCCGGACGAGGTGCTACCATTTTTCGAGGCAGTCGAAGTTCCCATGTCAGTGGGTTGGATGCTGCTGGGACTGGGCATCATCGCCACCGGGCTTGTTTTGCGCATCTGGGCGATCCGCACCCTCGGCAACGCCTTCACCTCCACGGTGCAGATTGTGCCGGAGCACCGCCTGGTTACTTCCGGACCGTACAATTTCGTCCGGCACCCCAGCTACCTGGGCGCTTACCTGGCGTTTTTGGGCGCCGCCGTTTTCTTACAGGCCTGGATCGGGCTGGCAGTAGCGGCATTGTGCATGGGCGTGGCCTATTGGATCCGGATTCCCGTGGAAGAAGCGGCGCTGGAGCGCAATTTCAAGGGTGCCTGGCGGGCGTACCGCTCCCACACGAAGCGAATGATTCCGGGAATATGGTGAGTAGGTAATTTGTTTTCCTCGTTTTTTCGATAACATTTTAATTTTTTCAAACTCAAAAAAAGTAACATGGCAGTCAACAGAGTGGTTTTTATGACTACTTTGATTAAACAGTCTTTTAACGAACATCCAATGCCCGGTAAACTTTCAGACTTTGTTTTAAGAATGCAAAAATTATTCCTGACAGCGCCGAATTTAACCGACAATGATTTGAAAAAAATAGGATGCCCGACCTTAATTATCGCCGGAGACAACGATTTAATAAAAACTGAGCACCAGCAATATTTGCGTGCAATGATATCGAATAGCAGTCTCTGTATTCTGCCCAATACCGGTCACGACGCACAAATCGAACAATTCGAAGTAGTGAACAGGTTCATCTCCGGATTTTTAAAAAAATAAGATTCACCCATTCCTTGTACTAGTATATTCACCCAAATCACAGCAAAACCGGTAAATCGTACACAAGAGGTTGGGAAACTTAACACTAACTTAAACTGCCTTTCAAGTTGGCTTAATACAGACTTCGGACTTTTGCACCTGAAAATCTGTATATAACTATGAAACGCAGTTCCAACCTATTATTCAGCATTCTGCTGCTCCTCCCCTTTTTTGTACAAGCCCAAAAGGGAACCATTGTCGGAAAAGTTATTGATGCTAAACTCGCCGAAGATCTTATCGGATGCACCGTCAAAATGGACAACGGCGCGGGTGGCAGCATCACCGACTACGAAGGCCGCTTCATGATTACCAATGTGCCGGCGGGCAAACACTCCCTTACCGTCAGTTACACCGGGTATTCGGAAAAACGTATCGAAGAAGTTGTCGTAAAAGGTGGCGAAGCCACCACGGTAGACGTCGCGCTCGAAGATGCATCGGCCCAAATGATCGCCGAGGTGGTCGTGACCGCTACGGCCCAGCGCGCGAGCATGAGCGCACTCACCATTTTGCAAAAAAGCAGCGCGTTCGTCGCCGACGGTATCAGCGCGGAAGTGATCAAACGCACCCCCGACCGCACCACCAGCGACGTCATTCGCCGGGTGAGCGGCGCCAGTATTCAAGACAATAAATTCGCCATTATACGCGGCCTCAACGACCGCTACAACATCGCCCTGCTCAACGGCGCCCTGCTCAGCAGTACCGAGCCCGACCGGAAAGCCTTCTCTTTCGATTTGTTCCCTTCATCTATGCTCGACAACCTGGTGGTCGTAAAAACCGCCAGCGCCGACCTGCCGGGCGAGTTTGCCGGCGGCGCTATTTTGGTCAATACCAAAGACATCCCGGACGAAAGTTACGTGCGGGTAAACCTCAGCGGCGGCTACAACACCGTATCTACGTTCAAACCGTACCAGACCGCCCAGGGTGGCGGCCTCGATTTCCTGGGGACCGACGATGGTACGCGGGCACTGCCGGGAGGTTTTCCGAGCGCTACCGAATTCCAGGCCTCCGGAAAAGATGAAAAGGTGCGGTTTTCCCAAATGTTGACCAATGACTGGGCGATTACGCAAAAAAGCAGCGCCGCACCGAACAGTAATATGCAAATCGCATCGGGTTGGGTCACCGCTCCGAATCGCAAAGTGCAGTTCGGTTCCACCTTTGCCGTTTCGTACAGCAACCAAAACCGCCTGCAAACCGGTCAGCGCAACGATTTCGATACACAGAGTCAAATCCTGGCGTACGAAGATCAGGAGTTCCGGAACAATGTGTTGTGGGGCAGCCTGCTGAATACGGCCCTTAAAATCGGGACCCGACACAAGTTAATTTTGCAGGGCACCTACTCTTCCAATGCGACCAGCAGTATTACGGACCGCACAGGACGTGAAATCGAACGCGAACAATACGTAAAATATACCTTCAACGAGTACACCGAAAACCACCTGCTCACTTCCCGCCTTGGCGGCGAACACGCCTTCGGTGCAAACAACATAAAACTTTCCTGGGGTGGCGGGTTCAATCAGATGAACAGCGAAGTGCCCGCTTTACGCCGGATGTTTTATTCAAAACCTTTCGACGCTGAAGCGGATGCGCCGTTTCGCGCCTTTGTTCCCTTCGGCTCGGCCGACCCGTTCCGCAGTGGCCGTTTTTATTCCAGCCTGTCGGAAGACATCATCAACGGAAATGTCGATTTGACCATCCCGTTTGCCATCGCCGGCGCCAAACAATCCTTCAAAGCCGGTGGTTTGTATCAAAAGAAAGACCGCGGCTTCAGCGCCAGGAACCTGGGCTTTATACGCGGTCGTATTGCCGGGTTCAACACTGCGCTGCTCGAATTGCCGCAGGATCAAATTTTCGCTCCGGAGAATATCAATGCCAACGCATTTCTGCTCGATGAAATTACCAACCCCAGCGATGCTTACAACGCTAATTCGGCGCTCTATTCGGCTTACCTGATGTTCGACAATAAAATCCTCGAAAAACTGCGTATCTCCTGGGGGATGCGCCTCGAAGATTTCAGCCAACAGATGGAATCCTTCGAGTATCCCGGCAATACCCCGATAAACATTGATACGAAAGTAACCAGCTGGTTGCCCTCGGCCAACCTGACGTACAGCCTCAACGACAAGCACCAGATTCGCTTGTCGGGCTCCAAAACGGTCAGTCGCCCGGAGTTTCGGGAAATTGCGCCTTTCGCCTTTTTCGATAACCGGCTGTACGCCGCCGTGGTCGGAAATCCGGAACTTATCCCAACGGATGTGTATAATGCCGACCTGCGTTATGAAATTTACCCCGGTCAGAATGAATTGTTCAGCGTAAGCCTGTTCTATAAAAAATTCAACAACCCGATCGAATTTACCTTTACCAGCCTGGGCACGGGTACGCGTACGTTCTCTTATCAGAATATTCCCAGCGCTGAAAACATCGGCGTGGAACTGGAAATTCGCAAAACGCTCGCTTTTGTCGCTCCGGTGCTTGAAAACGTGACCGTCTTTGCAAACGGTACGCTGACGCGCTCTTCGCTGGATTTGTCCAATGTATCCAGATTCGACTCCACCCGTAATTTGCAGGGCCAGTCGCCATATATCATCAACGGCGGGATTACCTACAATCATACGAACTGGGGCTTGAGTTCCACGATCGTGTATAATGTGATCGGCGACCGCGTAGCCCAGGTCGGGACCGAAGGATACGGCGATGTTTACGAACGTCATCGCCATCTGCTCGACTTCCAGATCAGCAAAACCCTGTGGCGCCGCGGCGAACTCAAACTGACCTGGGGCGATATTTTCCGTCCCGACTTCATTTACTACCAGGACAACAACGCCAACCACAAATTCGACGAAGGCCAGGGCGACAATGTGATGCAACGGCTCAACCTCGGCAGCACGGTTACGCTGGGATTTGGGTGGAAGTTTTAAGTGCTTGTGTTTTAGTGTTTTGGTGTTTTAGTGTTTTAGTGTTTTGGTGTTTTAGTGTTTTGGTGTTTTAGTGTTTTAGTGCGGGCTCAAACACCAAAACACCAAAACACATTAAGATATACAGATTTCAGTAGTTTAAAGGTTAGGAATTGACTACGCAAATCCGGGTGACGCAAGTTGTCCGGATTTTTTTTGTCGGTCATTTCCCACACACTTAACATTCACTTCATACAGACTTAATCCAAACTTAACCCTCCTAATTTCAGCCCCCCTTGCAGGTAGGCGACCTTTGCGGCAGTTAAACACAACTTCCAATCTAATTTCACCTGCTATGAAAAAAGCATTTTTACTGCTTACTTTCCTGTTCGTCGCTCTGCTGCACCTTGATGCTCAAATCGTGGTATCGAGCGACATTACTTCCGATGTTACCTGGACGAAAAACAATACTTATCTCCTTAGCGGCTTTATTTTTGTAACCAATGGCGCCAAACTCACCATCGAGCCGGGTACGGTCATCAAAGGCGAAAAAGGTAGCAAAGGTTCGCTGATTATTACCCGCGGTGCGCAGATCATCGCCAACGGAACACCTGCCGATCCGATCGTATTTACCAGCAACGAAGCCTCGCCGAACTACGGCGACTGGGGCGGCATTATTATGCTGGGTTATGCGTCCACCAATCAGATATATAATGGCGTACCCGGACTGGGGCTGATCGAAGGCGGCCTGGAACCGGCAAAATCCTTGTACGGCGGCGGCGACCAACCCGGCGGCGCAAAAGACGACGACAACTCCGGTATCCTGCGTTACGTGCGCATCGAATACGCCGGTGTCGCTTTCCAGCCGAACAATGAGATCAACGGCCTGACGATGGGCGGTGTGGGCAACAAAACCACTATTGAGTACGTGCAGGTTTCCTACGCCAACGACGATGCTTTCGAATGGTTCGGCGGCACCGTCAACTGCAAATACCTGATTGCTTACCGTACCCTGGATGACGATTTCGACTGCGACTTCGGTTATTCGGGTAAAGTACAGTTCGCTTTCTCCTCCCGCGACCCGCAGGTGGCCGACATCAGCAACTCCAACGGTTTTGAAGTGGACAACAATGCCTCCGGCAGCGGCGCCACGCCCAAAACCCGTCCGACATTCTCTAATGTAACTATTGCGGGCCCCTCGGGAACCGTGGCTGCCGACTACCGCCGCGCATCGCACCTGCGTCGGAATACGGAAATAGCCATTTTCAATTCCGTTTTTGTCGGCCAATATCCCGTCGGGTTGTTCATCGACGGCGATTCCAGCGCCTCGCATGCCCTGAGCGGAAAACTGATCGTCAAAAACAGTTTTTATCACGGCATGGCCACCCCGCTGACCACCAATGCTACGGCCGGCGTCGGTTTTGATATCAATGCCTGGGCTACCGCCAACCAGATTTCCACCGGCCCCAACGCGACTGACGCCGGGTTGATCAACCCGTTCAATGTCGACCTGCCCAATCCGCGCCCGGGTACCGGCTCGCCGGTGCTGAATTATGCTAATTTCAAAACTGATCCCCGAATTCAGGACCCCTTCTTTACACCGGTCAGTTATGCCGGCGCTTTCGGACCTTCCGGCGACTGGACCTGCCCCTGGGCACGCTGGACCGGCGGTCCGACCGGCGGCTGCCTGCCTTCCAACCAGGAGGTCGTTGTGGCCGGAAATATAACGTCCAATACCAACTGGACCGCCGACAAAACCTACATCCTCCAGGGCTTTGTTTATGTCACCAATTGCGCGACCCTGACTATCGCTCCGGGTACCGTAGTGAAAGGCGACAAAGGCTCCAAAGGTTCCCTGATCGTTACGCGTTGCTCCAAAATTATTGCCGACGGCACCCGCGACCTGCCGATCGTTTTTACCACCAATGACCCGGATCCGACCTACGGCTCCTGGGGCGGCCTGATCGTCCTGGGTTATGCACCCACCAACCAATTGTACAACGGGGTATCCTGCCTGGGCCTGGTAGAAGGCGGTTTGGATCCTGTTTTGGGCCTGTATGGCAGCGGCGACCAACCCGGTGGCTGCGGTAAAGACGACGACAACTCCGGTATCTTGCGTTATGTGCGCATCGAATATGCAGGTATTGCATTTCAACCGAACAACGAGATCAACGGCCTGACGATGGGCGGTGTGGGCAATCAAACCGTCATCGACCATGTGCAGGTGTCGTATGCCAACGACGACGCTTTTGAATGGTTCGGCGGTACGGTCAACTGCAAACACCTGATTTCCTACCGCGCACTCGATGACGATCTGGACTGCGACTTCGGCTTCAGCGGCAACATACAACACGTACTGGTCGTACGCGACCCGGAAGTAGCCGACGTGAGCAACTCCAACGGTTTTGAAGTAGACAACAACGCCTCCGGCTCCACGGCTACGCCGAAAACGGCGCCGACCTTCTCCAACGTCACCATCGCCGGCCCAACCGGCGCCGTGGCTGCCGACTACCGCCGCGCCGCGCACCTGCGCCGCAACTGCGAAATCGGTATTTTCAACTCCCTCTTGATCGGTAACTACCCCGTAGGTCTGTTCATCGACGGCGACGCCACGCTGAACAACGCTAAAAACGGCTTGCTGGAAGTGAAAAACACTTGGGTAGCCGGTCCGACCGAATTGCTACGCTCTTCCAATACGATGGTGCTCAATGTAGTCGACTGGTTCAACACTGCCGGCTGGGGCAACGGTTCCGCCGCCAACTCCAGTGCCGCCGCCCTGCAAGATCCGTTCAACCTCGACTACCCCAATGCACAACCGACCGGCTTGTCGCCTACCATTGGCGCCGGCGCTGCATCCTTTACCGCAGCCCGTATCAACAAGCCTTTCTTTGACAAAGTGGCGCACGTAGGCGCTTTCGACGGCACGAACGACTGGACCTGCGGCTGGGCCAAATTCCTGGACGTGAATACCTCCTGCCTGGTGGAAACCGAAGATGTTGAAAAATACATCAACGGCGTGAAACTGTTCCCGACGGTCGCCAATCAACAGGCTACGCTGCAATTTGTGTTGAACCAGAGTACCGACGTGTCGGTGGAGGTGTACAACATTGAAGGCCGGTACTTCGGTCGTCAGATTGATGAAAAAGCCTTTGCAGGCGAACAAACCTACACCCTCAACACGGCTAACCTGCCGCAAGGTTTCTACTTTGTTCGTATCCAGGCCGGTGCTGCTGTGAAAACGGAAAAAATGATTGTGGTGCGTTAAGAAACGCCATAAACGAAATTAAAAAACCGAACAGGGGCGTCCGCAAGTTGCGGACGCCCTTTTTTGATATCCGCCCTTTTACATTTTGACTTTTACATTTTGACTTTTACATTTTCCATTTCGCCTTAATCCCCCCACCTTTGCCCCCCGTTATGCAAACACTCATTGATACCCACGCGCACCTCTATTCCTCAAAATTCGACAGCGACCGGCCGGAAATGGTTCGGCGAGCCATCGCGGCCGGGGTGACGCGCATGTACCTGCCCAATATCGACTCGGAATCCATCGACGCCATGCTGGCGCTGGAGGCCGCATTTCCCGACAACTGTTTTGCCATGATGGGCCTGCACCCTTCGCACGTGAAGCCGGAAACCTACGAACAGGAACTGGCGCTCGTGGAAGATTGGCTCGGCCGGCGCCAATGGGCCGGGGTAGGGGAGACGGGCATCGATCTTTATTGGGATAAAACCACCTTGCCCATCCAGCAAATCGCCTTCGCCCGCCAGATCGAATGGGCGAAAGACCTGAACCTGCCCGTCATCATCCACGCGCGGGACAGCAACGAGGAGTGCCTGGAACTGGTGAAAGCCGGCCAGGACGGCCGCCTGCGCGGCATTTTCCACTGTTTCAGCGGCACGGCGGAGCAAGCCCGGCGCATGATCGACCTCGGCTTTATGCTCGGTATCGGCGGTACGCTCACTTACCCGAAATCGGAACTTCCCGTGGTGCTGCGCGACATCCCGCTGGAACATATCGTGCTGGAAACCGACGCGCCCTACCTGCCGCCAGTGCCGCACCGCGGCAAACGCAACGAAAGCGCTTATGTGCGCTTAGTGGCCGAAACGCTCTCGGAGGTAAAGGTGTTGCCCGTGTCGGAAATTGCGCGGGTGACGACGGCGAATGCGTTGCGGATGTTTGCGTGATTCCTGTTATTTCAACCGCCACAGCCTTTTGTTTTTACCCGTAGGTTGTTGCAAGTGCCAGGTTTTTTTGGAAGGCAGCAATATCATGGTCAGTCCCACACCGATGCCGCCCCACACAATTTTGTCGCTGGTATCCCGCGCTTTATTCGACAGAAAAGGCGAGATCGCAAAACTCTGCAACAAGGACAAGCCGATGATTAGCGCGCCAAAGCCTTTCCATGCTTCACCGGGGTCAGAATATTTGGTCACCGACAACGCCGTACCCGCATCAACATCAGTGTACATTTCACGCTTCGTATAGGAATAGCGTGTTTGTACCTTTTTATACATGCCGTTTCCTTCCAGGTAAATGAGCGTTTCTTCCTGCACCAGTAGTTTTACTTTGCCTGCTTCCATTCCTTTAAAAATCCCCTTGTACGACCAATAGCATTCGCAATCGCTCTGCTGTTGACCTGGAGGCGGCTGTTTAAGTCCAATGGTGGCGCCGATGGGAATTTCGGCGGTTTTTTTACCGGAAACTGATTGAAGGCGGAGTTGGGCAGAGGTAAGGCCAGGGAGCAGAAAAAGTGCAGCGAAAAGGCAGAGTTTGCCGAAGGGAATAATATTCACCATAACAAAAGGTTTTCGTGCAAAAATAGAATTTAAGCCTAAGTTTTTGGTAACACGAAGCTAAACTCCCGTTAAGGTTGAAAATCGTAGCATAATGCCCCCTTTCTTTGCCCCCAAAAAATATTAAGCCATGAAAAAATTGCTTTTCCTTTCCCTCTTTTTAGCCCAAAGTCTCCTTGTTTCAGCGCAATTATTTGTCGAAGGTACCGTGCTCAACGCCTCCAATACCAGCGCCTACCTCGAAGCCACGCCCCTGCGCCGCACCGACGGCACTTACCACTTTCAGATCGATCATGGACAGAAAGTCAAAACCGGTGAAAAAGAATGTTTGACCGACGACAAAGGCCGCCGCTACGAGTTTCGCAGCACCGTGGACGGCCTCAATTTCCTGTATGAAAATGGCTGGGAGGTGGCCGTGGTGTACGATGTATCGGATATGCGGCGGTATTTGCTCAAACGGCGTTGAAACGCTACCGAAACACCACCGCTACCGATTGCACGCCTTCCCGGCTTTGCAACACGCAACGGTACAGGCCGGATGGCAGGTTATCCCTGGAAAATTGCGCCTGAAAATCTCCTGCTTCCATCCATTGTTCGGCCAGTACCCGGACGACGCGCCCGACCTGATCGTACAGGAAGATTTGCACGGTGCCGGATTGTTCCAGTCGCGAGCGGAGTGTAAAACCGTCTGTGGCGGGATTCGGCCAAACGACCAGCTGTGCAGGCATGGTGGCCGCTTGGCTCAACCGGGGCGTTGCCTGCACTGGCGTGCCACCGAGCCGGGCAAGGATTTCCTGTTTAAATTCCGGCACGACGACCTGTTGCAGCCCGGACCCCTGCCCGCAAGCACCGATATTATCCTGCACAATGACATAAGTCTCTGCTCTGGCCCAGTTTCCGGCGCCGTCGCGCAGCCAGACGTAGACCAGTTGTGTGCCGAGTTCTTCGCAGCTGAACGAGATGCTGGAGGAGGCGCTTTTGGGCGGTTTGGAAGGCAGGTTATCCTGCTGCCAATCCCATTTTGAAATACGCCAGCCTAAGTTGTTGTGGCAGCGGTCGCGGCCGAGGCGGATAAAGTCTTCCGCAAATACCCGGACGGAAGGGCCGTTGCCACTCCACACGACTCCCTGGGAAAAGCCGTTATACACCAGCAAATCCGGCGGTGTTTTATCCGGCGAGCATCCGGCAGGCGGAGGCGTTGTCTGGCCCGATGCGCAACGGAGGTCAGGATCCTGCACGATGACATACGTTTCACTATAATTCCAGTTGCCGGCAGGGTCGCCGGCCCATACTTCCAGTATTTGCGCGCCCTGTTCGTCGCAGTTGAACACGACGATGGAGTCTGCCGGCACCCCTGTGCCGGTACCCGATTTGCGAAGGCGGTATTCGTAAGGCCCACCGCAATTGTCGTACACGTTGCGTACGAGGGCGCTTACCGGCACCGACAACAAAGCAGGGCCGTCGGGCGAAGCGCGTAAAGCGCCGCTCAGGCCGTTAATGGAATGAATTTCCGGGAAAAGAACGTCGGGATTGCAGGATGCCGGCTGCGGCGTATGCGGGAAGCACTCCCCGGTATTATCCTGAACGATAATATAGGTTTCCGAATAGTTGGTGATCCCCATGTTATTGCGCACCCATACCTCGACTAATTGTGTGCCCAGTTCGGTACAAGTGTACTGGAGGCTCGATGTCGGCGTGCCGTCGGGGTTGAGTGGGAAACCCGAGCCGGTGCCTGATTTGCGCATGCTGAAACTCAGCGGTCCGGCGTTGCAATAATCATCGGCGCGTAGGATCAGGTCGTCCAATCGCAACACAACCCCTGCCAGGTCCGTCAAACCATCGCCATTGTTGTCGACAGGATGTAGTTCTGCGGAAAGCCCGTTATGTACGGTGAGCGAGGGCATGCAGATTTGCGCGGATAACAAAACAGGAAACACGCAAAGAATGACGAAAAGAAAATGTGTTTTGGATGTCATAGAGCATTCAGGTTGAGCATGATTATTTGATAATTGAATTGTTGTTGATCTTTCCTATTGCTGCTTAAGCTTTGCCCTTTACTTGCCGGACGGTAAATATCTGCGGGGCAAGGCGGACTACTGCACCGCCATTTTTCCTTGTGCCAGCACGCGGCCGTTTTCCCGGATATCAAAAACATACACGCCCGGCGTCAATCCCCGAGCCTGAAACCGGAGGGCAGGTCCGTTTACCGGCTCCTGCCGGACCAATTGTCCCTGAGCGGTGTACAGCGAAAGTATCCCCCGGATATCCCGGCCGAACCGGAAACTTGTCGCCTCCCGGAACGGGTTGGGAAAGACCTCCACGCCCGGTTCGCCTGGTTGGGGGGTGTCGGTATCCACCAGGATAAAGTCCCGACCCAGCGTGTGAAAGGTTTCATTGGTGATGACGGGCAGGTTGAAGTCGAAATAAATGGCCGCACGGTTGTGGATAACGGTGCCCAGCGGCAGGTCTTTTCTGGGGGAAATGCGGAACAGGACATATCCGTTCGACCCCGGTTCGTTGGTCGTGGAATCCGGGAGCAGGATGTTGTCAAAAACAAATTTCAGGGTGTTGCCTTCAGAAAAATTCCAGGTAAACGGGTGCGACGAAGCCTCCGGGCGCACGGTGGCCGGATCGAGCCAGGGCGAAAGTGTATCGCGGATAATGACCGTGAACGCCGTATCGGTACCCGTGTTCTGGAAGCGTATGCGGTAACTGAGGTCGGTGTTCGGCGCGATAAAATGCTCCGGCCCGTAGCCTTCCGGTTGTGCGCTTTTGTCGTTTGGGTCATAACTGCCGGTGATACGCTGACAGTCGACGTCCACAAATAGGTCCCCATCGTCGGCGGGATACTGCAACGCCAGACCCTGATTTGTTGCGGGGCCGCATCCCTCCACCCAGGCCGCCGGCATGGAAAATCCCGGATGGAAGAACTCCTGTTCGACCTCGATGCGGTACAAGCCGCCGTTGCCGACCGGCTGGGTAATCACTTGCTGGCCGCCGGGAGGCAGGTTGAACGGCGCGCTCATCAGCACCACCTGGTCTTCGATGATAATATATTCCAGGCTCGGCGAGGTGGGGAAAGCGCCGGTGTTTTTGATCGTGAAGGTCACCGCAGTGTCGCCCGTACACTGGGCATTCACCTGTACGGAAGCTCCCGACCAGCCAGGCTCCGTCAGGCAAAAAGAGTCGGGGAAAATATGCGCCGTGGTGCAGAGTACCTGCCCAAGTGCCGAGGAGTCGCAATTCACTACTGCAATGAGCTGAAAACTGCCACATTCGTTGACATCCACAAAACCGATGTCGAACCACAGGCTGTCGCCGGCCATTAAACTTAAGGGGCCGGAAGTGGATACAAAATCCAGTTCAGGCGGTAGTACCACCAGGATTTTGGCCTCGTTTTCCGCTATCGTGCCGACGTTGCACCATTTTACGGTGGCGGTGTTTTCAAAACAACGCCGCAAACGCTGGAACCCCATGGAAACTTCCATTTGCGGACAGCTGATGGTCGGAAACACCGGAATATCGAGGGTGTCCAACAGGAAAACGCCGTTCAGGGTGATCGTCTCGAAATCCGGACACACCTGCCAGAGCGACCCTGGGGAGTAAAGTTGTAAGGTTGTGGTACCGGTATCGGCTTGTACTTCGTAAAAACCCGAATCATCCGTGACGCTCAGAAAAAAGCCCGACTGGATGGTCCAACCGGCCATGCCGGGTTCAGTCGATTGTACCTCGCAGTCGGGCAGGGTATCGCGAACGACGCGTCCGCGAAGCAGGTTGGGATACAATAATCCCTGGGCATTAAATTTCCACACGATAGCATCCGATGGGCCTGATGCGCCCGGTTGTTCCTGGATAAAACCGGTGACGACAAAAGACCCGTCTTCATCCGCTACGCCGTCTTTAATCGAAGTGGAATGGCTCATGCTGAAAATCCGTTTCCACAGTTCGTTGCCGTTCGAATCGAGTCCGTAGATACGTGGAGAACGCACCGGGGCGTACCAACTGGAACCGAGCAGGATAAGGTTGCCGTTGCTTGCCGGTACGATACGTTCCACCGCGTCGCTGGACGAGATCAGATACGTTTTTTTCCAGATCACCTGTCCGGCAGGTGTAGATTTCAGGATGTATACCGCATTGTTTTGGGCTTGCTGGCCGGATATCAAGGTTTCATAAAGGATGTAATTGCCCTGTTCGTCGAAGGCAATTTTGTAATAGAAAGCCTGCCCGAAGTCCATAGTAGATTGCCCGTTTCCGTCCGCGTCGTATACCGCCATTTTGGATTTGTTATCGAACCCCCAGGTGGTAAACAGGGCTAGTATCCGGCTGTCCGGGGCAAGTTTAACGTCCTGAAGATCACCGGGAATATGTTGTTGTTTTTCCCATAGCAGGTTTCCATCAATGTCGTATTTGCGCAGATTTAGGGAATCGCCCGTGTTCACCCCTTTCCACAGGAGAACACCATCCGGCTGTACGCCCAAAATGTGATAAAAATGCGCGGCAACGGCAAACACTTTATGCCCCCCGGCATCGAACCGGAGCAAGCTGTCGTAAAATACCGAAAAGATTTCGCCGGCGCTATTATAAACAGCCCGGTCTTCTACCGCTGCACCGCCGGCAGGGAACGGTCCGGCAGTGTAGGTCCACACGCTGTCGCCGTCGGCATCGAGGCGCAGCAGGGTGGAGTAGGCCGGGTCGCTGCCGTTGGCCGAAGCCCGTACCAGAAAGCCGCCGTCGTCGGTTCGGGTAATAAATTTTCCCTGTTCTGTTTCCGGGGTTTGGCCGTAGCGCCGCTGCCAGCCCTGGCCGGACAAGATTCCGGACATTACCGAAGTCAAAATGCTGATAAGGATTACTCTTCTCATGGGTATTCAGATGAATTAAACTTGACGGTCCAAAAGTGCGGCATACGAACAGGGTAAAAAAATACAGTTTTAAGCAGGTTGTCAATTAATAGCAGGCTATATATTCTTTAATTAATTTTAAATCAATGATTTGAAAATTTATTTGCCAAAATAAATTTACTTTTACAGGCCTAAACCTGCCGACGCATCAGCTATAAAAAATAATAAAAATGCGCGATTCACTGCTCGTTCAAACCTTTCGCACCCTCACCAAACAGGAAAGGCGCGATCTGCGTAAATGGCTCAACAGCCCTTTTTTCAACCAGCGTACCGACGTGACGCGCCTGTTTGAATACCTGTGCGCCCTGGTACCCGTAGGCGCCGCCGATCTGCCGGAAGCCGTGTTGAACAAAAAGTCGGCATTTATCCAGGTTTTTCCAAACGAAGACGGGCGCCGTTCGGGCGGATACAAGGATGCGGATATGCGCCATGCCATGTCTTTTTTATATCAGGGGGTCAAAGCGTATTTAGCGTACGCGCATTGGCGCCAGGATGAGGTGGACGCCGGCCGGCATTTGTGCAAATCCTTGCGCGAACGCGGCCTGGAACTGGTATTTGAAAAAGAATTTGAAGCGCTTGCTGCACAGCTTTCCAGCGCGCCACACCAAAGTGTGGATTATTTTTTCCAGCAATACCACCTGCGACTCGAACGATGGGAAGTGTATCGCCGCTCCAACCGCGGCGTTTCGGATCTGATGGAACAGATCGGATCGGCCCGGGATGTTTATATCGCCTCGGAAACGTTGCGTTATGCCTGTGCCGTGCTGGCCCAACCGGGCCGGCAGGGCCAGGCCGGCGATTCCATTTATTTGCCGGCTACACTCACCGCTGTCGGGGCGGGCGCCTTCAGCCAAACGCCGGCGGTGATGGCTTACTTCCATTGCTACCAGATTCTGGGAGAGCAGGATGCTGCGGCGGAACCGCATTTTGAGGCGCTGCGCGACCTGCTGGCGCAACATTGGGCGCTTTTTCCGCCCAATGAGATACGTGACTTGTATGTCGGCGCCATTAATTACTGCATCCGCCGGCTCAACAGCGGCGACCGCATTTTCATCCGCGCTGCCCTCGATCTGTATCGCCAGGGGTTGGAGCGTCGCGTCATTTTTGAAGACGGTTTCCTGAACAAATACACCTACAATAACATCCTGTTGCTCGCCCTGGCGCTGGAAGAATGGGACTGGGCCCTGCATTTCCTGGAACATTACCGCACCGAACTACCTCCTCGTGAGCGCGATAGTGCCTGGCGCTACAACTTAGCCACCTATTATTTTCGGAAAAAAGACTATACCCAAGCCCAGGAAATTCTGCGAAAGGTGGAATTTCGCGACGTGTTTTATCACCTGGACGCCCGCCGGATGTTGGTCCGTATTTATTTCGACACCGGCGAACTGGCTGCCCTGGAATCGCTGCTCGACAGTTTTACCATATACCTGCAACGCAAACGCGCTTCCTTAGGTTATCACCGGGAACTGAACCTGAATTTCGTACGCTTTGTCAAACGCCTGCTCCGAGTCGCGCCCGGCGACGCGGATGCGCGCGGTCGCCTGCGCACCAAGGTGCTGGCGGCGCAGTACGTGGCGGAAAGAGATTGGTTGTTGGGGAAATGTTGATATGTGTTGATTTGTTGATGTGTTGATTTGTTGATGCGTTGATTTGTTGAGTAAATATCCCGCCCTTTCCTTTTCTTCGCCCCAAACAATACCAATCATGCGTATCCTCTTCCTTTCCCTGCTGGCCCTTTGCCTGTCCGCCCCCGTTTTTTCCCAAAAAAATAAAACCACCCCACCCGTAGCGGCTGCCAAAACCGCTTACGAAGAAACCCTCTACAACGCCCTCGAATGGCGCTGCGTCGGGCCTTTCCGGGGCGGGCGCTCGGCGGCGGTCACCGGCGTGCCGGGAAAGCCCAACCTGTTTTACTTCGGCAGCACCGGCGGCGGCGTGTGGCGCACCACCGACGGCGGACGTACCTGGGAAAATATTTCCGACGGCTTTTTTGGCGGCTCTGTCGGCGCCGTGGAAGTGGCGCCTTCCGATCCGAATGTGATTTTTGTCGGCGGCGGCGAAAAAACCGTGCGCGGCAACGTGAGCTACGGCTCGGGCTTATGGAAAAGCACCGACGCCGGCCAGACCTGGACCAGCGCCGGCATGACCAACGGTCGCCATATCCCGCGGATCTGTATCCATCCCGACAACCCCGATATGGTGTACGCCGCCGTGCTCGGCGACCTGTTCAAGCCCACGCCCGACCGCGGCGTGTACCGCTCCAAAGACGGCGGCCGTACCTGGGAGCGTGTCCTGTTTGCCAACGAAGACGCCGGCGCCGTCGACTTGTGCATGGACCCCACCAACCCCCGTATCCTGTACGCCAGCACCTGGCGCATACGCCGTACGCCGTACAGCCTGAGCAGCGGCGGCTCCGGCTCCGGCCTCTGGAAAAGCACCGATGGCGGCGATACCTGGACCGAACTGACCCGAAACGAGGGCCTGCCACAAAAGGACACCCTCGGCATCATCGGCGTAACCGTGTCGCCGGCCAATCCGCGCCGCGTATGGGCCATCGTGGAAGCCGAAAACGGCGGGGTCTTCCGCTCCGACGACGGCGGAAAAAAATGGACCAAACTCAACGATGACCGCAACCTGCGTCAGCGCGCCTGGTACTATACCCGCATTTACGCCGATAGCAAAGACGAAGACAAGGTGTACGTCATGAACGTGGCCTACCACGTCTCGAAAGACGGCGGCAAAACCTTTACCTCCAAATACGCCCCGCACGGCGACCACCATGATTTTTGGGTAGCGCCTGAAGATTCCCGCCGGATGATCATCGGCGACGACGGCGGCGCCCAGATCAGCTACGACGGCGGCGAAACCTGGAGCACGTATCACAACCAACCGACGTCGCAGTTTTATCGCGTGACGACCGATAACGATTTTCCGTATCGGATTTACGGCGCGCAGCAGGATAATTCGACTGTGCGCATACGCCATCGAACCGACGGCGCTACCATCACCGAGCGCGACTGGGAATCCACCGCCGGCGGCGAATCGGCCCACATTGCCGTAGACCCCGCCGATAACGAAATTGTGTACGGCGGCGAATACCACGGCTACCTCAGCCGCGTAGACCACCGGCGCAAAACCACCCGCTCCATCAACGTGTGGCCCGAAGACAACATGGGCCACGGCGCCGAAGACGCCAAATACCGCTTCCAGTGGAATTACCCCGTCTTCTTCTCGCCCCACGACCCAAAAAAACTCTACGCCTGCTCCAACCACCTGCATGCCACCACCAACGAAGGCCAAAGCTGGCAAACCATCAGCCCCGACCTGACCACCAACGACAAAAACCGGCAAAAATCGTCGGGCGGCCCCATCACTCAGGACAATACGAGCGTGGAGTACTACTGCACCATCTTCGCGGCTTGCGAATCGCAATACGAACCCGGCCTGCTCTGGACCGGCAGCGACGACGGCCTCGTACACGTCAGCCGCGACGGCGGCGCCAACTGGGCCAATGTGACACCCGCCGACATGCCGCAATGGTGTATGGTCAACAGCGTGGAGCCCGATCCTTTCCGCAAAGGCGGGCTCTACCTTGCCGCTACTTCGTACAAATCGGGCGATTACCGGCCCTACCTCTTCCACACCGCCGACTACGGCAAAACCTGGCGGAAAATCGTAAACGGCATCAACCCCGGCCACTTTACCCGGGTGTTGCGCGCCGATCCCAAACGCCGGGGGCTGCTCTATGCCGGCACGGAAGAAGGGCTGTATATCAGTTTCGACGACGGCGCCAATTGGCAAACGTTCCAACTCAACCTGCCCATCGTACCCGTCACCGACCTGGCCGTCAAAAACGACAACCTCATCGCCGCCACGCAGGGCCGCAGTTTCTGGATCATCGACGACCTGACGGTGTTGCACCAACTGAATGACGAGATCAAAAACAAAAACGGGCACCTCTACCAGCCCATGCCCGCGTACCGCATGAACGGCGGACAGGCGAAAAACCCGAAAACCGCCGGTACCAACCACCCCGGCGGCGCGATGTTCCATTTCTACCTGAAAAACAAACCGGGCGAAAAAGACACCGTGACCATCGACATCCTCGGTAACGACGGCGCCGTGATCCGTACTTTTTCCAGCCAGGGTAAAGAAGACAAACTGACCGACCTGAAAGCCGGCGGCAACCGGTTTGTGTGGAACCTGCGCTATCCCAATGCCAAAAAGTTCGACGGGCTTATCCTGTGGTCCACCGGCCTGGGCGGCCCACGCGTGGTACCGGGCGACTACCGGGTACGCCTGACGGTAAAAGGCCAAAGCGAAGAGCAACCGTTTGCCGTACTGCCCGATCCCCGTGCCGGCGCCCGTCCGGAGGATTTTCAGCAACAATTCATGTTTGTAAAAGCCTGCTACAACAAACTCTCCGAAATACACGGCGCCATAGCCGACATCCGCGATGTGCGCGCGCAAATGAAAAACCTCAGTGACCGCCTGCCGAAAGAAGAGCGTATGAAACCCCTGCGCGATCAGATCAAAACCGTGGATTCACTGATGACCGCGGTGGAGCAGACTTTGTATCAAACCAAAAACCGCTCCGGCCAGGACCCGCTAAACTACCCCGTACGCCTTAACGACAAACTCGGTAATCTGATGGAACTGGCTTCCGACGGCGACTTCCCGCCCACCGACCAGGCTCGCGAAGTGCGCGACTTGTTGTTCAGTCAAATTGACGTGGAACTGGCGAAATGGACGGCAGTGCAGGAGCGGGAGTTGCCGGTGGTGAATAGGTTGGTAAGGGAGTTGGGGGTGGAGATTATTAAAGTAAAAGAGGAGTGACGTCAATACACCTGAATCAGCACCTCTGCCGAGATCTTCAGTTCCCGGTTCAATTGCCGGATCATTTCCAAGCTCAGTTTCCGCCGGCCGGACAGGATTTCCGATTTGCGGCTCCGGCTGCCCAGAATACGGGTGAGTTCCGATTCGGATAGTCCCAATTGATCGAGCCGGAATTTGATGGCTTCAATTGGGTGAGGTTTGGGTACCGGGTAATGTTCATGTTCATACTCCTTCACCAACAGGGAGAGAACTTCCAATTCGTCACCGCCTTCTGTACCGGATTCGAGGTCGAGTTGCATCAGCTCATAAATCCGTTCCAGGGCCTCTTCATATTGCGCTTCCGTTCTAATTGGCTTTAACATATTTTACTGTTTTTGCGTCCAGTTTATCGTAATCTTTGTGTGTGCCAAACCAGACGATGAACACGATCTTGAATTTGAATTCGATATCGACAAGAAGGCGGTAGCTATTGCCGTGAATATTATAAACCACTCTTTTTCCTGTTATGACCGAAGCGCTTCGAAATTGTTCCTTCATTTCGTTTGGGCTGCTCCAATCAGCCTCACATACTTCCTCATACCAAGCGAATAGCGCCGCTTGCGCATCCGGGTACTTTTCCCAATAGGATTTTAAAGTCTTAACGGCAATGATTCGCATAATATAACGAACAAAAATACAACTTTGTTCCCAAACGGGGAACGGTTGGGGGAATTTATTTTTACGACTCAACTTCTTCGGTTGCCTTGTGGGTACATTTTCCTCCTTCATGACACATGGTAGAAAACACATCATTTTCACCATTCCAACAAACGTCATGAAAAACTTATTTGTAACCGTTTTCACCCTTTTTCTCTGCATTGCAGCACAGGCCCAGGCCAACAAAATCAAATCCAACGTGCCCGACGGCGCCGATCCGGCGGCGATCGACATCGTATTTCAGCCGGTAGATGCCGTGGTATTGCCCAATGGCGACGTGAAAATTGGCGTCGGCCCCAAAGGTATCGTCAGAAACATCGGTACAAAACCGTACACGAACGGCGGGTCGCCTGTCAACATCGTTTTGTACCAATTGAAAAACGGCCAGTTTCAGGTGGTGACTACCAAACAGGTTAACGTGCTGAATCCCGGCGCGACCGTCGAAATCCAGTATTACACCACTTACATCAAAGGCAAAGAGAAAAAGCCGACGTTCCGGCTCGAAGTGCGCTCGGTCAACAGTGGTGTGCCCAATCCGGATGTTAATATGAATAATAATAAAAGGGAAGAACAGCCGTAAAGCAAACAGGAGTCATGCCTATATGTCGGCATGACTCCTGTTTTATCTTGCACTTCGTGCATCGTGATTGATCGGTACCCGCTAACTCACTAATTTCACGTTCACCGCATTCATCCCTTTAGGTCCCATTTCTATTTCGAACGTCACCTTATCATTTTCCCGGAGGTTGGTGCTGGTGTTGTTGGCGTGGACAAATACACTGTCCTTGGATTCCGCGTCGATGATGAAACCGTAACCTTTTTCGTCGTTGAAAAACTTGACCTGCCCATGGCGGACCGTATCAACAGGCGTGTCGTCGGTAGGACGCGCACCGAGGACGATGTCCTCCAGTTTGATCACTTTCTTTTTAGAAGGGTCGGGAGGTGTGGAGCTGAAGTTGCCGTTTTCATCCACATAAGAAATCATGTCTTCAAAGGACTTGGGGCCACCCAACGCTTTCTCTGCTTTGCGTTCTTCCCGGCGCTCCAGTTTGTCCTGATTCTTTTTTTTGCGTTTTTTTTCTTTTTCTTTTTTGTTAAAAGAGTCTTGCGATCTGGCCATGTATCTTTTTTAGTTATGATGATGTCCGGTTTAAGGCGGAAATCATGGGCAACAGAGGCCCTGTTGCTGTTCTTTTATTAAACACCGTGCAAGTTAGTAAAGTTTTGGCGTATTGCCGCCAGTAAATTACGCTCCCTTGACCAACCGCCGCGTCAGCGTCCCAAACGGCGTGACCAGTTGGCAATAAAATACCCCGGCTCCGGCATTGCCCAGGCAAACCGTTTCGTCCTGATATCCCGCGGCGCAGGTTTTTTCCCAGCGCAGCCACTCCCGGCCGGAAGCATCAAATACCCGGAAATACACCATGCCTTCGGCGGGCAGTGTAAAACCGATTTTTGTGCAGTTGGTGAACGGGTTCGGCCGGTTTTGATCGAGTTGCAAGCCGGTTATTTCGCCGGTTTCCGCGCGGGGGTCGGCGGGTTTGGTATAGTCGGCATAGTACAATTGTACGGCTTTCGGGGCCAGTACGGTGTTGTAGGCCACCGGGCTAAGGATCGCGGGATCGAGAACCAGTGCTTCGCTGAGTTTTTTACCGCCGGACAGGGTGGTCAGTACAATCCGGAACACCGGCGTGGCTGCCGGCAGGGTGATACCTTGAGCGGTTGACCAAAGTGTGCGCAGTTCACCTGCCGCGATGTTAAAAAGGCCGAAATTACCAGAGGGGGCCAGTGGAAAGCCCGGCGGCGCCAGGATTTCAATTCGTTCAAAACGCAGTTGAGCAGGATCGAATTTCAGGGCGAACTGGTAAGCCGCCACATCGGTAAAGCCGAAGGCCAGAAAGTCCATGTTTACCGTTTGCCCGGTTTTTAAGACGCGGTCGCGTACCCGCCAGATCAGCGGATTAAGGGTGCTGTCGGGCCGGGTATTGCCGGTGAACACATTTTCCGTTTTGCGGGCTTGCGCATCCTGCCGGTCGGGTGAGTAGGGCGTTTGCGCCGGTAAGTGGCCGGCGGCACAGGCGAGTAGCAGAAAAAGGTATGTTTTTAGCATGTGATGGGTGGTTGTGGTCATTGACCAATACTAAACCAAATCCACGTATTTCCCCGATACCCAACGTTCGTCGACCCCGATTTTGACCCAGTTGCCAGATTCGGCGAAAACGAATACTTCCTGTCCTTTCCGGATATTCCCGATGGGAGGATTAAACTGGATGCCCGGGCCGGAGCGTACGTTCAGTTCGTCGGTATTGACGGTGCCACGTTTTAATTGCCGGATTTTACCGGCGGTAACCCACTCGTCTTTTGTGGCCGAAATACGGCGCCAGTGGCCTTTTTCTTCATAAATCCGCAATACGGAGCCGAAGGGCGTTTCGTTTATTTTTTTGGCCAGAAAAAACGGGTTTTTACGAATAGGCAACCACTTGGAGGTCACGTAAGCGTAATACAAGATTGGTTTTGCCGGAGGCACTACTTTGCCGCCGAGGGCTGCTTCGACGAGGGGAAGAAAGTTTTTTTCGGCGTTTTGTACCGAGTTGCCACCGAAAAAGTTGGTTCCCGGACAGGTTTTCGTAACGCCGCTGCCGTTGGTGCGGGCGCCCGTGTTCAGGTCGAACCAATGGTGATACACAATGCGGCCTGCATTGACCGGAATGGCGAAGCGCCGGCACAGGGCGGCGGTGACACGAATAATTGCTTCGCGATGTTCCGGGTGCATACTGTCGCCGTTCGTATCGAAATTGCCTACGTTTTCGATACAAATACTGTTGCTGTTGTTGCCGTAGATGCAAGCCGGGGAGATTTCCAGGTCGCGCCCGGTGACGACCATGCCATCGGGGAAGATGCTGAAATGTTGCCCGATATCCTGCCAGCCGTTGACCACGGTGTGGAAATCCTGCATGCCTTTTTGCAGTTCAAAGTGGTTATTTCCTTTAAAATGCGTGTAATTGGGCGACCAGGTGTGGTGTTCCTGCACATACAGCACCGTACGCGCTACGTTTTGCTGGGTGATCCAGGTTTCAAACTCGCTCAGGGAGAGCAGGGTAAAGCCGAATTTTTTTTCCATCAGGACAAATTTATGCTGAATAACTGAATCTCAACGAACCATCGTGGCATCTTGATTCCTATCACTGCATCATTCAAGCCATTATGCCGAATTTGTCAAATACCCGACAGGTTTTAATTGCATATAAAATGAATTAAATATTGGCACTACCTTTGCAGTGGTATTTTCCGTAAGAAAAGTAAAACTACCCTTACGGTCTTTTACCTTTACCTTCATAATCATTTCCTAAAGCCGATTAGGAGCGAAGCTGTCTGTTGGGTAATTTAATAAAAGATTCAGGCATAATTCGCTGCTTGTCGGCTGTATCCGACAAAAGTAATCCTATGACAACACAACTACCCAAACAAGGGGTAGCCCACTCCGGCGAAACCCGGAGTATGCCGCCTGCGTATGCTGGAACCTGCCAGGGAACGCTTTATTGGATATTCGGCCCGGGAACACAAAAAATACTACCATTAAGTTCAGATTTTATGTCCACACTTTCTGCTCCTGCTGCGGGTAGATAGTGTGGTGTCGTTTTTTTGATTTAATCCTCAACAAGGGTTTTTCGCTCTTGTCCTGCCTGGTTGCCATTTATTTTCATCCATCAAAACGCAACGTCTATGAACCGGCGTCAACAAACCGATTCGCCCCCCAGCTGGGTACCCGACACTCTGCACGCTTTACCTCAGATTTTTCGCTACTTCCTGCCGATCTTGCTGTTCGGTCTGCTGGTTGTGCCCCTGAGTGCAAAAGTAACCAACAGTGTTGCCAGCGGCAACTGGAGCGCCCCTGCTACCTGGAACAATGGCGTGCCGGCCGACGGGGACCAGGTCACTATTACGGCAGGACATACCGTGACACTCACGGCCAATGTGAATTTTACACTGGCCGGCTCAACCCTGACGGTAAATGGTACGCTCGACCTGAGCACGTTCACCTGCCAGGTGCTGACCACCTCGGTGGCCGCAGGCGGGCAGGTTACTCAAAATACGACATCGGGTTTGCCGGTTCCGGCCAATCTGACGGCCGTGACGCTGACGCTGAACTCAGCCAGCACGTACGCCTATACCGGCAATCAAACCGGTTTTACGGGTACGCACCCGATGTACGGTAACGTGTCGTACGCCTCTTCGGCGGCGGGCGCAGGCACTTTTGATGTCAACCTGAATATCGCGGGCAACCTCACGATCAATAATAGCGGCGCCGGCGAAATCCGCTTCGGCAACACTACCAACCATTCGCATACTATCGGCGGCAACCTGATCCTCACGGCCGGCAATATCGCCGGCTCCAGCGGGACGGCCAATGTCGCTTTGGATATAAACGGCAGTTTTACCATTGCCAATACCGCTACGTTTAAAGCCTGCGGGGCAAATGGGAATCTCACCGTCAACCTGGCCGGCAGTTTTACCCAAAACGGTACACTGACGAGCCCGGGCGCAGGTGTTTTCAACCTGATCTTCGATGGCGCAGCCAACGCCAATATCGGCGGCGCGGCGCCCCTGAGCCTGCCGACCATCACGATGAACAAAACAGCCGGCGCCATTGCCGCGCTGACCCAGCACCTGACCTTTACCAAAAGCCTGACGTTCCTTTCCGGTAAAATCCGGCTCGGTAACTTCAACCTTACACAGGCCTCCGGCGCCGCTGCGACCGGCGCTTCCGGCGCCAACGGCTACGCCGAAACTACCGGTACGGGCAAATATATTCTCGTCATGACCACTCCGGGCGGCAATTTCCCCGTCGGAAACGGCAGTTATACTCCCTTGTCGCTGGTGCTCACCACCTTGTCTTCTACCTTCGGCGTGCGCGTCGACAGCGGATTTTTGGCAGAAATTCCCGGTTGTACCGGTTATGTCACCGACGATGCCGTGAAAAAAATGTGGATCGTCACCCGGGAAGCAGGCGCGGCGAACATCTCGGAAATGTATGTGAACTGGAACGGCTCCGACGAAGGTTCCAGCTTCAACCGGGCTTTGTGCAGTGTGGCACGGTATGTAGGCGGCGACTGGGATACGCAGGTGCCGAATACCGCTACCGGAAGCGACCCCTACCAACGGGGCCGCGTTTACGGCTTGGCCAGCACCGTGTTCGAAGGCACCTTCGGCGTAATCGACAATAGTGCATCGGTCAACCTCACGGCGCCCGCGGGCGTCAGCAACAGCCCCGTATGCGAAGGCCAAACGCTCAACCTCCAACGCACCTCGGTTGCCGTTACCGGAGCCACATACCAATGGGCAAAACAAGGCGGCGGCTTCAACCCGCCGGCAGGCCCCAATGCCTCTATTAATAACGCACAACTTGGCGACGCCGGCAATTACCTGCTCACCATGAGCAAATACGGCTGTAATTATACCTCCACGGCAGTGCCGGTGCTGGTCAACCCGAAACCGGTTTGCAATATTACCGGTGATGTCGATGTTTGCGCCAACACGACCGGGCATATATACGCCGCGCCGCCCAGCCTGGCATCCTATGCCTGGGCGATTATCGGCAACGGAACAATTCCCGGCGCGACCAACGGCCCGCAAGTAACCGTAAATGCCGGTGCGGCGGGCAGTTATAGCCTGAGTCTCACTGTGACGGACATTAATAATTGTTCTTCTACCTGCACCCTGCAAGTCACCGTTTTGCCCCGGCCCACCGGCACGTTGAGCGGCACGACGACGATATGCGCCGGCGAAAGCGCCGAATTAAAAATTGAAGTCACCGGCAACGGCCCCTGGAGCGGTACCTTATCGAATGGCACGCCGTTTAGCGGCGCCGCCAGCCCCATTTTCGTCAGTGTCACCCCGGCGGGTACCACTGTTTATACGATCAGCACCTTGTCCGACGCTAACTGCCCGGCCACGCCGAACGACCTGAGCGGCTCGGCAACGGTGACCATCGACGTCCTGCAAATGTTCAACGTCACCGGAGGCGGCCCCTATTGCGACGGTGGCGACGGCGCGGAAGTATGGATCAGCGGCGGCGAAGCCGGCGTTTCGTATCAGTTACACCTGGACGGGTTCCCTATCGGACTTCCGTTGGACAGTGCCAGCAGCGTCCCGGTTAGTTTCGGCCCGCAAACGGCTGCCGGAACCTATACGGTAATTGGTACCCGCACCAGCACGGACTGTGAAAAAGCCATGATGGGTTCCGTGGTCGTGAGCATCCTGCCGCTACCCGTTGTTTCCCTGACCCTGGGCGATGACGAAGCATTAGCCAACGAAACCAACGTCCCGCTTACAGGCGGCGCCCCGGTGGGCGGCACGTATAGCGGCCCCGGCGTTTCGGGAAGTTTTATCAATCCCTCGGCGGCCGGCATTGGCGAACACACCATTACGTATACCTACACCGACCAGAACAACTGCTCCAATTCCGCTACCGACACCTTCAGTATCAGCGCCGTTCCGGGCGTAAATCTGCTTGTGGAAGCGCCGGACAGCGTGGAGTGCGGAGAAAAATTCAGCGTACAGGTAGTTTCCCTGGCCGGTTTTGAAGACCTCGGCACGTTACAGTTCAGCATTGCCTGGGACACCAGCCTGTTTATGCTCATGGGTGTGGACCCGACCGTGATCGACGGCAGTACGCCGCTGACCGGGATGGTTTCCGACACCTTTATTTATTCCTGGCTGGACGAAAATGACGTCCCCTACGGCGTAACCCTGCCCGACGATACGGTGCTGTTGCGCCTGAATTTTAAGCCGCTGCACTGCGGGGAGAGCGGCCAATTTAAGATCGTCAACTCGCCCCGTGTGATCGAGGCGTCCGACGACGGCCTGAATGTGGTGCCGGTTACCGTACTGGGTACCCCGGTTGTTATCGTGACCGACACGGAAGCGCCCGTTTTTGACAGCATTCCGGCAGATATCACGGTACAATGCAGCGCCGTGCCCGGCCCCGGCGCCCCGGTCGCCACCGACGCCTGCGACACGGCAGTGGTCGTGACCTACGAAGGGCAAACCACCACACCCGGAAACTGCGTGGGTAACTATACGATTACCCGTACCTGGCGCGCCACCGACGACTGCGATAATACCACCACTGCCGCACAGGTGATCACCGTGCGCGATACCCAGCCGCCAACCTTTACCGAACCTGCCGACATCACCATCGCCCTGAATGGCGACTGCGAATACGATGCACCGGCAACCTTGACCGGACAAATCAGCAACGCTGCGGATAATTGCAGCCCGGTGGACAGCCTGCGGGCCGTATTTACCGATACCTTCTCAGAGGGCCCCGGCTCCGGCGGCACCATCACCCGCAACTGGATCGTGATTGATGATTGCGGAAATTCGTCCTCCGGACAAATACAACTGATCACCGTGGTGGACAACACGCCTCCGACGATCACTTGCCCGGACGAAGCCTCGGTGGTCTCCGGCAACCAGGATTGTATTTATACGGTCAACGGCACTGATTTCGACCCCGTTACAACGGATAATTGTGGGGTGGATTCGATAAAATATACCCTGAGCGGCGCCGCCACCGGTTCCGGCAGCGGTTCTTTGAACGGCGTGTTGCTCCCCATCGGAAACACCACGGTCACCTGGACGGTAAGAGATATCAACGGCCTCACGGCTTCCTGTTCCTTTACGATTAAAGTACAGGACTGCGCGGGCATCAGCGGCCGGTTGATCTGGGAAGGCGACGATGTTTCCGGCGTAGCGCAGGCCACGGTTTTCCTCTCCGGCGATGCGGTCGGCTCCGACGGGCCGACGTTCCCCGACGGCCAGTACCTGCTGATCGGCGGCACCAGCGGTAATTTTGTAGTGACGCCCACCAAACCCTCCCCGCCTGCCGACGCGCTCAACGGTGTTTCGGCTGCCGATGCGCTGGCTATTCAGCAACATTTGTCGCCGATCGGGCCATTTATCACCGACCCGTATAAACTGATTGCCGCAGATGTCGACCTCAGCAATTCGGTTACCGGCACCGACGCTTCACTGATCCGGCAGGCTTTGAAAGGCAGTCCGACCGCTATTGAAATATTTGTGTCGCACCCCTGGCGTTTCGTGCCCACCACCGATCCCGGACCGGGATTCGCGGGCTATTTCCCGCCTGCCAATCCGTTCACTGCTCCGATTCCTGCGAGCCGGGTTTTGACCGGCGTTGCCGGCGGCGCGGCCGATCAAAACTTTTTCGGTATCAAAATCGGCGACGTAAACGCCTCTGCCGACCCGGTGTTGCACCCGGAAGATACGGACGACCTCGTCTGGATCGTACAGGATCAAACCCTGGTGGCCGGACAGGAAGTGACCGCCGTATTCCGCAGCGCGCATTTCAACCAGATATCCGGATACCAGTTTGCCCTGAAATTCGACCCTGCGCAGTTGCAGTGGCTGGGTGTTGAAACGGCCGGCTCGCCGCTGGGCCTCACGGCTGCCGAACATTTCGGCGCGTACCAGTCTGCCGAAGGCGAAATCCGCAGCGTGTGGATCGACCCCGCCGGTCGCACGGTCGACGACGGCCAGCCCGTATTTACCCTGCGGTTCAAAGCCCTGCAAAGCGGCGCCAAACTCAGCGACCTGCTGCGCTTGAAGCCGAAGAGCCTGAATCCGGAGGCCTACACGATGCAACAAGGCAAAACCGGGTTGGATTTGGTTTTTGAAACGACGACCGGCTTGCCCGTTACCCCGGCTGAAGCCGCGGGCGTACGCTTGCTGCAAAACCGGCCGAATCCGTTTGCCGGCGTCACCACCATCGGCTTTATCCTGCCGGAATCCTGCGACGCGCAACTGCGCGTGCTGGACGCTGCGGGACGCGAACTGCTGCGGATCGACAAAACCTATCCCGCCGGTTACCAGGAAGAATCTATCCGGGTTGAACCCGCTTCGGGTATTTTATACTACGAACTGACCACGCCGTTCGGCCAATTGTCGCGGCGTATGGTTGTTGCACAGCGATAAGAAAGGGCGCTGCGCGATGTTCGCGCGTCGGGTTTGTTTTTCTACCGGGAATTTTATGAGGAAACCATGCTTCTTTAATTTTTTATAATGCCCCTGTTCGCTATGGGAAATATGCTACAATTTTTACCTTTTACCCAAAACAAAGGCCGTAATCTGATTTTTATCCCCAATATGCCGGCACTTACCTGCAGGGCTATATCCTCTTTGATATTGTTGGGCGCCCTGTTCACCGCTCCATTTGCACTGCAGGGGCAAATTTATACCTTCACAAACGATGCGAACGGCGCGCCGGCAACGGTGGCCCTGCATGCTACCGGGGGGAGTCTCACTCGCGGAAGCGGCGTGTTAGGTACCGGGTTGAATTGTAGCGGCGCTACGGAAGGTTTCGGCGCCGAGAACTGGCCCAATCCCACTTACGCCGACGCAGCAAGCATTGACAGCTCAAATGCGAACGGCGAGTATATTCAATTTATCCTGAAACCGAATCCCGGCTTCCGCCTGTATGTTACGGATTTCGTCGCTTCTACCCGGCATACCGGTAACACAGGCGATTCACGTGGGCCCCGGGAAGTGGCTTATGCCTACAGCACCGACGGGACGAACTTCTTTAATTTTACCGGTCCGTTTATCCCGGAACAAGGTGGGGGATGCGCAGCAACCGGACTGACTCACCCTTGGGACAGTTTCCCAGCGATAAGTATTTTAGATTCTATCGTTTTCCGTATTTATGGATACGATGCAGGCTCGAACGGTACTGGCGATTTGTATCTTTATGATATTACGGTCGGCGGCAGTGTTTGCGCCGGGCTTGAATTGGAAGCCACGGCTCCGACCACCGTTCAGTGCGGCGATACGACGACCGTCGTGATAAAGGCCAACAGCGGTTTTTGCGGATTGACTTCGCTGGATTTTTCAATTAATTGGGATACCGCGCAGTTTCAGTACGTTACACATGTTGCTACGACCATTGATGCTGAAGACCCGGCCGTAGGAACCGGTGATGTTGCCATCGGGGAAATGATTTTCAGCTGGGCGGATGCCAGCCTTCCTTGCGGCGCTTCTCTCCCCGACGATACCACGCTGCTGACGGTTTCCTTAAAAGCAAAAGGTTGCCCGGCATCACCAACGACTGTTTTGATCAGTAATGATCCACTGAGCATCGAGGCCGGTGATTGCAGTTTCCTTGAACCGGTGTCCGTAACAGTATTGAACAATGCAACAATTTTGGTCCAGGACACGGAGCCGCCGGTGCTTACCTGCCCGGCTGCTGATCTCACTTTGGAATGTGATCCAATGGGAATCGACATGGATGCCATTCTGAATTGGCTCGACGAGGCAAGCGCAGAAGACGCCTGCAGCGGAACGGTTGAAGTGATGCCTGAATACGACAGTGTTATGCCGCTGGAATTGTGCGGACAGCAAGGCCGCGAGGTGCTTTTTCATGCAATAGATGATTGCGACAACGAGACGGAATGTACCAGGTATATTTTTCTTGTAGATTCAGAAGCGCCAGTGCTCACTTGCCCGGGTCCTTTAACGGCGGTCTGTAGCGGCGACGAGCAAACGCCTTATGCTGATTTTGCAGCGTTTGAAATGGCCGGCGGCAGCGCTATGGATGGCTGTGCCCTGGACGAGGCGACATTTGTGCTGCTGGGGGAAGGTACTAATGAAAATACCTGTCCGGAAGTGCTGACACGCACCTATAGCATTTCAGATTTCTGTGACAATACAGGTATTTGTACACAAACCATTACCGTGGATGACAATATCAACCCGGTAATCACTACCTGTGCCGTGACCCGAAACATAGAAGGCTGCGGTCCGGACGCCATCACTGACCCGGCGTATTCGGCCACCTTGGCGTCCTCTTCGGAAGCCGAATTTGAGAACGGCACCAATCAGGGTGATGCCTCCGATCCCTGCGGGATTACTGAGGTGTCTTATATCGATGTCGTGGGAACGGGTACCTGCCCCATCGTGGTCAGCCGCACCTGGACGATCACCGATGCCTGCGGCAATTCCGCAATCTGCACGCAGACGATCAACGTGGACGACAATACGGCGCCCACCTGGACGACAGCATCAGACGCTTTGGATATAACGGTGGAATGCAGTGATATTAACGGCCTTGCAGCAGCACAACTCCTGGTGCCTGTGGCATCGGACGTTTGCGACAACGACGTAACCAATATTGAAAAAATAACGGGCGCCTTTGTAGCCGGTACGGTCTGCCCGCAAGAAGGCACCTACACGAATACCTGGACGGTGACCGACGATTGCGGCAACACGAGCACGGTATTTACCCAGATCATCACGGTAACCGACAACACGCCCCCCACCTGGACTACCCCGGCAGGCAATCTGGACCGTACGGTGGAATGCAGTAATGCCACCGGGCTGACTAATGCCCAGGCGCTTTTCCCCGTAGCCGCCGACAATTGCGACCTCACGGTGAGTGCGTTGAACAAAGTCTCCGGTCCTTTTGTACCGGGCATGACCTCCTGCCTGCAGGCCGGGACCTACACGAATACCTGGACGGTAACCGACGATTGCGGCAACACAAGCACCACCTACACACAAGTGATCACGGTGACAGATACGCAGGCGCCGACATGGGTAACCGTTGCCGGCACATTGAATCGCACCGTGCAATGTAGCGATGCCGGCGGCCTGGCCGCTGCCCAAACCCTGGAACCCGTGGCTACCGATAACTGCGATTTGTTGTTGGAGCCTGTTAAAAGTGCCGGGACCTTCCAACCCAATGTGGGCTGCGCCTACACGGGCACTTACACCAACGTCTGGACCGTAACCGATGATTGCGGTAACACCAGTACGACATTTACACAAATAATTACGGTCATAGATGACCAGGTTCCGACCTGGACCACGGCGGCCGGATCGCTGGACCGCGCGGTCGAATGCAGCGATCTGTCTGGATTGACGGTTGCACAGGGACTTTTCCCGGTGGCAGCCGATAATTGCGATCCCGATGTGACTAATATTGTTAAAACCTCCGGCTTTTTCACCCCCGGCACACCTTGCCCCCAGGAAGGTACCTACACCAATACCTGGACGGTAACGGACGATTGCGGCAATACCAGCCTGGTATTTACGCAAGTGATCACCATTACCGATGATACTGCGCCGATATGGGTCACGGATGCCGGTGATTTGGATATCACAGTGGAGTGCAGCGATGCTACCGGCCTTGCAGCCGCACAACTCCTGGCGCCTGTAGCGCTGGATAACTGTGATAATGACGTGACCAATATTGTGGAAACCTCGGGTACTTTTGTAGCCGGTACGGTTTGTCCGCAAGAGGGTACTTATACCAATACCTGGGTGGTGACGGATGCGTGCGGCAATACGAGCACGGTGTATACGCAGGTAATTACGGTTACGGATAATACGGCGCCTGTAGTGACGGCTCCTTCGTCTGCTGACGCCGAATGCACTACCGCCTTACCAGCAGGGGCAACCACCATCATGGAATATTTAGCCTTGCCGGGTGCAACGGCGAGCGACAATTGTACTGCGGAGGCAGATCTGACGGTTTCACACAGCGACTCCCCTATGACTGGCACGGAGTGTGGCGGTATGATTTTCCGTTCCTACACCATCACGGATGTCTGTGGCAACTCGATTACGACGGTGCAAACCATTACGGTATCAGACAATACACCGCCGACCTTTACGGCGCCTGATGACATCGAAATATTTACAGATGCCTCTTGCAACTATGATGCCGACCCCGTTATAACGGGAGATGTGGACGACGAAGCGGACAACTGCTCGACGAACCTTGAGGCGACGTACACTGATGCTGTGGCGGATGGGCCGTGTGAAGGATCGAAAGTGATCACGCGGACCTGGAGTTTGGTGGACGACTGCAATAATACAGCCTCTGACCAGGTGCAAACCATTACAGTATCAGACAACACACCGCCGACCTTTACGGCGCCTGATGACATCGAAATATTTACAGATGCCTCTTGCGGCTATGATGCCGACCCCGGTATGACGGGAGATGTGGACGACGAAGCGGACAACTGCTCGACGAACCTTGAGGC